>JAFIHI010000160.1 GCA_017848755.1 Nakamurella sp. | reverse complement strand
TCCGATCGGCCCGGGCGGTCCGATCGGCCCCGCCGACGGGGGGGCGACGTGACCGGCCAGTATCCACGGCCCGCCGTCGCCGGAGCCCCGGTGAGCTTCGGCGTGTTCGAGATGACCCCGGCCGGCGCGCCCGTCATCCCGCCGGACGAGATGCTCTCGATCCTGGCGGAAAACGGTTACGACGGCGTCGATCTCGGCCCGGTAGGCTATCTCGGCCGGGGCACCGAGCTCCGTGAACGGCTGGAACGGCACGGCCTGGACCTCGCCGGCGGATGGGTGCAGCTGCCGCTGAGCGACGACCGAGAGTTCCGCGAGGCGCTGCCGGTGCTGCACGATGCACTCGCCGTCTTCCGAGACGCCCTCGGTGGGGCACCGGGGTGGTCGCTCCCGCCGGAGCCCGGCCGGATGCCGCTCCCGACGCTCGCCGACGCCGGTTCGGCCGCCCGGCGCGCCGCCCCCGGCCGCGGCGCTGCGGTCGATGCCCTCACCGACGCCGCGTGGCAACGGCTGGCATCGAATGCGCAGCGCGCCGCGGACATCGTCCGGGCGGCAGGGTTCGAGCCGACATTCCACCACCACGCCGGTACCTACGTGGAGTCGCCCGGCGAGATCGACCGTTTCCTCCGGGCCACGGACATCGGCTTGACGCTGGACATCGGTCACCTCGCGATCGCCGGCGGCGATCCGGTCGAAGCCCTGCAACGCTGGGGGGAGCGGGTCAACCACCTGCACGTCAAGGACGTGGACCGCGCGGTCCTGGATCGCGTGCTGGCGGCCGGCGGCGGCATGCCGGAGATCTGGGCCTCCGGCGCGTTCACCGCCCTCGGGCGAGGCGATATCGATCTGCGCGCGGTGATGGACGCCGTCATGGCCGCCGGATTCGACGGATGGATCGTCGTCGAACAGGACGTGCTGAACCCGCCCGGCGTCGACATCGCCGAGTTCGCGAAGGCGCGTGGGGCCGATCAGCGCACCAGTCGCGAGATGGTGCGGGAGTGGGTATGACGCTGTTCGCGGCACGGCAACGGATCCGATCGGAGCCTTGACATGCACATCACCGTGATCGGAGCCGGCCGCATGGGCATGGCCCACATCGCGACCCTTGCGCGGCTGCCGGGGGTCGGCGAGTTGTCGATCGCCGACCGGGACGCGGACCGGGCCCGCGCCGCCGCGAATCGGGTTGACCCCCACGCCATGACGCGGGCCCGGGTGGTGCCCGTGGATGCGGCATTCGCCGAAAAGGCCGACGGGCTGGTGATCGTGGCGCCGACGTCGGAACATGCCGATCTGGTGATCCGGGCGATCGACTCCGGTATCCCGGTGTTCTGCGAGAAGCCCGTGGCGGAGAACGTGTCTCGCACCCGCCTCGTGGTCGAGCACTGGGCGGAGGCGACGGTACCCGTGCAGATCGGATTCCAGCGGCGCTTCGATCCCGGGTACGCGTCCGCCCGGGCCGCGCTGCAGGCCGGCGCCCTCGGCTCCCTGCGCCGGGTACACCTCATTACCGGCGACCCGAGACCGCCTGCCGCGGAATACATTCCGACCAGCGGGGGGATCTTCCGGGACTGCAGCGTGCACGATTTCGACATCCTGCGCTGGGTCACCGGGCTGGAGGCCGACTACGTGTTCGCCGCTGGTGTGAATCGCGGCGCCGAGTTCTTCGGCGCCGCAGGCGATGTCGACGAGGCAGCGGCGGTGATCGGGCTCTCCGACGGGACGCTCGCCACGCTCCAGGCCTCGCGATACAACGGGGCGGGCTACGACGTGCGCATGGAGCTCGCGGGAACAAAGGCGCAGATCACGGTCGGCCTGGACGATCGCGCACCAATCCGCAGCGCCGAGGCCGACGTCGCCTTCCCCACCGGGGAGCCGTGGCCGGACTTCCAGACGCGCTTCCAGACGGCGTACCGCCGCGAGATGGAGACGTTCCTGAAGGTCGCGGCGGGTACGGTGCCCAGCCCGTGCACTCCGCAGGACGCCCTGGCCGCGCTGTACATCGCGGAGGCTGCCGACCTGTCGCGCCGGGAGCACCGCCCGGTCACACTCGCGGAGGTGGGCGCTCCGCTTCTGTGACACGGCGCCGCTGATAGCCTCGCGCTTCTGACGCCGCTCAGAGCGCCGACAGCGCCCCCGATGCGCGGCTCGCGCGACACCGCTCAGCCCGAGAACAGCGTCATACTCGAAGAAACTCCCGATCCGTGGCCGCATCCGGACACGACGGATGCTCAAGCCGCGATCGAAATCGGCCGAAGGACACTACATGGTGGCGGTCTGGGCGCAGCGGGCACAGCCCGGTGCAGCCGTGTCGCCGGGCGCGCCGGGTTTACCGGGCATCCCGGCCTGCTCCGACTGCCCTTACGACCGCATCCCGGCCGCCCTTGACGAGCTCACCGGCCTGGCGAGCCGATCCACTGTGATGCGCCGGCTCGCCGGGATGCTCGCACGCCGCGCCGCACCCTGCCAGCCGTCGTGCGCGTGGATCGCGAATACCCAGATCGCCGTGCTGTTCTGCGACGTGGACCGGTTTCGCGTGATCAACGAGTCGCTGGGCCGGGACGCCGGCGACCAGCTCCTCGAGGTGGTGGCGCGTCGTCTCGAGTCGACGGTCGCGCACGAATGCGGCGAGCGGGCGATGGTCGGTCGCGTCGCCTCGGACGAGTACGTTGTGATCTGCGACAGCGTCGAGGACGGGGAGGCCGCACTGCGACTGGCCTCGCGCATCCACGGCACGTTCATCGAGCCGGTGCAATTGGGCGACGACCGGCTCAAGGTACACGTCTCGATCGGCGTGGCATTGGCCACCGAGACGGCCGCCGACGCGGAATCGCTGCTGCGGCACGCCGAGGCCGCGGCCGCGCGGGCAAAGTCCGAGGGCCGGGACCGGATCGAGACGTTCGACTCCGGGATGCAACGGCGTGCGCAGGACCGGTTGCGCACGGAGCTCTCGCTGGCCGGTGCCTGCAACCGCGGCGAGATGCTGCTGCACTATCAGCCGATCCTGCACCTGGCGGAGCAGCGGGTGACCGGCCTGGAGGCGCTCGCGCGCTGGCAGCACCCCGAGCGCGGCCTGGTGCCGCCCGCCGAGTTCATCCCGCTGGCGGAGGAGACCGGGCTGATCCGGCAGCTCGGCGACTGGGTGATGGAAGAGGCATGGGCGCAGTGCCGGGAATGGAACCGCGCCGGCACGCGCGTGAACGTGGGCATCAACATCTCCGCGCGGCAGATCAGCCAGGACGGTTTCGTCGAATCAGTGGCCGTGCTGCTCGACCGGCTGGGCCCGGAGGTGAGGCCGCACATGGAGATCACCGAGTCGGTGCTGATGTCGGACCCGGAGGCCTCGGCGCGCAAACTCTTGGAGCTGCGCGCGCTCGGGGTGCGGCTGTCGCTCGACGATTTCGGCACCGGGTACTCGTCTCTGGCATACCTGCAGAAGTTCCCGGTGCACATCCTGAAGATCGACCGGTCGTTCGTGGCCGGCATCGATCGCGATCCGCGCCAGCGGGCGCTGGTGCAGGCGATGGTGCAGTTGGGGCACGCGCTGGATCTGTTGGTACTCGGCGAAGGCGTCGAGACCGTAGCGGAGCGGCGGGTTCTCGAGGACATCGGGTGCGATTTGTTGCAGGGCTACCTGATCGCTCGGCCCGCTCCGGCGGAGGACTTGCCGGTTCCCGAGTTCCGGTAGCGGTGCGCTGCGCAGCTCCGCCGACGGAGTGTGCGGCTCACCCGGCGGCCGTGGGATTGCCGGGTTTCACGGCAGCCGCCCGGTAACGTCGGTTCGAGTTGCCATACCGAGGGCGGTCGCTCTGCCCGCACGTCTCCAGGGGGCCTTGCCATGAATTGTCCGTCCGCCGCCCGCCGCTGTGTCGGACGCCGCTGTGTCGGACGCCGCGCCCGCGTCGGCGCTGGGGGTGCGGCAGCTGCGGTCGCCGTTGTCCTGGGTTGCGCGCTTATGACGGCGTTGCCGGCTGGCGCCGCCGTGCCGACGACGGCGCGGACCGCGCTGTCGGTGGTTGGGGCAACCGCTGCCCGCGTCGCCGCGCCGCACCCCGCCCAGTACACGGCTCGGTACAGCGCCCGGTACAGTGCAGCCGCCTCGCGGCCGCGGGGCAGCTCCGCGCTGCCCGACCGCATCGCGGGCACCGACCGGTACGACACCTCGGCCAAGATCGCTGCCCAGTTCGGATCCGCCGGAACGGTGGTCGTGGCGAACGGCTCGACGGAGAAGCAGGGATTCGACGCGCTCTCGGCGAACTTCCTCGCGGGAGTGGTCGATGCGCCGATCCTGTTGACCGCTGGTGCATCGCTGCCGTCGGCGACCGCGGCCGCGATCAAGTCCGTGCTGCAGGGCTCGGGTGGGTCCGGCTACCAGGTTCTCGTGATGGGCAAGGCCGACTCGGTATCGGACGCGGTGGTGGCGCAGATCAACGCGGTCGTCCAGGCGCTCGCCGGCGACAAGCTGAACCACGTGGTGCGGGTCGCTGGCGGCTCTCGGTACGACACTGCCGTCGCTGCAGCCACTGTCAACGGCGACGATCCGACCGGGCACTTCGTTCAGCCCTACACGATCGGTGCCGGGTCGACCCTGGGCAAGACCGCGTTCCTCGCCTCGGGAGCGTCGAACGCCGACGCGCTCGCGGCCGGCCCGATCTCGAACGCGCTGCGCATCCCGGTCTACTTGACTCCCGACGACGGGCTGCCCGTGTCGGTGGCTGGTGCGCTGAAGAGCCAGGGAATCAGGAACCTGGTCGTGCTGGGCGGAACCGACCGGGTGCCTGACGCGGTGGTGGCGCAGGCGAAGGCGGCGGGGGTCGTGACATCGGTGCGCATCGCGGGCGGCGACCGGTACGAGACCGCTTCCAAGCTCTACGATTTCGCGCGGTCGACACTCGCAGACAGCGGCGGAGCGCACTATGGCTCGGCAGGGCCGTCGCCGGTGTTCCTCGCGAACGGGACGACAGGCTTCCCGGACGCGCTCGCGGTAGGCCCGCTCGCGGCGCAGGGCCAGGCCGCGCTGCTAACGACCGCGGCGGAAACCCTGCCGCCGGCCGCTGCGGCGTTCCTCACGAAGTACGCGTCGGCGGTGTCCGGGGTGAGCGCGCTGGGCCAGGAGGCGACGGTGTCCGCTGCGGTGCTCGCGGCGGCGAAGGCTGCCGTGGGGTGAGTTGGGGGCCGCCCCGCGGGGTGACGGTCGTCCGGGGTGCCGCGCCCCGGCGGGGGTTTGCCTGGGGTGTGAATCCTGCAGCACAATGCCCGAAAAGGCCCGGTTTTACACACACCCCAGCGTGGGAACCCGGACCCCGTTCGCGCACAACCCCTGGGGTGTGAATCCTGCAGCACAATGCCCGAAAAGGCCCGGTTTTACACACACCCGGGCCGGGTCCGTGTGCCGCCCCTTCGCCGCGCGCACTGCGCCGGGGTGTGGTCATCGCGCGTAGCACGATGTTCGTGCTACGCGCTCACACGGGCCTCGTGTAATATTACCATTGTGACCAATCTGACGATCACGGTCCCCGAAGAGGTTCTGCGCCGGGCGCGCGCGCGAGCCGCGCAGGAAGGCACATCCATCAGCCGAGTCTTGCGGCGCAGTCTGGAGCAGTACAGCGACTCCGACGATGAAGCTGCCGTCGCCTGGGACGAGTTCCTCACGGTTACCGAATGCGCCGGCGGCCGGTCACCCGAAGGCCGGCGGACCTGGCGGCGGGAAGAGCTGCAGCGCGGTATTCCCCGAGCATCGTGACGACCTTCGTCGATACCAACGTCGTCGCCTACGCGTTGGACGCTGCGAACCCGGACAAGCAGCAGCAGGCACGCGCGGTGCTCACGCAGCGCCCGCGACCCAGGACAAGCCCGCAGGTGCTGCGCGAACTCTACGTGGTGGCCGTCTCGAAGCTCGGGATCGCAGCGAAGGACGCCGCCGATGCCGTCCGCGCGCTTGTGCCGACCGTCGCCGTGATCGAGGACGCGGCGCTGGTACAGCGTGCCATCGCGTCCGCGGCGCGGTGGCAGATCTCGCTCTGGGACGCGCTCATCGTCGAGGCTGCACGCCGCGCCGGCGCGGACCTGCTGTACTCGGAGGACTTGCAGAGCGGCATGGATTTCGACGGCGTCCAGGTGCGCAACCCTTTCGCACCATGAATGCCCCGGAACATCGTCATAGGCGAAACCGGCGATGACGAACGTCCCGGGGCCGGGCGAACCCGGCCATGGTGACGCGGACGGCGGCGCCCGCCGACGGTGTGAGTAAAATAGGGACAAATCGGGCATAATGCTGCTACATTCACGGCCCAACCATGAAGCGTGTGAGTCCTGCAGCACAATGCCCGAAAAGGCCCGGTTTTACACACACCACAGCCCGAAGAACCGGAGCCAAGCCCGCCCCCCGCCCCACAATGTGCATCCTGCAGCAGAATGCCCGAAAAGGCCCGGTTTTACACACACTCTTCCGCGGGAAGCGGCGGTGTTTGGGTGCCGTGACGGAAGTTCGACCTGGGGCTAGCTCAATGTGATGGTGGTCGGTCCGCTCGTACCCGACGGGGGGCTCTTCACCGTGCTCGGGCTCGCATTCTTGTACGTCGTAGCGCCACTGACGTACGTTGCGGAAATTGTGTATGTGGTGCTCGGGGCAAGGTCAGGTATGGTTACGTCGCCGCTGGCATCGGTGGTGCCGTGGAATGTGTTAGTGCCCTCCGTGAGCGTGACTAAAGTGTTTGGCACAGGCGTCGAAGCATCAATTTCCAGATGTAGCGAAACCGAGACGACTTTCGACATAGCGATCTGTGTTGTCGAGGTGCCGTCGGCATTGACGGTGACATTGGTCCTGGTGCCCATCCAGTCGTCAGTACCGTCGTTATAGGTCGCCACTATCGTGTGCCCAGAACCGGCGGCTACGCACAACGTGTACGTAGTGCCGCTGATCGGCGTCGTGGTGATGCCATCGACAGTGAACGTCGGGCTTGTGTTTTGGGCGATGGTTGGGCCGCTGAGCGTGACTGCGAGTGGCGCATTTGCCGGAGTCAGCGTACCTGCGGTCGGCGTCGTAACGCCTGTGCTGTTGGCTGTGGTGCCGGTTGGGACCGTGAAGGTTCCGGGGCTCGAGGATGTCAGTGAGCTGGTCCAGCCGGATGGAAGCGGCGAGTTTGGGTACCAGTTGTAGGTTCCCGGAGGAAGGTATGCAGATGCCGTTGCCGTACCTGCGCTGGCGCTCACAGTCGAAGTGAGCGTCGTTGTGACACTGGAATTGTCGCTGCGCGTGACGGTGAACTCCATACTTGTCGGAGCATCGCTCGTTGTGCAGCCGTTGACCGGCCAGCTGACCTCTAGCGTGACACCGCCTTCGGGAAGCGTGACGGGGAAGGGCTGCGGTGATGTGACCTGGGTGCCGAAGCTCGTGGGGTCGGAGACCGTGATTGAAGTGCTTTGGGCGAAGTACTGGGCCGTGTCGCCGGTGCCCGTTGTCAATAGCACTGCGCCAGATTGTGATGTTAAGGCCACAGTCCACGTACCCGTCGGCACGTTTAAGAATTGCACCTTGTACGCGCCGGATGTGGGATCCTTCGTCGCACCGGACGATGTGAGTCGTTGGTTGGGCGGTGTCGAGCCTGGGTGTGATGCCGGCAGAAGCGTGACGACAGTTCCGGTCAAGTCCACGGGGTTGGAGTCGGTCAACGACTTCGCGGTGGACGTCAGCGTCAGATCCACGGTCGCGGTATTGCGACATGTGCCGCCGCACGAGGTCGACAGGTCGATCTTGCCAGCGTCCTGGTTCGGATCGGTGGAGGTGGAGAAGGTCCGTTTGGACGGGCTGACGTAGCGCTGGTAACCGACGGCTTCGATGACGAGGTAGTAGTCGCCGTTCGGAACTCCTGTCAGGGTGAAAACACCGTCCGTGCCGGTGGTGGTCGTGACGGCGCTGCTGTTCCAGCCGTTGATCGGCGTCGGGTTCGTATTGCTGCTTGAAAGGTAGACGGTGGCGCCGGGAATGTTAGTCGCGCCGTCGACGACGGTGCCCTTCAACGTGCTCGCCAGGGATGAGAGCGAGACCGGGACGGACTGCGTGGCAGAGTCGCCGCCAAGGTTAGGTCCGACCTGGACGTTGACCTGCACCTGGGTGAGTGAGTTGTCTGATGGGGTCACTTTCAGCGTGTACATCCCGGGATAGACCGGGCTGAACACCACGTAATTGGCGCCCGAGGTGACAATGCACGTAGATGGATTCCCTGTTGCCTTGCCGGACGAGATCGTGATCGTGCAGGTGAGATTCTGGCCGTTGCCGCCCAGGGTGACGGTTCCGGCAGGTAGGAAATCGTTGCCGGACTGGTTCTTCAGGTGGACCTGCAAGGTGACCGGCTGAGGCTCCAGGTCGATAGTGACCACGCCGGATGCAAGTGAGATGTCCCCCGTTGAGCCAGATTTCGAGGCGCCGGTGACGGTGTACGTACCGCTGATCGTATCGATGACCACGGTGCCCGTCGTAGATTTGTAGCCGGGGGCGGTGGCGGTGATCGCCCATGTGCCGGCCGTGAGACCCTGCGTCGTGATGGAGCCGGTGAGTGTCAGGGCGCCGGTCGCGGTGCTCGTGCCGGTGAACGAGTAACCGCCCGTCGGGCAACTTTGGTCACCGGTGTCGCAGGCTTTGGTTGCGGTGACCGTGACGGCGCCAAGCTGGGTGATCGTCTGGGGTGGGCTTGAAATAACCGAGTTCGTTTGCGCCACAATGGATCCAAGCGGCGTCAAGGTGACGGTGCAGACGGTGGAGCCGCCAGGGTTGAGTTTAAAACCGCTGGTGGAGCCAGTGCAGACGACGTTGGTCGATGTCTTGTCAACCGTGACGAACTGATATCCCCCGGCCTGGATCGTTGCGGTGTAATCCTGAGTCGGATCGAGGGATTGCGAATAGACGTAGGTGTTGCTCGTCGGTGCCAGGATGACCGTGTTGCCCTGGAAGATGATCTGGGCGCCGTTCACGGGCTGCGACGTGGTGCCGGTGACCAGTTTGATTGTGAGTTGGGTCGTGGCGGTCAGGGCAATGGACAGCGGGCCTTCGGTGCAGGTCGGGGCGGCAGCTGGATTCGTCGGAGCCGTGCAGGTGAACGACGTGCTGCCGTCGAGGTAGCCGTTGAGCGTTGTCCGCACCTGGTACGTGCCAGGGCGGACAATGTTCGCAGGTTGGCCCGCCTCCTGCCAGGTTAGTGTGCCGTCGGCGGCAGCCTTGATCGTAACCTTTCCCGCGGCCGCCGGCCCGCCGGTGACGGTGAAGACAGCGCCGCTGTAGTCCGTGGCTGCGGGCGTGGCTGAAATCGTGCCGCTGAAGGCTGGGTTCCGGTTCAACGTCACGGTCGGCGGGACACATGTGGTGCCCACATCGCACGTGAAGGTACCCGTACTGCCGGACTGGTAGCCCGGCACGGTGATCTGCAGGTTGTAGGTGCCGGGCGTTGTGATACGCGCCAGCGGAAGGCTCGTGTCGGCCCAGGACAGGCTGCCGGTCAGCTTGCTGCTATCGGTCGTGTCGGCCCCAACGCCGATTTCGAGTTGGCTCGCGCCGACAGGCCTTGCGAGGAAGGTGACGGTGGCGTTTGCCCAATCCGGAGCGTTGCCATCGGGCGGGAGGTAATCCACTTTCACGGACCCAGCACCCACCGGATACATCTTCAAGTCCGCTGCGAGCGTGCACGTATTCGAGTTAGCCCCGCCGTCAACGGAACACTCGTAGCTCGCGCCGTTGTTCGGGCTTGTCACCGAGATCGTATGCGTGGTGCTGGTCTGGTACCCCGGCTTCGACACTGTCACCGTGTACGTTCCGGGAGCGACGACGCCCTTGGGCTGCGTCGGGTCTTGCCATGTCATGGCGCCGGTCGTGCTGTCGACCGTCACTTGGATCGCCGGAATGTTCGTAGTGACGACCGTTCCGGCGAAGGTATCGCTGGGGGCTCCGGTGGGCGCTGTCAACGTCACCGACCCGGAGAACCGCGGCAGCGCCGCCATGGTCGCGTCCAGGTTTGTGCAGCCGTCGGTGCTCGTGGCAGCGGAACCTCCGGCGGGCGTCGCCGTGAAGTCGGCGCCGCAAACGACGGTGACGGTCTGGTCGCTGTATCCGGAGAGTGACACCTTGAATTTGTAGGTGCCCGGCGCCGCGAGGTTCGCCGGCGCTCCGGCCAGACTTGTGTACTGCGGATCTTTGTAGTTCAACTGCAGCGTGTATGTCGCACTGCCGTCCGCCTGCGGTGCGTTGGCGACGGACACCGTGGCCGAACCGGCCCCGACCGGCCCCGATTGCAGGGTCACCGTCGGCTTGTTGGCGTTCACGTACGAGTTCGTGTTGTAGGGCGCGTTCCCCGGGACCGAGATAGTCCCGGAAATCTGCGGAAGTTGTTTGACGACAAGGGGTTCTGGGCCCATAGTGCACGCTGCCCCGGAGAGATCGAGCCCGGGCGGGCACATGAGCGTGCCAGTTGCCGGAGCGAAGCCGGGAACCGTAGCGGTGAAGGTGTAGGTGCCGGGGGTCGCCGTGCCCGGAGTTCCGATCGCGGAGTCGACGAAGGAGAGTGTCCCACCATCGTTTGAGGAGATCGTCACCCCGCCGGCAAGCGCAGGCTTCGTGGTCGCTGAGGTCGTCATCGCCAGGCCGGAAGTGACAACGGTCGTACCGCCCGCCGGGTTCGGCCGCAGACCCTTTAGCTGGTGACTCCCGAACGGCACCGGCGAGGCATTGAGGATGATGGCCGGAATGGTTCCGGCGGTGGGCGGTGTGGCCGTGGTATCGGCAGGCGTCACCGCCAGGCTGAGCGGTGCCGTGGTGGACTCCGCATGGCTGTTGCTCGCGTCCACCAGCACATTCACGTTTTGTGTCACGAATTCGGCGACTTTAATCGACGCTGCATTGCTCACGGCCGTCGTGCAGTCGGCGGAGGTCAGCGCGGGCCCGGTATTCGCCGTCCATGCCTGCGGCACGATCGCGTAGCAGCCGTTGGAGTCGGTCGTGACCTGGACGGATCCGGGCAGCGGAGTCTGTCCCGCGTAACCGGTGACACCGTTGACAGTGACCTTGGCGCCGGCCACGGCCTTCTTCACGCCGTCCACCACGGCGACCACTTGCCCGACAAGTGCACCGACGGCCTTCGTCAAGACCAATGTCACTGTCGACGTCTGGTTCTGGGCGACGATGATATTTGCTACGTTCGCGCTGCCCAGGGCGCTGTCGACGGACACTTTGTAGGTGCCGTTCAGGCCGATGATGGTCGCTGTGCCGTCATCGGCGGTGGTGATGGTCTGGTTCGCGATGTGCGGTGCCGGTGTCACTGCTACGGTGACACCCTTTGCGGGCGCCAAGGTTCCATCCTGCTGGCTCGCGGCGAGCACGAGCACCTGGATGCGTCCGTAACGGTCCAGGACGGCGTTGAACTGGCCGTCGCCGCCGAGTTCAAGGGTGACTATGGGGACCGAGCCGACGGTGTAGACGTATTCCGGGTCCTGCGCGATGAGGACCATCTGGTACCGGCCGTGGGTAAGGCCGCGGATGGAGTAGGTGCCGACGGGGCCCTGGCCAGTGGCTCCCGTGGAGGTGAGCGCGCACGGCTGAGAGCCGGGGATCCCCGCTGCGGTGCACGTCGCGCCGTCGGCGTTCATCGCACACGACGTAGGCAAGGTCTTCGGCAGCGAGACCGAAACCTGAACGGCCAGAACACAACTCGCCTTCGAAGGCGTGCCAACGCGGGTGGTCACGGTGCCGGAGATGATGCCGAGGGCGGGCATGGAGGCCTGGGGTGCGGGCACGGTCTGGCCCTGGGCGACCTGGACGTGGGTCAGGGTGGTCTCGTAGCCAGGGGCCGAGACGGTGACGGTGTACAGGCCAGGGGGGAGGCCGACGGGCGGGGTGGCATCGAGGTTCGGAATGGTGTAGACGAAGTTGAGTGCGGCGGTCGCGGTGGTCGTGTAGGTGACCGTGCCCTTGGACTCGTCGGTCGGGTCCTTCGGGGCCGAGACCGTCACCGTCGCAACGCAATCCGCGGCGGGCACCGGGGCGACGGCGCGGTCACAGGTGAGCGGGCCGCCGGTGCGCGAGTCGACCACCTGACCGCGGATGTGCGCCGTAGCGGGCAGTTCGGCACCGGTATCGGTGGCGAGTACCAGGTTCACCGTCTTGGATGTCGATGCGACCAGTTCCACGGTGGCGGAGGCGGTGGTCCGGCCGAACTCGGTCGCGGTGAGCACGTACGACCCCGGCGGAACGCCGGTGAACTGGTAGCTGCCGGCCGAATCCCCGGACGTCGTCATGGTTTTCAGGGTGAGGTCGTTACTGGCCAGCGTCAGGCCGACGCCGCCGAGACCGCCTTGCGGCTTGCCGTTCTCGTCGGTCCCGGTGACGATGCCCTGCACCACCGCATCCGACCGGGACAGCGTGGCGTCGACCGTCACGGAGCTGATGCCGGCCGACAGGGACACCTCACGGGTCTGCGTGAGGAATCCCGGCCCGGAAATGGTGAGCGTGTACTTCCCGGGGAGCGGCAGGTTCGGCAGGATGAACGTGCCCCGCATCGCGGCCGAGGTGACAGTCGTTGCGGTACGGGTGGTGTCGCCGCCCTTCGCGGTGACGGTGATACCACCGAGTCCGCCGATGACCCCGAGCTCGTCCACGCCGCTGACTTTCCCGACGATCGAGCCCTGCCCGGCGGACAGCGCCAGGTTCACGGTGGCCTTGCCCATGGCGTCGAGCGTGACCAGCGTGGAGGCGCTGCCGAGACCGGGCGACGACGCCGTCACCAGATAGGTTCCGGGCGTCGAGACCTGGTCCATGGACCAGGTTCCCGGCTTGCCGGTATGCGTCGACGCGGACACCGACGACGTCTGCAACGTGACGTTCCCGTCGGTGACGACGATCGTGGCCGCGCCCAACGGTGAACCGCCGGGCCCGGTGACGAGGCCGGAGAGCGTGCCCTGGCCCGGCTGCAGCGCCACCTTGAGCGGCTGTGGCGACGCGAGGGTCGCCGAGTTGATGAGGAAGCGCTGCGTCTGATAGCCGGCCTTGGCAAGCGTGAGGAGGTAGTAGCCGGGGGCCGTCACGCCGCCGAACGCGAACTCTCCCTTGTCGTTGGTCAGGACCGTCATGGTCGTGAACCCCAGCCGGTTCACCGCTGCGGCGGGCCCGGGGATCTTGCCGATCGGGTCGGAAGTGGGGCGCCGCAAGGCCTTCGGGTTATCCGCAGGCGCCGGCTGGGCAGCCGGCAGCGATCCGTCGTCGCCCGCGCCGGCCAGGCTCACCGGGGCCAAGGTGGCCGAGGTGCCGGAAGCGCCCGGGCCGGTGACAGTGCCGGTGAGCTGATAGCGGGCCGCGGAAGCACTCGCGCCACCCGCCCCGGCGCCGCCAGAGCCGCCAGAACCACTCCCGCCGGAACCAGAACCACTCCCGGCGGAACCACCGGAACCGCCAGAACCGGCAC
>JAFIHI010000159.1 GCA_017848755.1 Nakamurella sp. | reverse complement strand
GGTGGGGGGCGGGCATCGTGCCCTGGTGGCCGGGACCTTAGGCCGTGGCGTGCCAGTCCGCAAGAGAGCACCGTGGTGTGACGGGCGCGTGACCTGCGGCAAGGAGGCGGCCATGAGGGTGGCGGTCACGGGGGCGGCCGGGTTCGTGGGCATCAACCTCGTCGAGCGGCTTCTCGGCGCTGGACACGAGGTCATCGCTGTGGACAGGCAGGCCGTCGACACGTCGGGTGTGGACCTGGGCGGCGCCGCTGGAGTGAGCGGCGATGCGGCCGATGATCGTCTGCGGATCGTGGTCGCGGACGTGTTGGACCCGCAGCAGATGCGCGCGGCGGTCTCCGGCGCGGAGGTCGTCTTCCATCTTGCCGCGAAGATCACCCTGAAACGGGAGGATCCGCAGGCCTGGGAGCTCAATACCCGTGGCGTTTCGACCGTGGCGCGGGCGTGCCTGGACGAGTCGGTGCGGCGCCTCGTGCACTGCAGTTCCGTGCACTCGTTCGACGAGCATCGGTGCGGGCAGGTGATGACGGAATCCTCGCCGCGCTCCACCGCCGACGATCTTCCCGTCTACGACCGGTCGAAATACGCCGGCGAGCGGGAACTGCTGGCGGTGGTCGACCGCGGGCTCGACGCGGTGATCTGCAATCCGACCGGCATCTTCGGGCCCAAGGACCCGCCAGGGCGGATCTCCCGGCTGAACGCGATGGTGCTCGACGGCGCACTCGGACGGGCGCCGGCCTCGGTGGCCGGGAGCTTCGATCTGGTCGACGTCCGTGACGTGGTCGACGGGCTGATGCTGGCGGCCGAGCACGGCCGAACGGGCGAGAACTACCTGATGCCAGGCGAAATGGTGACGATGCATGATCTGCTGACGGCGGCGGCCCGTACGGCGGGCCGCCGCGCGCCGCTCGTCGCGGTCCCGCTCGGCGTGGTCAAGGGCATCCTGCCCATGGCGGAGCCGATCGGCGCGGCCTTGGGCTCGGACGTGATGTCCGCGAGCGCGATCGAGCACCTGCTGGCATCGCCCTGTGTGGACGGCGGCAAGGCGCGCGCCGAACTCGGCTATGCGCCGAGACCGTTCACGGATACCGTCCGGGATTTGGTGGCGTACTTCGTCCAGGCCGGCATCCTCGCCGAACGCGGCCGCTCCCTCGTGCGGACCTGAGCGCGGGACCGGTTCGGCCGTCATACCCGAAAAACGGCCGAAGGCGCGGCGTTGCTATAGTTCTCGGCGACATCCTTTAAAGCCGTCCGGTGAGGCGGGAAAGGAGGTCTGTGATGAGCTCCGAGCACGTTGCGCACCACAGCCGCGCGGCCGGCGTCGACCAGGGCCGCGCCAGCACAGCCGCATCCGATGTCAGCGGCAGCGCCCGGGATGCCGGGCGTTCTTCCCGGAAGCCCGACTCGCGGACGGCCGTGATCCTGTCGGACGCCGATATCCGGCGCACTATCGACCGCATCGCACACCAGATCCTGGAGAGCATCGGCGACCGGCCGGCCCTGCTCGTCGGCATCCCACGCCGCGGGGTTCCGCTGGCCCGTCGGCTCGCGGCCCGCATGGCCCAGTTCTCGCCCGGGAACTACCCCGTCGGCGCGCTGGATATCACCCTCTACCGAGACGACCTGCGCGGCCGGCCGCCGCGCGCGCTGGCCGAGACCGATTTGCCGCAAACAGGTGTCGACGGCCTGGTGGTGGTGCTGGTGGACGACGTCCTCTACTCGGGGCGGACGATTCGCGCCGCCATGGACGCCCTGCGCGACCACGGCCGGCCCGCCGCGATCCGGCTGGCCGTGCTGGTGGACCGCGGCCACCGGCAGCTGCCGATCCGCGCGGACTACGTGGGCAAGAACATCCCGACGGCCTTCGACGACGACGTCGCCGTGCACCTGACCGAGATCGACGGCTTCGACGCGGTGACCGTGGAGCGTGCCGCATGACGAGCCTCGCCACCGGAACCGGTCCTGCTACCGCTCCTGGTTCTGTCGGTGCGGCGCTCGAAACCGTAAGCGCCGCAACGAATGACGGGTACGCGGACCTGCCGCGGCACCTGCTCGCCGCGTCCGACCTCTCCCGCGAGGCGGCCATCGCCGTGCTGGACACGGCCGAGCGGATCGACCAGGCCATCGCCGGGCGCGAGGTGCGGAAGCTCCCCACCCTGCGCGGGCGCACCGTGGTGAACCTGTTCTATGAGGATTCGACGCGCACGCGGATCTCCTTTGAGCTTGCGGCGAAACGACTTTCGGCCGACGTGATCAACTTCTCCGCGAAGGGCTCGTCCGTCTCGAAGGGCGAGTCGCTCAAGGACACGGCGCTCACCCTGCAGGCGATGGGCGCCGACGCGGTGGTGATCCGGCACTCGGCCTCCGGGGCGCCGCACCGGCTCGCTGGATGGGTCGCCGGCACCGTGATCAACGCGGGCGACGGGACTCACGAGCACCCCACCCAGGCGTTGCTCGACGCGTTCACGTTGCGCCGGCATCTGCTCGGCGGCGCGGTGCGCGATCGGGTCGGAAACGGTTTGGACGCACGGCATGTGGTGATCGTCGGGGACATCCTGCACTCGCGGGTGGCCCGGTCGAACGTCACGCTGCTGCACGCCCTCGGGGCGCGCGTCACGCTGGTCGCTCCGCCCACGCTGCTTCCGGTGGGGGTCGACGAGTGGCCGTGCTCCGTCTCCTACGACCTCGACGCGGCGCTCGCCGGGGCGGATGCCGCGATGATGCTGCGGGTCCAGAAGGAGCGGATGGACGGCGCGTTCTTCCCGACCGCCCGCGAATACACCCGTGGCTACGGCCTCGACCTGCGCCGTCGCGCGTTGATCGCGCCGCACGGGATCGTGATGCATCCGGGCCCGATGAACCGCGGCATGGAGATCGCGCCGGCCGTCGCGGACGGTGAGGGCTCCGTGGTCACCGAGCAGGTCGCCAACGGCGTGACGGTGCGGATGGCCGTCCTGTATCTGCTGGTTTCCGGTGAGGGGGCAGACCGAGTATGACGACATTCGCTGCTGCGCAGGAATTCTCGGAGCGTGAAGGCGGACGTCCGGCGCCAGTGTTGATCCGGGGCGCCGCTCCGTACGGTGAGGACCCGGCCGACGTGCTGCTCGCCGGGGGGCGGATCGCCGCCGTGGGCGTCGATGCTTCCGTGCATCCCGAGGCCGCGGACGCGGAGGTGGTGGACGGGTCCGGGCTGGTGCTGCTGCCGGGCCTGGTCGATCTGCACACGCACCTGCGCGAACCGGGCGCGGAGGACGCGGAGACGGTGGCCTCGGGTTCGGCGGCGGCCGCGCTCGGCGGGTACACCGCCGTCTTCGCCATGCCCAACACCGAGCCCGCCGCGGACACGGCGGGCGTGGTCGAGCAGGTCTTCCGGCTGGGCCGCGAGGTCGGGCTGGTGGATGTGCAGCCGATCGGCGCGGTGACGGTGGGCCGCAACGGTTCTCAGCTCGCGGAGCTTGCGGCGATGGCCTCGTCGGCGGCGCGCGTACGGATGTTCTCGGACGACGGCTCCTGCGTCGCGGACCCGCTGCTGATGCGCCGGGCACTGGAATACGTCAAGGCCTTCGGCGGGGTGATCGCGCAGCACGCCGAGGAAGTACGCCTCACGGCCGGCGCGCAGATGCACGAGGGCGTGGTGTCGGCTCGGCTGGGCCTCGCCGGGTGGCCGGCCGTGGCCGAGGAGGCAATCGTCGCGCGGGACTGCCTGCTCGCCGAGCACGTCGGCTCCCGGCTGCACGTGTGCCACGTGTCGACGTCCGGGTCTGTCGAGCTGATCGCCGCGGCGAAGGCGCACGGTGCCTCTGTGACGGCCGAGGTAACCCCACATCACCTGCTGCTCACCGACTCTCGCGCCGAGAGCTACGACCCGGTGAACAAGGTGAACCCGCCCCTCCGGCCGGATCCGCACGTGCAGGCGCTGCGGCGCGCGCTCGCCGACGGCGTGATCGATTGCGTGGCGACCGACCACGCGCCGCACGCCCGGCAGGACAAGGAGACCGAATGGGCGGCGGCGCGGCCGGGGATGCTGGGTCTTGAGACCGCGCTGTCCGTGGTGTGCGCGGCGATGTGCGAGACGGGACTGCTGGACTGGCGCGGCGTGGCCCGGGTGATGAGCGAGAACCCCGCGCGCATCGGCGGTCTCGCGGATCACGGTCGGCCGATCGCGGCCGGCGAGCCGGCGAACCTGACCCTCATCAACCCGTCGGCGCGCTGGACGGTGCGGGCGGAGGCCCTGGCGAGCCTGTCCCGCAACACTCCGTACGAGGGCATGGAGCTGCCGGCGCGCGTGGTGGCGACGTTCCTGCGCGGCCGGGCGACGGTGCGTGATGCGGCGCTCGCGGCGGGGGCCGCGGTATGACTGTGACATCAACTGCAGCGACATCGATTGCGGTGACCGCGGGGCAGGGCCCGTTCGGGAGTGCGGTACTCGTCCTCGAAGACGGCCGCATTTATCCAGGCCGGGCGTTCGGCGCGCGCGGAATCGCCTTCGGCGAAGCGGTTTTCGCCACCGGTATGACGGGGTACCAGGAGACGCTGACCGACCCCTCGTACCGGCGGCAGGTGGTGGTGGCGACCGCGCCGCAGATCGGCAACACCGGCTGGGTCGCCGGGCTGGATCGTTCGGCGAACGACAACGAGTCCGGTCGCATCCAGGTCGCCGGGTTCGTGGTGCGCGACCTGTCGCCGCGGCCGTCGAACTGGCGGGCGACCGGGTCGCTCGAGTCCGAGATGCAGCGGCAGGGGGTGGTCGGCATCAGCGAGGCCGACACTCGTGGCCTGACACGGCATTTGCGCTCGGCGGGGGTGATGCGCTGCGGGATCTTCTCGGCGGCGTCCGCATTGCCCGGGGGTTCGCCCGGGGGTTCGCCCGACGGGTCGGACGGCGGGTCGAGCGGTGGCGCGCCCGGCGGGCTGGACGAGCTGCCGGATCGGGACTCCATGGTGCGGCTGGTCCGCGAGTCTCCGCAGATGCTCGGCGCGGACCTCGCCGGAGAGGTGAGCACGCCCTCGGCCTATCTGGTACCCGCGGTCGGCGAGAAGCGTTACACCGTGGCGGCTCTCGACCTCGGCCTCAAGGCAAACACGCCGCACATGCTCGCTGCGCGCGGGATCGACTGCCACGTGCTACCGGCGTCGGCGAGCATGGGGGACATCGAGGCGCTCGGGGTGGACGGCGTGTTCCTGTCCAACGGGCCGGGCGATCCGGCGACCGCGGACACGCAGGTCGCGCTCACAGAAGAGGTGCTCCGGCGCCGGATCCCGTTCTTCGGGATCTGTTTTGGCAACCAGATCCTCGGCCGCGCACTCGGTTTAGGTACGTACAAGCTCGCGTTCGGGCATCGGGGCATCAACCAGCCGGTGCGTGAGGAGGCCACCGGGCGGGTGCTGGTCACCGCGCACAACCACGGATTCGCCGTCCGAGCACCCCTAGGCGGGGGGAGTGGCACAGCACCGGTCGGCTCCGGCCCCTACACGCCGTTCGACACTCCCTTCGGCCGTGCCCGCATCGCGTTCACGTGCCTCAACGACGGCGTCGTCGAGGGGCTGGAATGCCTTGACGTACCGGCGTTCTCGGTGCAGTTTCACCCGGAGGCCGCGGCCGGACCGCACGACGCCGGCTACCTCTTCGACCGTTTCGTGGCGCTGATGGCCGACCCGGGCTCGGCGAGTTCCGGCGCGCAGCGGGGGGATTCGGCACCGGGCGCGCAGCGGGGGGATTCGGCACAGCCCGCGAACAACGTCATAGCCGCTAACCACTCGGAAGGGACGGCCCGCTGATGCCGCGCCGCACCGATCTGAACCATGTGCTGGTGATCGGCTCCGGCCCGATCGTGATCGGCCAGGCCTGCGAGTTCGACTACTCCGGCACGCAGGCCTGCCGGGTGCTCAAGGCCGAGGGCCTGCGCGTCACCCTCATCAACTCCAACCCAGCGACCATCATGACGGACCCCGAGTTCGCCGACGCCACCTACATCGAGCCGATCACCGCCGAGTTCGTGGAGAAGGTGCTCATCGACCAGCGGGCCGCGGGGCACCCCGTCGACGCGATGCTCGCCACGCTCGGCGGACAGACCGCGCTGAACACGGCGGTCGCCGCGGCCGAGGCCGGAATCCTGGAGCGTTACGGGGTCGAGCTGATCGGCGCGGACATCCCGGCGATCCAGCGCGGCGAGGATCGGCAGCTGTTCAAGGACATCGTCCGGTCCGTCGGCGGCGACGTCCCACGGTCGGCGGTGTGCCATTCGATGGAGGAGGTGCGGGCCGCCGTAGCCGATCTCGGACTACCCGTGGTGATCCGGCCGTCGTTCACCATGGGCGGCTTGGGTTCCGGCATGGCGCATACCCAAGAGCAGTTGGAACGCCTTGCGGTCGTGGGGCTGTCGGCCTCGCCGGTGCACGAGGTGCTGATCGAGGAGTCCGTGCTCGGATGGAAGGAGTTCGAGCTGGAGCTGATGCGCGACGGTGCGGATAACGCCGTCGTCGTGTGCTCCATCGAGAACGTGGATCCGATGGGGGTGCACACCGGCGACTCCATCACCGTGGCCCCGGCGATGACGCTCACCGACCGGGAATACCAGCACATGCGCGACATGGGCTTGGCCGTGCTTCGCGCGGTGGGCGTGGCGACCGGCGGCTGCAACATCCAGTTCGCGGTCGACCCGGCCACCGGCCGCATGGTCGTGATCGAGATGAACCCGCGCGTCTCCCGCTCCTCCGCACTCGCCTCCAAGGCCACCGGATTCCCCGTCGCGAAGATCGCCGCGAAGCTCGCCATCGGCTACCGGCTGGACGAGATCGCCAACGACATCACGAAAGCCACGCCCGCCGCGTTCGAGCCGACGCTCGACTACGTGGTGGTCAAGATCCCGCGATTCACCTTCGAGAAGTTCCCGGGCGCGGACCCGGAGCTCACCACCACCATGAAGTCGGTCGGCGAAGCGATGGCCATCGGCCGGTCCTTCGCCGAGGCGCTCGGCAAGGCGATGCGTTCCACGGAGACCGCCGCGGCCGGGTTCTGGACCGAGAAGCGAGACAACGCAGAGACTCTCGATTCACTGCTGGAATCCATGCGCACCCCGACGGATGGCCGGATCTACGCCGTCGCCCGCGCCCTCGAACTCGGCGCGACCGCCGAAGACGTGCACGCCGCCACCGGCATCGACCCGTGGTTCCTCGACCAGATCGCGCAGATCGTCCGCGTCGGCGGCGCCGTGCGCAGCGCTCCGGCGCTGGATGCAGCGAGACTCCGGCAGGCCAAGCGCACCGGGCTCTCCGACCGGCAGATTGCGGCGCTGCGCGCGGCGGCCGGCGACGCGGACCTCGCGACGGCCGACGCGGTGCGAGATCGCCGGCGGCAGTGGGGGATTCGCCCCGTCTACAAGACCGTGGACACCTGCGCCGCCGAGTTCGAAGCCGCGACGCCGTACCACTACTCGGCCTACGAGTCCGACCCCGCCGCCGAGTCCGAGGTTGCCGAGCAGCGTGAGAGGCGGAAGGTCGTCATACTCGGATCGGGGCCGAATCGGATCGGGCAGGGCATCGAGTTCGACTATTCCTGCGTGCACGCGGCCATGGCGCTGCGCGAGGCCGGGTTCGAGACGGTGATGGTCAACTGCAACCCGGAGACGGTCTCCACCGACTACGACACTGCCGACCGGCTGTACTTCGAGCCGCTCACCGCCGAGGACGTTCTGGAAGTGATTGCGGCGGAACAACAGTCGGGCGATCTTGCCGGGGTGATCGTGACGCTCGGCGGGCAGACCCCGCTGAAACTCGCGCCCATGTTGGCGGCCGCCGGCGTGCCGATCCTCGGAACAGGGCCGGAGGCCATCGATCTCGCCGAGGACCGCGGCCGGTTCGGGGAGCTGCTACAGCGCGCCGGGCTGCCCGCGCCGCGCTTCGGCACCGCCGGCACGCTCGACGAGGCCGTGCGCGTGGCGGGCGGCATCGGCTACCCCGTGCTGGTGCGCCCGTCGTATGTGCTCGGCGGCCGCGGCATGGAGATCGTTTATGACGACGCAGCTCTCGCGAACTACATCTCCCGCTCGGCGTTCGTCAGCCCGGATTCGCCGGTGCTCATCGACCGCTTCCTGGACGACGCGATCGAGATCGACGTGGACGCCCTGTGCGACGGCGTCGAGGTCTATCTCGGCGGCGTGATGGAGCACATCGAGGAGGCCGGCGTGCATTCCGGCGACTCGGCCTGCGTGCTGCCGCCGATCACCCTCGGCGCCGCGGAGATCGAGAAGGTGCGCGCGTACACGGAGGCGATCGCGTTCGGCTGCGGGGTCCGGGGCCTGCTCAACGTGCAGTACGCGCTGAAGGGCCAGACCCTGTACGTGCTGGAGGCGAACCCGCGGGCCTCGCGCACGGTGCCGTTCTCCTCCAAGGCCACCGCGGTTCCGCTGGCGAAGGCCGCGGCGCGCGTCATGGCGTGCGCCACCATCGCCGACCTGCGCGCCGAGGGGCTGCTGCCCGCCGACGGGGACGCCGGCACGCTGCCCGCCGACGGTCCGGTCGCCGTGAAGGAGGCCGTGCTGCCGTTCCACCGGTTCCGCCGGCCCGACGGCACGGGAGTGGACACCGTGCTCGGCCCGGAGATGCGCTCCACCGGCGAGGTGATGGGCATCGACTCTGCCTTCGGCCCGGCCTTCGCGAAGTCGCAGACGGCCTCCTACGGGTCGCTGCCGACCTCCGGCACCGTGTTCGTGTCGGTGGCCAACGCGGACAAGCGGGCCATGGTGTTTCCGGCGAAACGTCTTGCGGACCTTGGCTTTACGGTGGTCGCGACGGAGGGCACCGCGGCCATGCTGCGACGGAACGGCATGGACGTGCGCGTGGTGCGCAAGCACTATCAGCAGCCGGCCGACGGGAGCGGGACCGTGATCGACGCGATCCGCGCCGGCGAGATCGACCTGGTGATCAACACCCCGTATGGGCAGTCCGGCACTCGGACGGACGGGTACGAGATCCGCACCGCGGCGGTCGCCGCCGACATCCCGTGCATCACCACGGTTGCCGGCGCCACCGCGGCGATCCAGGGCATTGAGGCGCTCATCCGCTCGGAGGTCGGCGTGACGCCGCTGCAGGTATTGCACGCGCGGCTCCGCGCGGGGCGGGCCTGGGCTGAGACCGGGGCCAAAGCCTCGTGACCGCGCTCGATCTCGCGTATCGATACGTCGCCCGGCCCGTGCTCTTCCGGCTGGGCGGCGGCGATGCGGAGACCGCGCACGCGCGCACCCTGGCGGCGCTGTCCCGGCTCGCCCGGCACCCGGCCCTGCTCCGCCGGGTGCGCCGACTTCTCGCGGCGGATCCCGCGCCCCGCAGCGTGTTTGGGCTCACGTTCCCCAATCCGGTCGGTCTCGCCGCGGGCGCGGACAAGGACGGCGTCGCGCTCGCCGCCTGGCCGGCCCTCGGTTTCGGCTTCGTGGAGGCCGGCACCGTGACGGCCGTCGGACAGCCCGGCAACCCTCGCCCGCGCGTCTTCCGCCTCACCGAGTCGCAGGCCGTGATCAACCGCATGGGGTTCCCCAACGCGGGGGCGGCAGCGCTCGCCGCACAGATCGCGGCCACGGGCGATATCGGTGTGCCGCTGGGTATCTCGCTCGGCAAATCGAAGGTCACCCCGATCGGGGACGCGATCGCCGACTACCTCACCTCGCTCCGCGCGGTCGAGGCGCACGCCGACTACATCGCGGTCAACGTCTCCTCGCCCAACACTCTGGGCCTGCGCGGCCTGCAGGACCGCGGCGCCCTGGACGAGCTCGTCACCGCCCTCACCGCCGAGGCCGCCGCCCTGGCTCCTCGCTCAGGGCGCGCCGGCCGCCCCGTACCGCTGCTGGTGAAGATCGCCCCGGACCTCACCGACCAGGCGATCGCCGACGTCCTGCAGGTGTGCCACGACCGCGGCGCCGCCGGGGTGATCGCCACCAACACCACCATTGCCCGGAACAACGTCATACCCGGGGAACGCGGGCTCGCCCTGGAATCGGGCGGGCTGTCCGGACGGCCGCTCACCGCGCGCGCCCTTCAGGTCGTGCGATTCGTCTGCGCGCACACCGACCTGCCGGTGATCGGCGTCGGCGGCATCGGGCGGCCCGACGACGCGCTGGCCATGTTCGACGCCGGGGCGACGCTCGTGCAGCTCTACACCGCGCTGCTCTACCGGGGCCCGGGCCTGCTGCGCGACATTACCCGCGCGACGGGAAGGCGGCCGGCTGCCGGGAGCGCGACCGACCCACAGGAGAAACCGCGATGACGGATCGACCGTTCGGCGTCCGACTGGCCGCCGCCATGGAGACCCGCGGCCCGTTGTGCGTCGGGATCGACCCGCACCCGTCGCTGCTCGCCGCGTGGGGCCTGGAGATGACGACGTCCGGCCTGGAGCGGTTCGCCATGGCCGCGGTCGAGGCGCTCGCCCCGGAGATCGCCGTCCTCAAACCGCAGTCGGCGTTCTTCGAGGCGTTCGGATCGGCCGGGATCGCCGTGCTGGAACGGGTTCTCGCGGCGGGCCGGGATGCGGGCGCGCTGCTGCTGCTGGACGCCAAGCGCGGCGACATCGGCTCCACCATGGCCGCCTACGCCCGCGCGTACCTCACCGACGGCTCGCCGCTGGCCGCCGACGCGCTCACCGTCTCCCCGTTCCTCGGCTTCGGCTCGCTTGGGCCCGCGATCGACGCCGCGCTCGGCTCCGGTCGGGGCCTGTTCGTGCTGTGCCGAACATCCAACCCGGAAGGGGCGTCCGTGCAATTGGCGGTCGCTCCTGACAACCCTGCCCGCTCGGCTGCGGACTCAGCACCGCCTATGACGTTGTCCGCGCAGATTGCCTGCGCTGCAGCCGATCTCAACGCCGGGGTCGGCCCGATGGGTTCGATCGGGCTGGTGGTCGGCGCCACCGTCTCAGGCGTCGGGGCGGACCTGGCGGACGCGCTGGCCGCGGTCAACGGCCCCCTGCTCGCCCCCGGCATCGGTGCGCAGGGGGCGACGGCGGCAGACCTCACGCGCGTCTTCGGCGCGACGCTGGACCGGGTGCTGCCCACGGCCAGCCGGAGCGTGCTGGACGCCGGGCCGACGGCGCGCGGCCTGCGCGATGCCGCGGCCCGGACGCTGGACGAGGTGCGCAGGGCATTCGGCACGGGCTGATCGACGCGGAGCGGCGCGAACATCGTCATAAGCGATATTGCTGGCAACATCGATGAGTATTGCCAGCAATATCGGGCGCGGGTACCGTGGGGCCATGAAGACCACGATCGATATCCCGACGCCGCTGCTTCAGCGGGCCCGGGAGTATGCGCGCGAGCAGGATCGCACGGTGAAGTCGCTGGTAGAGGAAGCGCTGATCAAGCTGCTGGACGAGCATGCGACGCGGCCGAAGCGGGTGCTGCGGGATGCGTCGGTGCCTGGGTGGCTGACACCGGAATATCAAGAAAAAGGGCTGATGCAGGCGATCTACGACGATTACGAGGAGCGCGCAGAACGCATCGTTCACGCGGCCGATTGGATGCTGGAAGCGCATGATCGCGATTGATACGAATGTCTTGATCTACGCGCACCGGCGCGACAGCCCATTCTTCGATGCGGCGCGTCGCTGGCTGACCGAACTCGTGGACCGTGGGGAACTATGGGCGATTCCGTGGCCCTGTGTACACGAGTTCTACAACACGACCACTAATCCGCGGCGGATGTCGGTCCCGACGTCCATTCCGGACACGCTGCATCAGGTGGATGCGTGGGTATCGGCCGGGGCCGTGTTTCTGGCGGAAGGACCGGATCACCTGAGCATCCTTCGTGGGCTCGTCGACAAAGGGCGGGTCATCGGACCGCGCATTCACGACGCGCGCATCGCGGCGATCTGCCTCTCGCACGGCATCTCCGAATTGTGGACGGCCGATCGGGACTTCTCCCGGTTCCCGGCGCTCAAGACCCGCAATCCGCTGGTGGCGTGAGCGGGGCGGCGCGGTGACCGAGCTCGGCGCGGCGGCGTGCCGCACCTACCGGTACCTGCGGTTGGGCGTGGTCGCGCTGGTGCTGTTGCTGGGCTGCTCGGTTGCGCTGCAGGCGGGGGCCGACGGCCGGATGCTTGCGTCGATCAGCGCCTACTTCTACACGCCGGTGCACGGTGTGTTCGTGGGATCGCTGTTGGCGATCGGCGTCGCGCTGATCGCGATCCGCGGGCGGGAGGGCACGGAGAACGGGCTCACCAACATTGCGGGGATGCTGGCTCCGGTCGTCGCGTTCGTGCCGACGCCTGCGCACTTGGCGTCGTGCGCCGGGCCGCGCGCGTGTGTTCCTGCGGTGGCCCAGGACGGCGTGCGGAACAACATCACCGCCGTGCTGGTGGTGACGGCGCTGGTGCTGGTGGGCGCGGCCGTGGCGCTGGTGCGGGACCGGCGGGCGCGGGCGCGTGGCGCGTCGCCGAGCGGCGCTGTGGCGGCTGCCGGCGTTGGGGCTGCGGACCGTGCCGACGTCGGCACGGCTGCGCGGGAACGGGCGGAAACATCCGCACAAGAACGCGCGGAGGCGGCCCGCCGCATCGCCGCGCGCGCCTTTCCGGTGGTCCTCGCCGCGGGGGTCGTGCTGTGGCTGGCCGCGGCGGCCTGGTTCTCCCTCGACTGGAGCGGTTTCATCGATATCGCGCACTACGTGAGCGCCGGGTGCCTGTTCGCAGCGATGGTCGCCATCGCCGTGATCAACGCGCGCCGCGCGTGGGAACACCGTGACCCGCCGATCCTCCCCCCGGGCGCCTATGCCCGGATCTACGTCCTGGTCGCTGCGGTGATGGCCGCGGCGATCGTCGTCGCGCTTGCGCTCTTCGCCGCAGGCGTGCGTGGCGGGTGGCTCATCTGGCTCGAGACCGCGCTCATCGCCGCGTTCGCCGTCTTCTACCTTGCGCAGACCGCGCAGTTCTGGCACACCGGGGTCCCGCCCGCGCCGTGATCCAGCCGCGGTACTCCCTTTCTGGTGCTCCCTGTCCGGCCGTCTACGCCGCCGGGTTCGGTAACCTGAGAGGCGACATGCACGCACCCGCGATCGGCGGGGAGCGTCCGGTGCAGGGCGGCGGCCAGGTAGTTAGTTGGCCGCGGACGGTTGCCCGAGTCCGGCAGCCGCATTCGCGTTCCGCGCCGCACGTCACCCGTGCGCCGGATCGCGCCGAAGGAGCGCACCTATGTCGCAATCCCCAGCCGAGAACCCCGTTATCCCTGTCGATGTCTCCGTCGAACACACTGCCGAACCCAATGCCGACCGCACTGTCGATCTCACGGCCGACCGCAGCGGCGCGCTGGATTACAAGGTCAGGGACCTCTCGCTGGCCGACTTCGGCCGCAAGGAGATCAGGCTCGCCGAGAATGAGATGCCCGGCCTGATGGCGCTGCGCCGGGAATACGCCGACGTCAAACCGCTTGCCGGCGCGCGGATCTCGGGCTCGCTGCACATGACGATCCAGACCGCGGTGCTCATCGAGACCCTCGTCAGCCTGGGCGCGGAGGTGCGCTGGGCCTCCTGCAACATCTTTTCCACCCAGGACGAGGCCGCGGCCGCAGTGGTGGTGGGCCCGTACGGCACCCCCGAGAACCCGCAGGGCGTACCGGTTTTCGCCTGGAAGGGCGAGACGCTGCCGGAGTACTGGTGGTGCACCGAGCAGATGCTGCACTGGCCGTCCACCGGGGATCCCAGCGGCGCGTACACCGGCGGCCCGAACATGATCCTCGACGATGGCGGCGACGCAACGCTTCTCGTGCACAAGGGTGTCCAATACGAGAAGGCAGGCGTGGTGCCGACGGTCGATCCGGACGACGAAGACGTCTCCGACGAATACCGCGTCATCCTCGAAACCCTGCGCGCCTCGCTGAAGGCCGATCCGACGTTCTTCACCCGCGCGGCGGAGGGGATCCGCGGCGTTACCGAGGAGACCACCACCGGGGTGCACCGGCTCTACCAGTTGGCCGCCGCGGGCGAATTGCTGTTCCCCGCCATCAATGTCAACGACTCCGTGACGAAGTCCAAGTTCGACAACAAGTACGGGGTCCGGCACTCGCTGATCGACGGGATCAACCGCGCCACTGACGTGCTGATCGGAGGAAAGGTCGCGCTGGTCGCCGGCTACGGGGACGTCGGCAAGGGCTGCGCGGAGTCACTGCGTGGCCAGGGCGCTCGGGTAATCATCGCCGAGGCGGACCCCATCTGCGCGCTGCAGGCCCTGATGGACGGCTTCGAGGTGACCACCATCGACCAGGCCGTCGATCGCGCCGACATCGTCGTCACCGCGACCGGGAACCTGGGCATCATCACCACCGAGCACATGCGGCGGATGAAGCACCAGGCGATCCTCGGCAACATCGGCCACTTCGACAACGAGATCGACATGGCCGGCCTGGCAAGGGTTCCCGGCATCCGGAAGACCGAGATCAAGCCCCAGGTGCACGAGTGGCGGTTCCCTGGAACGGGCGGCGCGGCCGGGCACAGCGTGATCATCCTGTCCGAGGGACGGCTGCTCAACCTCGGCAACGCGACCGGGCACCCGTCCTTCGTGATGAGCGCGTCGTTCTCCAACCAGGTGATCGCGCAGATCGAGCTCTTCACCAAGCCCGACGAGTGGGACCGCGAGGTGTATCGGCTGCCCAAGTCACTGGACGAAAAGGTTGCCCGCATCCACGTCGAGGCGCTCGGCGGTGAGCTCACCAAGCTCACCAAGGAGCAAGCCGAGTACATCGGCGTGGACGTCGAAGGGCCGTACAAGCCGGACCACTACCGTTACTAGACAAGGGCTTTCACTGTCGAAAGCGCCTTACTGATATGACGCTATTCGCGGGTCGGGCGCCGCTGTGGAATCCGCGCCCGGCGACGGTGGCCCTCGTGGCCCCGGTCGGATCGCGGGAGCGCCGTGTGGTGTTGTGCGCAGTGCGGCGCGTTCGGGAAGGATAAGCCCGTGGGCAGGCTGATCGTGATCGAGGGGCTGGACGGCTCCGGCAAGGCCACACTCGCGGCACGGCTCACCGAGCGGTGGCGGGCTGCGGGCCGGACGGTCGCCGCGATGTCCTTTCCGCGGTACGGCATCTCGGTGCACGCCGATCTCGTCCGCGACGTGCTGTACGGGCGACTTGGCGACCTGTCGGAATCGGTCTACGGTGCGGCGCTGCTGTTTGCGCTGGACCGCCGGGATGCGGCAGAAGAGATTCGAAACATGCTGCAGCGCAACGATATTGTGTTGCTCGACCGGTACATCTCGTCCAACGCCGCCTACGGTTCCGCGCGCCTCGGCGGGCCGGATGCGCCGCTGGTGTCGCGGGACTTCCCGGAGTGGGTGCGCGCCCTGGAGATCGACCGGTTCGGCGAGCCGGTGCCTGACCACCAGCTGCTGCTCGCGACACCGCCCGCGCTGGCCGCGGATCGGGCGCGTGGCCGGGCCGCCCATGACGACGCCCGGGCGCTGGACACGTTCGAGGCCGATGCGGCGCTACAGGACCGCACCGCCGCCATGTACGCCGAACTCGCCGGGGCGGGATACCTATCGGACTGGACCGTGCTCACCCCGGCGGCAGACGGCACGGTCGACCTGCCGTCCTGGTGACGGTCTGCAGGTCCACCCCGGGCCGTCGGCACGTCCACCTCGGCTCGTGTGTCTCAGGTGACGCCGGAGCGCCACCTGGCACACACAGGGCACGAGGTACGAGGGGAATACGCCGCCCGGCCAGCGCCGGTGACCCGACCGAGCGGGCGTGCGGCAGGAGCCGACCCTACCCTCGCGGCAGGGTCGCCGCGTACGCGCGCAGCGCCGGGCCGAGGTTCTCCGTGCGCAGCCGGATGTCCACGTATAGCAGACCGATCACGGCCCCGACCCAGGACGACGTCACCGCCGCGACGACGGCGCCAACAGCACTCGTCACGATCAGTGACACTCCCGCCGACACGGTCGACATCCCGGCGTCCACGACCGAGGAGATAATTGATTCGATCACTGCCGTGATGATGACGATGAGCACCGTCACCCCGAGGATGCGCCACCGGTGGCCGCGCGTCATCCGAGTGGACCGGGTCAGCGCCCGCCCGGCCCCGGCTCGCTCCATCACCGCGGCCGGCGCCGCGACGGCCCACGCCGTATAGGCGATCAGGCCGGGCACGATGAAGATCAACGATCCGGCCAGCGAGACGACGGCCACCACCACCGACACGACGACCAGCGCACCGATCCGGCCCCGCAGCCGCTCCGCCACTGCCCCTCGCGCCGGCCTCCGCCGAACCGCGTCCACGCTCGCGCATGCGGTGGCCAGCCCAGACAGCATCAGCGTCCCGGCGATCGAGATCAGTGAGCTCAGACCTACCGCTGAGTAGATGCCGACCGGCAGCGAGTCGACATGGCCCGCGGCCACATCCTTGCTCCAGGTGCTGATCCAGTCGCCCGTGGCGACTGCCTCCAGCGTGCCGGTCGCGGAGAGGATCGCGATCTCCGCCCCGGCCGACACCGCGGCGATGAGCACCGCGATGGGACCGAGCAGCCCCAGATGGCGGCGCACCACGGCGAACCCCGAACCGATCAGCTCGCCAACCGTCAACGGACGCAGCGGGATCGACCCGGGATCGGGCGCCGACGCTGCCGGAAAATACGGCGGTAGTGGCGGGTGACTCACCGGGCCATGATCCCATCCCCGCGGCGTACCAAGTCCTGCGGCGTACCAAGTCCCGCGGCGTGCACCCGGAGCCCCGCCGCGACGACGCGGGCACGGCCCGGAACAGCGTCATATACGCGGTCATATACGCGCAGCGCCGCTGCTGATGAGACTATGGAGCACATGAGAGCCCGCATCCTGGTGGTCGATGACGATCCCGCCCTGGCCGAGATGCTCACCATCGTGCTGCGCGGGGAGGGATTCGACTCCGCCATCGTGCGCGACGGCTCCCGTGCGCTGGACGCGTTCCGGGAGGTGCGCCCCGACCTCGTGCTGCTCGATCTGATGCTCCCCGGCATGTCCGGCCTGGACGTGTGCAAGCAGATCCGCGCGGAGTCCGGGGTGCCCATCATCATGCTCACCGCCAAGACCGACACCGTCGACGTGGTGCTCGGCCTCGAATCGGGCGCGGACGACTATGTGATGAAGCCTTTCAAGCCGAAGGAGCTCACCGCCCGGGTGCGCGCCCGCCTGCGGCGCGGTGACGTGGGCACCGTGGAGCGGTTGCGTGTTGCCGACGTCGAGGTCGACGTGCCGGGACATCAGGTGCTCCGCGGCGGCGCGCCGATCTCGCTCACCCCGCTGGAGTTCGACCTGCTGGTGGCGCTCGCCCGCAAGCCCCGGCAGGTGTTCACCCGGGAGATGCTGCTCGAGCAGGTGTGGGGATACCGGCACGCCGCGGACACCCGCCTGGTGAACGTCCACGTGCAGCGCCTGCGGAGCAAGATCGAGAAGGATCCGGAGCATCCGGAGGTGGTGGTCACCGTCCGCGGCGTGGGGTATCGGGCAGGGACCGCCTGACAGGTCATGAGTGCGCGGCGGTCGGGTAGGTGCGGGGGTCAGCGAGTATGACGCTGCCCACGCCGCAGCAGCCTGCACGCAACGCCCCTGCCGGGCCGGGCTCGGCGGACGGTGATGTGACGGCCGCGTCGTCGGCCGGCGCATCCGCGGCGGGCCAGTCCGCGACCGGCGGGCTCGGGTCGGCCGCAGCTACGGTCGGTGCGCCCGCCGTCGCCGATCCTGTTGTCGGCGATTCTGTTGTCGGCGCTGCCGCCCCCGTCGCTGCGGAGGATCGGAACGACCGCAGCGGCGGCCGCCGCGAAAAGCGTCATATCCGTCATATCTGGTGGCGCAGGCTCACGCACAGCTCACGGTCGCTGCGATTGCGCGTTGTGGTGATGACGCTCGTGCTCTC
>JAFIHI010000158.1 GCA_017848755.1 Nakamurella sp. | reverse complement strand
GCTCTTCCGATCTCGAGCGGATCGCGGTCTGGCGCGCGGCCCGCGTCGCGGCCATAGCGGACACCTCCGCCACCGGCACGTCCCAGAACGCCTCCCCGTCGGGGGCGTAGATCGCGGGGTCGCTCACGATATGGATGACAGTGCTCTGAGTGGACGACTTTGCTTGCGCCACCGCCGCTGTCAGGTCTTCGATGGCGTTCGGTGTCGGCGGAATGCCGATCACGTCCAGCCCGTAGCTGCGCGCGTTCATCGCGAGGTCGACGGGCAGCATCTCGTCGCCCTCGAAGTTTCTTCGTGCCGCGTCGTACATGCGGTACCTCGTGCCGAATCTCCCGGACCCGACCGTCTCGGACAGGTGGCCGATGGACGCGAAACCCCGATTGTCCACGATGATGACGATGATCTTGATCCGCTCGGCGGCGATCGTCGCCAGCTCCGAGGACAGCATCAGGTACGAGCCGTCGCCGACCATCACGATCACATCCCGATCGTCGCCGGCTGCCAGCAGGCCGCGCTTGGCGCCGAGCCCGCCGGCGACCTCGTATCCCATGCAGGAGTAGGCGTATTCCACGTGGTAGCCGAGCGGGTCGGCGACGCGCCACAGCTTGTGCAGATCGCCGGGCAGCGAACCGGCCGCCTGCACGATCACGTCGCGATCGGCGCACGCGGCGCGCACCGCACCGATAATCTCCGGCTGCCCCGGCCGCGCGAGGCCCGACGGTGCGAACGCGGCGTCGACGATCCCTTCCCAGTCGGCCTTCTCGGCCGCGACCCGGCGCGCATAATCCGGATCGATCGCGAAACCCGCAAGGTCACGGCTGATCTCGATGAGCGCCTCGCGCGCGTCCGCGACAAGCGGGAGATCGCTGCCGAGCTTGTGCGCGTCGAAGGCGGCGATGTTGATGTTCACGAACCGGACACCCGGATCCCGAAATGCCGAGCGGGATGCGGTGGTGAAATCGCTGTAGCGGGTGCCGATCCCGACGACGACATCCGCGATCGCCGCGACGCGGTTGGCCGCCGCGGTGCCGGTGGCGCCGACCCCGCCGAGGTACTGCGGGTGGTCCCAACGCAGCGACCCGCCGCCCGCCTGGGTGGTGGCGACCGGTATCCCGGTCGTCTCGGCGAACGCAGCCAGCTGCTCTTCCGCCCCGGAGTACAGCACCCCACCGCCGGCCACGATCAGCGGCCGGACGGCGCGGCGGATCGCGACGACCGCGCGCCGCAGAGCGTCCCGGTCGGGCCGCGGCCGCCGGATCGGCCACTCGCGGTCGGCGAGGAACTCCGCAGGCACGTCAATCGCCTCGGCCTGCACGTCCTCGGGAAGGGCGATCGTCACGGCGCCGGTCTCGGCGGGATCGGTGAGCACCCGCATCGCTCCGAGAGCGGCCGAGAACAGTTGCTCCGGACGGACTATCCGATCGAAGAACCGGGAAAGGGGACGAAAGGCGTCATTCACGGTGATGCCTGCGTCGTGCGGGAGCTCGATCTGTTGCAGGACGGGCTCGGCGACGCGGGTGGCAAACGTATCGCTCGGCAGCAGCAGCGCGGGCAGCCGATTAGCGGTGGCGAGCGCCGCCCCGGTGAGCATGTTCGTGGCGCCCGGGCCGACGGAGGAGGCGGCCGCCAAGGTTCCGCGGCGCCGGTGCATGCGCGCGTAGCCCACCGCCTCATGCACCGCCGCCTGCTCATTGCGCGCCTGGTAGTACGGCAGCAGGTCCGGTTGGTCCGCGTTCAGTTGCGCGATGGCCTGGCCCAATCCCGCCACGTTGCCGTGCCCGAAGATCCCGACGATGCCGGCGACAGTGCGCTCCCGGCGGTCGCCGTCGACGGTCCATTGGTGGCCGAGGAACGTAGCGAGCGCCTGCGCGACCGTCATGCGCCGTATGCTGCCCACTTCGTCCACGTGCGTCACCCTTTCGGCGTTTCCGAGGCCCGGAACGGCAGCCGCGAATCGACCGCATCGCCGGCCCAGGTGTCCCTGATCCAGGCGTACGCCGGATCGTCGCTGATGCGCCACTCCCGCTCGGGATCGGGGCCGGCCATCACGTTCAGGTAGTAGAGGTCGTATCCGGGTACGGCCACCGCCGGACCGTGGTAGCCGTACGGGATCAGCGCGATATCGCCTCTGCCGACACGGGTTTCGATGTCGATCTGCCCGGCCGCCGACGAGTAAGCCGTGAACAGGGCGAAGGCGCCGTCGTCCGGCAATGGCATTTCCGGCGTTGGCGCGTCGTGCCCGCCGCAATCGTGCCGCTGCGGCTCGAAGTAGTAGATCTCCGCCAGACGCGTTTCGCGACCGGCGATCTGCGTGTCGTGCTTATGCGGCGGGTATGACGACGTGTTCCCCTCCGGGGTGAGCACCTCGCAAACGATCAGGCGCGCTGCGTCCAGCGACTGCGGCGTGCCGAGATTGTGGACCTGGCGGCTGCAGCGGCCGGTTCCGCGAAGTTCGACCGGCATTGCCGCTGCCGGAATGTGCTGCACCGGTTTGGCGATGCCGGTGCGCGCCTCAGCTATGGCGATGCGGCCGTTCCCACGAATTTCCGCCGTGCGGTCGAAGGGCAGGTACAGCACGTCCGTCGGGCCAGCGAAGACGGAAGAGCGCCCCGCGAGATGCGTTGTCCCCGTGTCCCTTTCCCGCGCCGCTCGAACCGCGTAGGTCACCTCGAACGATCCCGCCAACGGTACCAGCAGGCGTTCCATCCCGGTGTCGGACAACGCGACCGAGGCGCCACGATCGAGGTTCGCGATCCGCAGTCCGGCGTACTGCCAACCGGGCAGCGAGGCATCGACCACACTCGCCCATCCGTCGCGGGCGAGCTCCCCGCGGCGGTAGACCCACGGCCCCTGCCTCATGAGGTACTCTCCGGCGCAGCCGCGAGAAACGTCATATCAGTTGCCTGCCAATCGATCCAGGACCTCTCGCGTGTCCGGCATGGCCGTGGAACACTCCCGCCGGGAGGCGACGATCGCGCCGGCGACGTTGGCGAACCGCAGGCTCCGGTCGAGCGACCAGCCGGAGATCAGCCCGTAGACGAGGGCTCCACCGAAACCGTCGCCGGCGCCGAGACCGTTGACGACGGTGACCGGATACGGCGGGACGCGAGCCGTGTCGGTGCGCGTCTTCGCGAGCACGCCGCCGGAACCCTGCTTCACGACGGCCAGCTCGACGCCGCGGTCGAGGAGGGCATCCGCCGCGCGATCCGGGTCCGTCTCGCCCACTGCGACCTCGCATTCCGCGAGGTTCCCGACCGCGACCGTCACCTGCTCCAGGGCTTTCGCGACCTCGCGATGGGCGTCCGCGCGCGACGGCCAGAACATCGCCCGGTAGTCGAGATCCAGTATCGTATCGGGCTTTCGGCGCCGCGCCTGCCATGCGGCGAGATGCGCGTCGCGGCTGGGCTGCTGGCTCAGGCCCGTCGCGGTCGCCCAGAAAACCCGGGCATCGCGGATCGCGTCCAGGTCCAGCCGGTCGGCGCTGATGGTGAGATCGGGGGCCTTGGGCTCGCGCCGGAAGTAGAGCGGGAAGTTGTCTGGCGGAAAGATCTCGCAGAACGCGAGCGGCGTCGGGTTCACCGGATCGGTGAACATGAAACGGTTGTCGACGCCGAGGCGGCGCACCTCGGCGACGCAGAAGCGCCCGAACGGGTCGTCGCCGACGCCGGTGATCACCGCGGTGCGAAGCCCGTGCCGCGCCGCCGCGACCGCGACGTTCGTGGCACTGCCGCCGAGGTACTTCCGGAAGGTGGTGACCTGCTCGAGCGGAACACCGTCCTCCAGCGGATAGAGGTCCGCGCTGATCCGGCCCATCGTGATGAGGTCGAATGACGCGGGAGTCTCGATCGTGCGCTGGAGGATCATCTGCTGGAGTCATCCCCCTCCGCCTCGCCACGCGGATGCGTGTTCATGGTACGCCGGGCGGCTCTGCCGGGTGGTTCTGCTGGGCCGCTCGTTACGACGACCCGGCGGAGTCGAACGGTTTGACGAGCCACTCATCGCTGTTCCCCGGCCGCAGCAACTCGCGCCGATCCGCGCTCGCCACGTAGAAGATGAAGTTCGAGGCACCGTACACCTGTTCGTAGCAGTCGAAGGCGGTGCCATTCGCGTCGAAGCTGATGCCCCGGATCCGGACGACCGTCGCGTCGTCCTTCAGCCCCAGAATCGCGCGCTGCTCCTCGGTCGCGGTGTCCACCTCGAAGGTCTGCTCTGTGACGGAATCTGTGAGCCCGTACTGGTTTTCGAGATATCCGTACATCGAGTTGCCGGCCCGTAGATAGGCCTCGTCCAGAGCCGGCACCAGCGCGAGCGGCAGCATCGCGCGCTCCAACACCACCGCGGACATGCCTACATGGCGCAGCCGCCGCACCTCCCAGACCGGCGCCCCCGGGGCGATCGACATCGCCGCCGCGATATTCTTGTCCGCCGTGCCGACCGTCAGCCCCAGCAGCTCCGACTTGAGGTTCGTCTGCGGCGTCCGGTACGCGAGGGTGTTCAGCAGCCCGCCCCTGCGGTTCGGCGCGGCGACCACCCGCCCGTGGCCGACGAACGTCCCCAGGCCCTGCCTGCGATCGATTTTGCCTTCCTGTTCGAGCTCGGACAGGCCGCGCCGCACCGAGATCATGCTGACACCGGTGAGCGCTGCGAGTTCCGTTGTGCTGGGCAGCTTGTCGCCCGGGTGCAGGTGCTGATCCTTGATCAGGTCCAGCACGTATTGGTACACCTGCTGGTAGCGCAGCAGGTGTTCGCCGTCGACCCGGCTGCCCGCGCGCGCCATGGCGCCTCCCTCTCGTCGACGGCCGCGATGTGGTCCGGAAGGATTATCGCAACATCGACCTCCAGGCACCAACGATCGGCCTGCGCGTCGTATTTCGCGGGTGACACAATGTCGTCATGCAGATCGCCACCGGGATTGTCGCGCCGCACACTTCCGAGACGTGGGACACAATCGTGATCGGTGGCGGGATCGCGGGCATCTCGCTCGCGGCGCGTCTGGCCGCTGATCGCACGGTGTGTGTTGTCGAGAAAGAGACCGGGCTCGCGCAACACACGACGGGCAAATCGGTCGCGACCTTCATCCAGAGCTACGGGAACGGTGTGATCCACGCGCTGAATGCGGCGAGCCTCGAGTTCTTCACGGACGGCCGAGGCGACAACGGTGAGGCGCTCGCGAAACCACTGCCGTTTATTTACGCCGCGAATGCGGACACCATCGGTGAACTCCAGGAAATATATGACGCCGCTGGCCCGCTAGCGCGGGATATGCAATTCGTGGATAGCGCGGGCGCCGTGGAGTTCAGCCCGCTGCTGCGCCCGGAATGGACCGCGGGCGGGCTCATCGATCCGCACGTGTTCGATATCGATGTGCACGCGCTCATGCAGACGTTCGCGGCGACCCTCCGCCGATGTGGTGGCGCGATCCGCACGTCGACAGAAGTGGTGGCGGCCCGGCGCGAGGGTGACCAATGGGTCGTCACCGATCGTTCCGGTGCCGAGCATCGGGCGCGCACCGTGGTCGACGCCGCCGGCGCCTGGGCCGATCCGGTGGCACGGCTCTTCGGAGCCGCCCCCCGGGACATTCAACCTCTGCGCCGCAGCGTTTTCACGCTTGCAATCCCGGGGCATCTGGCAGATTCCGTGGTCCCGATGATCAACGCCGCCGACGAGTCGTTCTACCTGAAACCCGAGACGGCGCAACTGCTTTGCTCTCCCGCCGACGAGACGCCCACGACTGCGGCGGACACCCGACCGGATGAGTTCGAGATCGCCCGTGCCCTCGACGCCATCGGCGAGGCGACCGTCGTCGACGCACGGCACGTCCGCACGACGTGGGCCGGCTTACGCTCGTTCGCTCCCGACCGAATCCCGGTGGTCGGTTTCGACGATCGCGTGGAGGGCTTCTTCTGGTACGCCGGGCCGGGCGGCTACGGCATTCAGACCTCCCCGGCGCTGTCGGAACTCGGCGCAGCGATCTTCCGGGAAGACGGCGCACGGACCGCCAACGAATTCGGTGTGGACCCGGCAGACATATCGCCGAGCCGCGCGTCGATTATTGCCGCCGCTGGCCGCTGAATGCGGGGATGTCGTGACCAGCAACGTGGCGAAAGCAACGATCGGGAATGACGATGTTCGCGCTGCCGCGAATCGTATCCGGGAATTAGTGGATCCGAGCCCGGTGATCCGATCGCCGTGGCTGTCCGATATCGCCGGAGCGGCCGTATGGCTGAAATTGGAGAATCTGCAACCGCCCGGATCGTTCAAGATCCGCGGCGCCGCCAACAAAATGCTCACCCTGACGCCCGAGCAGCGGTCACGCGGTGTGATCACCTGCTCCGGCGGAAATCACGGTGCGGCCGTCGCATATGTGGCGCAGCGCCTCGGCATCCGCGCGACCGTCTGTGTTCCACGGAACGTGGATCTCGTGAAGCTGCAGGCCATCCAGGCCGCGGGCGCGGAGGCTGTGGTCGACGGCGCGACGTTCGACACGGCGCTGGAAGGCTCCTTCCGGATCGCGCGTGAACGGAACCTGACGTACGTCCACCCGTTCGACGACCCGCACGTGATTGCCGGCCAGGGCACGATCGGGCTCGAGATCCAGGGCCAGGTGCCGGATGCGACGGTGATCGCCGCGGCCGTCTCCGGCGGGGGCCTGGCCGGCGGGATCGGCGCGGCAGTGCAGGGTTCTCGGCCGGAGGTGCGGGTGGTCGGCGTCTCGGCGGAGCGTGCGCCGACCATGGCGCTGAGCGCCAAGGCCGGCCACCCCGTGGATGTTCCGTACCAGGACACGCTCGCCGAGGTGCTCACCGGCACCATCGGCGCGAACAACGAGTTCTCCCTACCGGCGGTGCGCGCCTTCGTGGACCGGCACATCCTGGTTGCCGAGGAGCACATCGCGGCCGCGATGATCGGGGCGCTGCGGCGTCATCGGATAGTGGTGGAGGGCGGAGGTGCGGTGCCGATGGCGGCGGTGCTCTCCGGCCAACTCGGCGCTCGCGACGGGGCGAATGACACGTCCGGCGGAGCCGATGCATCAGGCGGAGTAATCGTGCTCGTGGTCAGCGGCGGCAACGTCGACCCCGCCGCCGTTCTCGCGCTCGGGTAAGGCGCCCGTTCGGCACCCTCCTCGTCCCCACCCGTCGAGTGGGAGTCCTGCAGAGAAATGGGCGCCCCTGACTCTGCAGGACTCCCACTCAACGAAGTGACCGAAGGGCGGCATTCATCCACAGGCCCGGCATCCGTCCACAATCCGCGGGCCGACCGGGACAACAACGGCGGCTTCTGTTGGGCTGAGGTCCATGCAGCGCAATGGTGATGAGGACGCTGTCGATCTGGCCCGCAGAATGCGCATGGTCGCCATGCTCGCCGTGCAGCAGGAGGTGTTCCTCCGTTCGCAGGCACTCGCCGCGGGCATCCCCCGGCAACGCATCGACTACATGACGCGCACCGGGCGCTGGTCGCTCGTGCTGCCGGGTGTGCTCACGACCGGCAGCCCCGCTGACCCGGTTATCCGGATCCGCGCGGCGGCGCTCTGGGCCGGGCAGGGAAGCGTGATCGGCGGACGGGCCGCTCTCTTCTGCGCCGGGCTGATCTCGAAGGTCGTCGGCCCCGTGGACGTCTTCGTGCCCCCGCCGCGTCGGCGACGGGAGCCGAACGGGGTCCGGGTGATCCGGGCGGCTGTGGAACGGGGGGACTTCACGGTGCGCGACGGCATCTTCATGACAACCGTCGAACGCTCGTGCCTGGACCTCGCCCGTTGGGGTCACCGCAACGACTATCTCGACCTGGCGCTCCGTCGCCGATTCACGACAGTGCACGAGCTGCGGAAATCGCTGAACCGCAGCGCTCGGCGCCGCGGGCAGGTCCTCGCACGGCGCGCCGCGTCGGACGTCGCGAAAAACCCGTGGTCGCCGCTGGAGCGCGACTTCCATCAGTGCCTGCGCGACGCCGGGATCGACGGATGGGTGGCGAATTCACGCGTCACGGAGGTGCCCGGCACGGTCCATCCCGACGTCGCATTTGAGGACATCATGCTGGCGATCGAGATCGACGGCCGGCGCTATCACGACGAGATGACTGACCCCGAGGCGTTCGAACGGGACCACGAACGTCAACTTGCCCTACAGCGCGCCGGCTGGACGGTGCTGCGCTTCACCCGTCGCCAGATCGAGGAGACGCCCGACCTAGTGATCGAGACGATCAAGATGATGATCGCGCGGCTGCGCTTGGGCGCGGCGCGCTAGGGGCAGGTGCTCCGCGCATAGCGGCAGTCGCCGAGGTCGACGATCGTTGCCACACCGTCGATCTCCGCGACAACGGTGAGGCGCTCGGGGAGATACGGCTCGGCGCCGATGCGGAACTCGCCCGCCCCGACCGGCACCAGCGGCTCGTCCTCGCTCGGCGCCTCGACTCCGCCGGCAGCCGTGAGGTACAGATCGGCGCCCCGCCGGACGATCCGGAAGTGCGGGAACCACGGGTTGTGCGAGCGGTAATGACCTTCGAGGCCGACGGCGCCGGTCCCCGCACCGGACGTGCTCATCGAGTGGGAGTCCTGCAGAGAAGTAAGGGCCCCCGACTCTGCAGGACTCCCACTCGACCATGACGACGAGGGGGCCGCGGAGTGCAGGAAGACCGTTCGCAGGGCAGGGTGGTCCGTCGCGAAGCGGCCGTACAGGTCCCGGTAGAGCGCGCCCTCCCCGTGATCCGTGACGACGCGAAGGCCGGTCGCCGCACCGCCCGCGCCCGTCGAGTGGGAGTCCCGCAGAGAAATAAGGGCCCCCGACTCTGCAGGACTCCCACTCGACCATGACGACGAGGGGCGATCACCCTCGGAGCATGCCACAATCCGGACGAGAACCTCGGTACCGGAGTCGTCGGTGCCCGCGAGGCCTCGCAGCAGGCTGGGATCAGCGGCGGCCGCCCGCGCGACCGGGTCGAGCCGCGCAGCCGAGAGTTCGAGCCGCGGATCGCCCGGCAGGCCCCCCGCCAGCAGCACCCGATGCGCGTGCCGTGCCAGCAGTTGCGCGGCCAGGCAGTCGCCGTTCGCGTTCGTGACGACACCGACCGCGAGGTCGTGCGCCGGGTCCGCGAGCACGAAGCTCGCGTACCCCACCATGCCGCCGCCGTGCGTGAGACACGTTGCGCCGCCGATCGTCTCGACGTTCAGGCCGAGTCCGTACCGGCTGGTGGTCGCCGGCAGGCCCATCACGAGTTCCGGCAGTGGTTCACCGTCCGGCGCGAGCATGGCCTGGATCCGCGTCATCGCCGAGGCGCTCAGCACGCGCGCGCTGCCCACCGCCCCGTCGCCGAGCATCAGCCGGAGCAGCGCGGCGAGGCCGTCTGCGTCGAGCGCGACATTGCCGTCCGCGCCGAGCGCTTCCAGCCACGGTGCCGGCGCCAGCGAGTCGCCGGGCAGACACGGCCGGTCGTCCACCGCCGGCGCGTACCCGACGGCGAGCCGCGCCCGGTCCGCGTTCCGTACCGTCGTGGCAACACCGGACACACCCAGCGGCTCGAACACCCTGCGCCGCAACTCTTCTCCGTGATGTCGACCGGCGACCGCCGAGACCACCAGGCCCACCAGGATGTACCCGATGTTCGAATAGTGGAACAGCCGTCCGGGCTCGGCCGATCGCCTATGACGAAGTGCCCAGGCCTGCGCCTTCTCGTCGGTGAGCCCGTCCACCCCGGACACCAGCCCGGCGGTGTGCTGGAGCAAGTGCCCCAGCGTGATTCGCTCGGTGTGCGGCCCGGCATCGAGCCACGGCAGATACGTCACCACCGGTTCGGCAAGGGACACGCGACCCTCGTCGACCAGTTGGTTGATCACGACCGAGACGAGGAACTTGCTGATCGAGCCGATCTCGAAGAGGTGCGCGGGCGTCACCGATATCCTGCGCTCCACATCCGCCAAGCCGAAGGGCAGGACTCCGGCCACCCCGGCCCGCGTGCACACGACCAGCAGTCCACCCGGGACCGGTTCGGACCGCATGACGAGTTCGGCGGTGCGCGCCAGCATGGGGGCCACAGCATCGAATCGAGCACCGGCCGATACCGACATCGCCTTCCCGCCTTACGCTTTCAGCGCGCGCAGCGCGCTGCGAACAGCGTCATACCGGTCGGTGAAGGCCGACCACTCGGCGAAACGTGCGGCATCCGGCTCCGCAACGAATGCCGCCCCGGGTTGCTCCTGGATTGCCGCGCCCGAAGTGCCCCCCGGACTCCCTGTGCTCGCGGCGTTGACCGTGTCCGCCGCGAGAAGCGCCGCCCCGTAGGCGGAATGCGAGGTGGCCATCGCGCTCACAGCGACGCGCCGGCCGGAGGCGTCGGCGAGGTCCTGGACGATCCGCGGCGGCAAGCCGGACCCCGCGGCGAAGACATCGTCACGGAGGCCCGTCACCTCGGCCAGCACGTTCAGGCACCTGGCGGACTCCACGACGATGCCGCTGGCCAACGCACGGGCCATGTCGCGCTCTGAATGCGAGAGTCCAAGTCCGACAATCGATCCCGTGAGCGCGGCGTCCCAGAGCGCACCCTGTTCACCGCCGGCGAGATACGGCAGGAAGAGCGGTGCGTCCGGCCCGAGTGCCGGCGCGGGAAGGTCGGCGAACACGGCGCGGACGTCCCCGTGGACCAGCGCCGCCAGCCACCCGATCGCCGAGCCCGTTGCCAGCAGGTCCATCTCGGCCGCGGGGTCGGGGCCGGCGGTGGGAGTCACCAGGAACCGTCGGCGGTCGTCGAGACGTGGGCCGTCCAGCATGCCCAGGATCACCGTGCTGCTGCCGCTCAGGTACGCGACCTGCCCGGGCCTCAAAGCACCGACGGCGAGCGCCCCGAGCACCGAATCGGCCGCGCCGAGCACGATCGGCAGCCCCGCCGGGAGCCCGAACTCCCGGGCCGCGGCATCGGTCGCGGGAAGAACGGTTGTCGGATCCGACACCCGCGGCAGCGCATAGGGTTCCGCAAGCTCCGCGATCCAGGTGCCCGCGTCGAGATCGAAGCATCCGTACCCCGCGGCGGTCGACGGATCCGTGCGCAGTTCACCGGTCAGCCGGTGGAAGAGGTAGTCTTTCGCCCCGACGATCCAGTGCGCCCGGCCACACCTCGACGGCTCTCGCGCGGCGAGCGCCTGCATCATCGGGACGAGGTATCGGCCGTCGACGATTTGGCCGGTGCGCCGGTACAGCTCCGCTTCGCCGACGCGCCCGCGCAGCGCCGTGCCGTACGCTTCGCCGCGATCGTCCTGCCAGGTGAGCGCCGGGGCGACGGGCGCGTATTCCACGTCCAGCGCGACCAGCGTCGGGAGCATGGCCGTGAGCCCCGCGCCACACCACGAGCGTGCCGGAATGATCTCGGCCAGCTCGCCGAGCGCGGCGGCCAGGCCGTCCAGCCACAGCTCCGGGTCCTGTTCCGCCACACCGGGTTCGCTGCGCACGGTCGGGTAATCGCGGCGAGCGTGTGCAGCCACCCGGCCGTCCGGCCCGACTGCGACGACCTTGACCGACGAGGTCCCCAGGTCGATGCCGATGATGAACGAATCCAGGTGAAGCATGCGCCGAGAATACGTACGTCAGCGGCGCGCCGCCGTGAGCGCGTCCGCTGCGGCGTTCAAGGTCTCGTCGACGTCGACGTCGGTGTGCACGAGGGACAGGAACAGGTTCTCCATCTGCAGCGGGTGGAACAGCACGCCGCGGGTGAGCATTCCCTGGAACCAGCGGGTAAACATCTCTTCGTCGGCGTACTTCCGCGCATCGCGCCAGTTGTGGATCGGATGCTTCGCGAACCACATCTGGAATACCGTGCCGAAACCCTCGACATAGGCGTCGATCCCGCGCTCCTCGGCGAGCGAGCGCAGGCCCTTGGCGAGCCGGTCGCCCAGGGCGCGCTGCCGCTCGTAGAGCCCCGGCTCGGCGAGCGCGTCCATCGTCGCGGACACGGCGGCGCATTGCACCACGTTCGCGTTATACGTGCCCGAGTGCGAATATCTGCCCTCCGCGATCATCCGCATCGCTTCACGGGTGCCGCCGAGCGCAGCGACCGGGAACCCGCCGCCGACGCCCTTGGCCATGGTGGTCAGGTCCGGAGTGATCCCGAAGTACTCCTGGGCCCCACCGCGCGCGAACCGGAAGCCGGTGATCACCTCGTCGAAGATGAGCATCGCACCGTACTTCTTCGTCTCCGAGCGGAGGAGTTCCAGGTATCCGGGCTCGGGCATGATGCAGCCGGTGTTGAACATGACCGGCTCAGTGATGACGGCGGCGACCTGGTCGCCACGTTCGCTCATCAGCCTGACGAAGGAGTCCGGGTCGTTCCAGGACAGGATCGCCAGCGTGTCCTCGAGTTCCGCCGGCACGCCCGGGCCCGAGGCAACCGCCCGCGGATGGTCGGCCGGCCCAGCCAGCGCCGGATCGACGTGGTTCGACCAGTAGACGACGTCCTGCCACCCGTGGTAATGACCTTCGAAGCGCACCAACAGTTTTCGGCCGGTGGTGGCCCGCGCGAGGCGCACGGCACTGCCGACGGCCTCGGATCCGGAGTTCGTGAAGCGCACCTGCTCGATGCTCGGGACGGCAGCGACCACCTTTTCCGCGGCGTCGATCTCGAGTTCATACGGCAGTCCGAAGCACGTACCGTACTTCTGAATCGCATCGGCCACGGCCTTCGTGACGCCGGGGTGCCGGTGGCCGAGGATCATCGGTCCTAGGCCGAGCAGGTAGTCGATGTACTCGTGGCCGTCAACATCACGGATGCGCGATCCGCGGCCGTCGACCATGAACGGCGGATACGGCTTCCAGCCGAAGCCGACCGTGCGCGCGCTGCTGCCCGCGCCACCGGGGATCACAGTGCTGGCGCGCTCGAAGAGCTTGGCAGAGACCGGGTTCCGCTCGCTGTAGAGCTGATCAAACGTCACGGTTGTCATCGCCCTTTCCTGACGACCTTGGGTCATAGAATCGCTAATACTACTGAGTATACACTGTCGCATCCGGTTCGAGTAGCAGCTCCAGCAGGGCACGCGTCGGCGAGCCGGTCGGCCCCGCCGCCCACGGCGGCAGATCGGCGTCCAGGTAGGCGGTGCCGCCATTGTCGATGTGCGCCCAGGGAACGTCGCGCGGGAAGCTGCTGAGGAAAGTCGCTGCGGTGAGGCCGATGTCGGGCACGTCGCGCGCGCGGTTAGCGCGATCGGCCACCGGTGACGTGAAGAGTTCGGCGTACTCCTCGCGAAGCGGCAGGTGCCAGCCGGCGTCGCCGACGCGGTCGCCCGCCGCGAGGATCTCGGCGATGAGCCGGTCGGACGTGCCCCAGCATCCCCACAGCAGATGCCCGACCCCGCCGCCGTCGGTGAGCGTGCCCACGTCGATGACGCTGTCCACACCTTCGTCCACGAGGAACGAAATGGCATCTGCCAGAACGAGCCTGCCCTCGTTATCGGTGTCGAGGACCTCGGTCGACGATCCGTCGGGATGGATGACGACGTCTCCGGGCAAAAGGCTCCCCGGCCCCGGAAGGTTCTCCGCGAGCGGAAGCACGGCGTGCACCGATCGCATCGAACCGAGCCGGGCGGCCGCGCACACCGCCGCGACAACCGCTGCGGCGGCGGCCATATCGGACTTCATCCAGGCGATCTCGTCCGGGTCGCGCTTCAGGTTGATGCCGCCGGCGTCGAAGGTGATCCCCTTCCCGGCCAGGCCGAGCACCGGCGCAGGGTCACTCGCCTGCGCTCCGGTCCACAGGTGCACGACACACGGCGGGCGGGCGCTCCCCCGCCCGACCCCGAGCGTCCCGCCGAAGCCGGCCCCCACAAGCCTGTCGCCGGACCAGATCTCGCACTTCACGCCGGCGGCCGACGCCCGCTGCGCGATCCGCTCGGCGAACACCGCCGGGGTGAGATCCGACGGCGGCGTGTCCACCATGCGGCGTACCCACTCCACGGCGTCGGCGGCGACACCGGCGATCTCGAGGGCACGCGTGACCTCGGGCGCGTCGGGCTCGCCGCCTATGTCCGAACTCAGGCACAGCGTCAACTCCGCGCCCACACCGCCGCGATACCGATACCGTCCGACCGAGAACCCTTCGGCCACAGACAGAATCGCGGCCGTCGTGTCCCCGAGCACGGACGGCAGTGTGGTCGCGACCTCGGGCTCGGCGGCAAGCATCCGACCCGCCGTCATACTCGCTACCCGCAGCCGGCGTGGATCGCACGTGTCCCGATCACCGAGCCCCACGGCGACGACGCGTGGCCCGTCTCGCCCGGCCGACGTCGTCGACACCGATCCGACCGGCGCGTCGAACGCCGGCACGAGCACCACCGGCGCATCGTCCGGCACCGCGCCGGCCGATCGGAGCCGAAGCTCGGGCATTACGAGACCTGGTGCACGTTCAGCAGTGTCGCGATCGAGAGGTTGTTCACCGAACCCAGCAGCGGCGACATGACGAAGCCGTCCCACTTCGGGCTGTGCGCCTCGATCACGTCCGGGTAGCAGAGCACGATGTAGGGGCGATCCTTGAAGATCATCTCCTGCATCTGGTTCACCGCGGCCTGCCGCGCGGCACGGTCGACGAGGGTGCCCTGCTGCGCGAAGAGCTTGTCGTACTCGGGATTGCAATAGCCGGAATCGCTGTTGTTGCCCCACTGGTCACAGGTGAGCACACCGAGCACGTTCTGCGGGTCGGGCGGAAGCACCCAGTCCCACATCGCGAGAGTGTAGTCCTGGTACTTGTTGTCGGCTCCGTTGATCGCGGTGGTCGCCGCGGTCGGGTCCATCTTCTGCTGGGTGACCTGGACGCCGATCTGCTGGAAATCGTTCTTGAGGATGTCGAACATGACATCGCCGGCACCGTTGATCTCGGTCGGGAAGATGAGGTTGTACGACATCGGTGCGCCGTCGCCCATCCGGATCCCGTCGGCACCCTTCTTGTAGCCGGCCTCGTCGAGCAACTGATTGGCCTTGGCCAGATCGAACGGCAGCGGCTTGATCGCGGGGTCGGACCAACCCGAGGCGGTGGACACGATGCTCGCGTTGTTCTCCGCGAAACCGAGCCACGCCTTGGAGATCATCTGCGCGCGGTCCAGCGCGTACTCGAACGCCTCACGCACCTTCGGGTTCAGAAGTTCCTTGTGCGCCTTCATCTTCGGGTTCGTGTTGATGATCAGGTCGTAGAAGGTCTGGCTGGGCCCCGTCGAGACGATCATGCCGGCCTGCTTGAGGCTCTCGACCAGCGTCGGCGACGTGCTCTCGCCGATCATGTCGAGTTGCCCGGACTTCAGGGCGGCGGCCATGGCGTCCGCGGTGCCGAACATCTGGATGCCGAACCCGTCGATATGCGGTTTCTGCCCCCACCAGTTCGGGTTCCGTCCGAACAGCGCGATCTGGTTCTGCGTGTACTTCACCAGCTGGAAGGGCCCGCCGGAGACGGACGGCGTCGCGTCGTTGGCGAAGGTGCGGATGGCGTCGCCGTTGCCGGTGGCCAACTTCCCCCACACCTGCTCGGGCAGGATATGTACGCCCTGCATCTGCGCGGGCACATTCGCGGTCGGATCGGAATACGTCAACACGAGGGTGTTGTCGTCCGTCGCCGTCGCCGTCTTCAACCCGGTGACGAGCTGCGAGAGCTGGCCGGTCGGGCCGTCCTGATATTTGACGATCATGTTCAGCGTGAACGCGGCGTCCTTGGCGGTGAGCGGAGCGCCGTCGGACCACTTCGCGTTCGGCACGGTCTTGAATGTCCACACCTTGCCACCGTCGGAATCGGCCCAGCTCGTGGCGAAAGACGGTGCGAGGTTGAGCTTCTCGTCATAAACGGTCAGGTGGGGGTAGAGGTACTGGTAGGCAACGGAGCTGTAGTCGGACTGCGAGCTGAACGGGTTCAGCGTGTCGATTTCGGCGGTGACGCCGATCCGGAGCGTGCCGCCTTCCTTGACGGGAGCCGCACTGGACGATCCGCCGCCCGAGGTCTCGGAGCCGCCCGACGTCCTGGAACCTCCGGAAGTCCCTGAGCCGGCGGATGTCTCGGAGCCCGTAGAGCCGCTCGGCGAGTTTCCGATGGACCCGCCGGAACACGCGGCGACCAGGCCGATGAGGGCCGTGAGGGCCACCGCCGCGGCGAGAGCGCGCCCCGCGCGTACTGTCTTTGACCCTGATGCCCGTACCCGTGATGCCCGTGATGTCATTGCCTTGCCTCCGCACCCTATGGATGGCCTCCACGCATGGCACCGCGATCGCCTGAAAACTCGTCCGGCGAAAGTGCGGCACCATCACGGCCTTAGGCTTATCCTGCTGAGTATGCACAGCGGGTGTCAAGGGCTTGCCCGCGATCCGTCTCGGCCGTCCGGGCTGTGCACGTCACCGTCACACGGGTAGGAATAACGCATGTATCGGTCCGGGTACGTCCTGCGGCGGGTCGCGTTCGCCGTCGTCACGATCTACATCATCGCGACACTGAACTTCCTGCTGTTCCGGGTGCTGCCCGGCAGCGCGGTGACTCGCATCTCCCGCATCCCGAACGCGTCGCCGGAGCTCAAGGCTGCCGTGATCCATCAGTTCGGGCTGGACAAGCCGCTGTGGGAGCAGTACTGGATCTATCTCGGGCAGCTGCTGCGCGGCAATATGGGCGTCAGCTACGTGAACCAGCAGCCGGTCACGGACAACCTGTGGACCGCGTTCACCAACACGATTCCGATGGTCGCGATCGGCACGATCCTGGCGCTCGTCATCGGAATTGCGGTCGGCGTGCTGTCCGCCGTGCGGCGCGGAACGGCCAGCGACCACATCGGCACCAACCTCGCGGTCCTGTTCTACGCCTTCCCCACCCAATTCCTCGGCATGATGATCTTGATCTTCGCCGCGGGCGTGCTGCCGGTCGCCGGGATGAGCGACGCCTTCGAACTCGACCCGAGTACCTGGGGGCACCTGCTCGATGTCGGCAAGCACATGATCCTGCCGGTGCTCACCCTGGTGCTGACGCTCTTCGCGGAAAATGCGCTGATCGTCCGGTCGTCAATGCTCGAAACACTCGGCGAGGACTACATTCTCACGGCTCGCGCCAAGGGGCTGCCGCGGCGCCGCATCATCCGCGCCTACGCGCTGCGCAACGCGATGTTGCCGACGATCACGCTGATCGCGCTCTCCCTCGGGTCGATCGTGACCGGCGCGATCCTGATCGAGATCATCTTCTCCTGGCCGGGTATCGGCCGGGCGCTGTACTCCGCGGTGCTGTCGCGCGACTACCCGATGCTGCAGGGCGGGTTCCTCGTCATCACCGTCACGGTCATCGTCTTCAATCTGGCCGCCGACCTGCTCTACGCCAAGCTCGATCCCCGCATCCGGGCCTGAAAGACCTTGAAGGACAATCGATGAGCACGATCCTGAACACTACGGCGACGCCGGAGGCGGCCTTGACCGCGCCGGCCGGGCCGACCGGTTTCCGCTATGTGCTGCACGAGATCATGCGGCAGCGCAGCACCATCGTCGGTCTCGCGATCGTCGGGCTGCTGCTGCTTTCGGCGATCGCCTCGCCGTTCATATCCCCGTACAGCGTGACGGTTTCGAGTTGCGGGGTGTTCGACCCGCCGTCCGCCGCCCACTGGCTCGGGTGTGACGGCGCCGGCCTTGACGTGCTGTCGCTCGTGTTGCACGGCGGCGGCGTGTCGATGATCGTGGGCCTGTCCGCCACGCTCATCGCGATGACGGTGGGCGCCTCCGTCGGCGTGCTGTCCGGGTACTTCGGCGGCTGGGTCGACGTCCTGCTGATGCGCATCACCGACTACTTCCTGGTGGTCCCGCAGATCGTGCTGATGATCGTGATCGCGGCCGTGTGGGGGCCGAGCCTGTTCCATGTGGTGGTCGTGATCGGCGCCCTGATGTGGACGGGCACGGCCCGGGTGATTCGCGCTCAGGTGATGTCGATCCGCGAGCGCGTCTACGTGCGGCGGGTCGCGGGCCTGGGTGCCGGCCATGGCCGGATCGTCTTCCGGCACATCCTGCCGCAGGTCGGTCCGCTGCTTGTGGCTAACGCCGTCATCGCGATCACCGTGGCCGTCTTCGACGAGACCGCGCTCGCGTTCCTCGGCCTGTCCGACCCGGACGCCGTCACCTGGGGAACGATCATGGAGCACGCTTTCGACCGAGCGGCAACCAGCGCCGGCGCCTGGTGGGCGATCGCGCCCGCCGGGCTCGCGGTCGCTTTCTTTATTGTCGGCTGCTACCTCGTCGGCCGGTCGATCGAGGATGCACTGAACCCGCGGCTGCGGGTCTCCTACCTGTCGGCGCACTCGTGGCGGCTGCGTCCGCTCGTCGGCAAGAAGCCGGAGGCGATCTGATGGGGCCGGTGATGGACACGGCCGGGGCGGCTGCGGCCTCTGCCGGAACGCGTATCGAGAAGAACGGCGTCATACCAGTTCTCGAGCTCGAGGATCTGAACGTCTGGTTCGCCGGCCGCGACCGGCGCGACAGCAAGACGCAGATACTCAACGGCATCTCGCTGGCGATCGCGCCGGGCGAGCGCGTGGGGTTGGTGGGCGAATCCGGGTGCGGGAAGACGACGACCATCCTCGCCGCCATGGGCCTGCTGCCGTCGTCGGCGTCGGTGTCCGGGCGGGTGCTGCTGGACGGCGCCGATATCCTGCCCGGCGGCGAGAAGACGATCCGGTCGCATCGGTGGACGGATATCGCGATGGTCTTCCAGGGTGCGATG
>JAFIHI010000157.1 GCA_017848755.1 Nakamurella sp. | reverse complement strand
CACGAAGGAATAGACACCTACCGTGACGCAGACGACGGCGCCCGGCGTGCGCACGCCGGGCGCCGTCGTCTGCGTCACGGTAGGTGTCTATTCCTTCGTGAGGGCTGCATTCATCTGCGTGGCAAGTTCTTTGAGTACATCCGCGACCGGCTTGGCTCCGGAGAACGCATCCGGCAGCAGTTTCGCCTCGAGCGCATTCCAAGCGGCGGTGTTCTTCGAAATGGGCAGCGGCTTGGCGTAGGCGAGCTCGTCCAGGAAGATCTGCAGGTTCGCGTTCGGCATCGAGTTGACGAAACCCTGCTGGGTTCCGTTGAACGCGGGGATCACCGCACCCATGTCGCCCTGCTGTTGCTGCGCCGGTTTGCTGGCCAGATATGCCTGCAGCGCCTGCGCCGCCTTCTTGTTCTGACTATTGGCGGCGACGACGTTGGACACGCCGTGGATCACCGTCGCCTGGGCCTTGCCCTGGGGGAGCGGCACCGCGATGACGTCTTTTTCGATCGGGGTACCGACCAACGCGGCCCGGAACCAGTCGCCACCCTGATACATGGCGAGCTTGCCGTTGATGAACCACTGGTCGGCTGACGTCTCGGTGAGCTGCGCCATGGTCGGCGAGGCACCCGACTTGATCAGGTCGGTCCAGAACTGGATTCCGGCCTGGGCTTCAGCGGTGTCGTAACCGGAGGTCTTGCCGTCCGGGGAGATCACGTAGCCGCCGGCCTGGAGGATCGTGTCGTAGTAGGTGGTCTGACCGTCCATGCCGGCCGCCGCACCGTAGTCGCCGCTCGCCTTAAGCTTCTGCGAAATCTCCGCACCGATCTTCTGGAAATCGGCCCATGTCCAGCCGGCCTGCGGCAGCGCCACACCTGCCTTCTCGAACAGCGCCTTGTTGACCCACACGCCGATGGTGTCGAAGTCCTTCGGCACCCCGTATTGCACGCCGCCGAGCGAGTACATGTCGTCGAGTGACTTCGGATAGTTGGCCGGATCGATCGCGCCGGAGGAGACCTGGGAAGTGATCGGCTCGATCTTGCCGTTGGAGGCGTACAGCTGGAAGTTCGGTCCGTTCATCCAGAACAGGTCCGGCAACGTGTTGCTGGTGGCCTCGGTCTGCAGTTTCGTCCAGTAGTCGCCCCACGGCGTCACATCCACGTTCACCTTGATGTTCGGGTAGATCGCGTTGAAGCCTTGGATGTTGGCGTTGATGGCCTTGACCTGGTTCTGATCCCACAACGCGTAGGTCAGATTCCCGGACAGGTTGGTGTCGGGGGCTGGTGTGGAAGCGCTCGATGACGAGTCGGTGCTCGGCGCCGCCGTGCTTGAGACGGACCCGGTATCCGGCGAACTCGTGCTGCTGGAGCTGCTGCCGGCCGTAGTGGACGATGTACTGCCACCCGTGGCGCCGCTGCTTGATGCGCAGCCGGCGACCATCGCGCTCACCGCTACGGCAGCGCCGAGGGCTACCATGAGTTTTCGCATCGCATTCTCCTTCGTGATGGGGGGTTGACGGTGATGCAGCCCGGGTTAGCGGATTCCGCCCGCTAACCCGGGCTTTCGCCGGCCGGTTGCCGGCAGGTTTCCAGTCGCGCCACGATGGCGGGATCGACAGGCACGACCGGCATCGGCATCGATCCAGCGCGCAGCGATTCGGTCGCGGCTACTCCGGTCGCGACAGCGTTGCGGGACGCCACCGGCGAGGTAACCGTGTCCGCACCGTCGAGCACGAAGTCGAGGAACTCGTTCACTGTGCGCGCGTCGGCGTCCCCGTGGCCGCCGGCGTCCCCCCGGATGTCGTATTCGCGATCACCCTGCCTCTGGTAGGTGACGCGGTGGTTCCATACCCGCACGATTCCGCCGTCCGAGTCGCCGAAGTTCTCCAAACGACCCTCGGTTCCGATCACCGTGTAGTTGCGCCAGTAGTCCGGTGTGTAATGGCACTGCTCGTAGGAGGCGAACAGGCCGGCGTCCAGTTGCATGTGCACCATCGAGATGTCCTCGACGTCCACCACCGGGTTGAGCCCCTTGTGCGTCAGCGGCGGCCAGTTCTCGAGCGAAAACCATTCCGGCATCAAGCGGTCCGAGTTGTCTCGCCGGTCCGTGATAGAGCCGTACAGGCTGAGCCCTCCCATGCCGGTCACCAACTGCGTGTACCGACCGGACAGATAGTGGATGACGTCGATGTCGTGGGCGCCCTTTTGCAGCAGCAGGCCGGTCGACTTGGAGCGGTCTGCGTGCCAATCCTTGAAGTAGTAATCACCGCCGTTGCCGACGAAGTGCCGGCACCAGATCGCCTTGACGTCGCCGATCTCACCGCGGTTGATGATGCCCTTCATGGTGTGCACCACGGCCATGTGGCGCATGTTGTGACCGACATACAAGGGAGTGCCTGTCGAGGCAGCGGCGGCGAGGATGGCGTCCGCGTCGGACACGGTGGTCGCGATCGGCTTTTCCAGATAAACCGCGATCCCGGCGTGGAGCAGGTCCACGGCGATCGACGCGTGCGTGTCGTCGGGGCTTACCACGAACGCGGCATCGATGCCACCTGCATCGATCAGTTGGCGCACCCCGCGGTAGCCGATCAGCCCTCGACCGAAGAGATCCGCTGCGCGTGCTTCCGCGTATGGCGCCGGGTCGACAAAGGCGACGATGCGCGCCCGTCCCGAGTCGGTGACATGGCGGACCAGGCCGGCTCGGGCACCGACGCCGACCACGGCCACGCGCAGCAGAGCGGGGTTGAGCAGCCCGGTCATGCCGCCGCCTCTCCGGCGAGCCGCCGTGCCGCCGAAACGTCGATCGGCGGCTCGGGCAGCCCGGTCGACCCGTACACCGAAACAGACGTGGCGCCGAAGGCACGAACTAGCGTGCCGAGCAGCACGGATTCGGCGCCGAGTTCGGAGGCGACGATGGAAGGCATCACCGGCACCGGGATCGCCGCGTTCACCGCCTCGCGCAGCGGATCGAGCAACGCGCCGCCGGCGCCGGACAGGCCGCCGCCGATCACGATGATGTCGGGGTCGATAGCCATCGCTACCGTCGCGACACCCGTGGCGAGCCCGCGGGCGAACGCACCCACCTCGGCCTTTGCTGCCGGGTCGCCGGCCGCGGCGAGCCGGAACACCTCGGCCCCGGACTCCGCCGACTTCCATCGCAGCTGGTCACGTCGATCGTCCACCGGCATCGAAAAAGCGATGCCGCCTATCTCGCCGGCGGCGCTGTGCCGGCCATGACGAAGCTCGCCACCCAGGATCAACCCCATAGATACGCGGTGACCGGCGAACAGGTAGATGACGTCATCGACGAGCCGCGCTGCACCGAGGCGATGCTCGGCGAGCGCCGCCATGCGGATGTCGTTGTCCACGACGACCGGGCAGCCATATTCGCGCCGCAGATGCCCGGCTATGTCCACGCCCTCCCAGTCCGGCAGGTTCCGGGACACGATCAGGCGTCCGTCGCGGCCGACCATGCCGGTGACGGCGACCCCCATGCCGACCAGCGTCTCGGGTCCGATGGCCGTCCGCGCAAGACAGTGCCGGATGACGTTCATGACGGTTGCCATACGGGTCGGGCCGATCGTGCCGTCGCCGGTGGCTTCCTCGCACCAGCCCAACACCTGGCCGGCGAGATTCGCGACCGTCGTGCGGATCCGGTGTACACCGACATCGACCGCGGCAACGTGTCCGGCGGCGGCGCGAAACTCGTACATCCGAGCCGGACGACCCACCCCACGCCCCCCCGGAGTCAGCCCGTCCAGGACGGACACCAGGCCGCGATCGACCATCATCTCCAGGCCCGACTCGATGGTCGGCCGCGACAAGCCCGTTCGATCGGCAAGCTCGGCAACGGTGGCGCTGCCGTGGTCGCGCAGTGCGACGGCGCACGCCGCCGCGTTCTGCGCGCGCGTCCCGATCGGCTGGATGCCGGATAAGACCTCCGTCACAACAGGCAACACCTTTCCCCTACCGCGCCCTACTGCATGTCTTGTCGGTTGCCCGGCCACGTTCACCGCGCAGTGAAGTTATTATGAATTTCTATTTCAAAATGTCAACCCTTCGGCGAGCGGGCGATCGGATCGAAACGTGGGAGCTCGCGGCGCTCTCATCCGAGGTCATGATGGCCGTGAAGATCTTCAGCGGTAAGAATGTCTTGACGAACACTGCCGCGTAGTCGCTACTATGCAGCTGCACTTAATAACACACCAGCGTGCTGTGACCGTCTCGTCGGGCCGGCGTGGTATCCCGGCCCGCGGGGCGAGGTCTGCCTCGGCGCACGCGCCGCTACGACCGAAGTGGAGAACGACCATGATTCCTAGTCGAGGACTTGTCGCCGCGGTCGCGGTGGTCTGCATGAGCGTGGCCGGCATCGGCGCAGCCCGCCCCGCGGCCGGTCCCGCAGCCCGCCCCGCGGCCACTGCGCAGGCGCACGCGAGCCGAGCGGCCGTGCACCACGTCGGCGCGCTGACGGGTGCGGCAGCAACGGTCACCTTGGGGCAGAAGGTCGCGGTGCCGTCATACATCCCGCCGCAGTCCACCGCCGCCTGGTCCAGCCTGATCGCATCGGCATCCGATATCGGGTTCCTGGTCGCGAACGTGGCGAACGGGCCCGGCCCGGCGGCGTCCGCAGCGTGGCAGCCGATCATCACTCAGGCGCACTCCGCGGGCACCAAGGTGCTGGGATACGTCGACAGCGGCTATCTGGGCGGATCGACTCCGCCGCGCAAGACGGCCCTCGGCGACACCGACACGATCTCCTGGCTGGTGCAGGCGGAACAGGACGTCGACCGTTGGTATGCCTACTACGGCTCGTCGATGGACGGGATCTTCATCGACGACGGGATGAACACCTGCGGGCCGACCCCTGGAAGCAACGGCTATGTTGACCTCTATCGGCAGCTCAACGACTACATCCACGGCAACCACCCGGGCTCACTCACCGTCATCAACCCGGGCATCACCGTTCCCGACTGCTACGAGGACACGGCGGACGTCATCGCCAGTTACGAGGGAAACGCGTACGACTACCTGCACCCGACCGCGGACCGGGCCGCCGCACAGTGGCAGCTGGACGGCGATCCGGCGAAGTTCTGGAACATCATCTACGACGTCGTGCCGGACGGCACCACGATCGCCGCCGGCAACACCTCGCAGGCGCACCTGAGCGACGTCATGCAATCGACCAAGCAGAACAACGCCGGCTATATCTATCTCACCGAGGACACGCTTCCCAACCCGTACGACACGGCACCGCTCGGCCAGTTCTGGACCGACGAGATCGCCGCCGCGCGCAGCAACAGCACGGCCGTGCCGTCGGCGCCGTGCGCGCCACAGGTGCGCGGCCATGGCGGTGTGTACAGCACCGGCGTGGACCTTTCCTGGAACTCCTCTCCGTCCGACAACATCGTCGGCTACGAGGTTTTCCGTAACGGCCTACACGTCGGATCCGTCGGCAACTACTTCCCCGACCGAACCGACTTCACCGACACCGGGCTGACCCCCGCGACCGCCTACAGCTACACGATCGCCGCCCGGCACCGGGACGGAAATGTGTCGCAGCAAAGCGCCGCCCTGCATCTCACGACCGACATCGCGTGGGGCAATCCGCCGAGTGCACCGAGCAACCTGACCGCCAGCGACGTCGTCGCCAACGGCGCCCGGCTGTCCTGGACCGCGTCGACCGCCACGAACGACCCCGTCGCGTTCTACGACGTCTACGTGGACGGCGTCCGCCGCGCGACCGTGGACGCTTCGGTGACCACCGTTCACCTCGGCTACCTGCGGCCCGGCAACACCTACGCCGTCACCATCGTGGCGCGCACCACGTCAGACGCCTCGTCCGCGCCATCAGCGGTCGCGACCCTCACGACGCCGGCGCCCGCGCCCATCGACAACCCGTTGGTCGACTTCGGTGCCGCGACAACCACTTTCACTGCCACGTTCAACCTCGGGTTCGCGATCAAGCACGTCTACATCGACACCGACAATTCGACGGCAACCGGATTCACCTACCAGTCGATCGGCGCGGACTTCATGATCGAGGGAGCCACGCTGTACCGGCACGACCCGGCTGCCGGAACCGGGTGGGGCTGGATCCCTGTCACTCTCGCATCGGGGCCGCTGACCACCGACGGCGATATCGGCCAGCCCACCGTCTGGCAGGTTCCGTCATCCGTCTTCGACCCATCCGCACGCATGACGGTCATCTTCAACGGCGTCGGCGCAGACACCAACAACCCGGCCGACGCGAACGCCGACAGTGCACCCATCTCGTCTGCTCGGGCAGCGTCTTGAGGTGCAGGGCCAACTGCAAACGGCCTACAACCAGAACATCAAACCCCCTCTGTCGTAAGGTTTTTCATTTCGTTTATGACGATGTTCGGCGCGAAGCGCGCTTCCCGGTGCGGGACGACCGGGCCACCGGGCGGCGCGGTCGGGGCCGGGCGCTACTTGAGCGGCGCGCCGGTCGCCGGGTCGACCAGCCCCTCGCGGGCCGCCCAGGCCAGCAGGGCGATCTCCGCGGCGTCCCGGTCCATCGGACCGTGCTCCAGCCGCAGTTCCTTCAGGTACTGCCAGGCCCGTCCCACCACCGGACCGGGCTTGACCCCGAGCAACGTCATAATCGCATTCCCGTCGAGATCGGGACGGACGCGCGCCAGATCCTCCGCGGCGGCGAGTGCATCGATGCGATGCTCCAGCTCGTCGTAGGTTGATTGCAGCGCCGCGCGGCGGCGCGGGTTGCGCGTGGTGCAGTCGGCGCGCACCAGTTTGTGCAAGCGCGGCAACAGGTCTCCCGCATCGGTCACGTAGCGGCGCACCGCCGAATCCGTCCACGCCCCGCCGCCGTAGCCGTGGAAGCGCAGGTGCAGGAATACCAGCTGGCCGACCTCGTCGACCACGTGCTTGGGGTTACGCAACGCCTTCAGCCGGGCGCGGGCGAGCTTGGCGCCGACCACCTCGTGGTGGTGGAAGCTCACCCCGCCGCCGGGCTCGAAGCGCCGGGGCGCCGGCTTGCCGATGTCATGCAGCAGGGCCGCCAGCCGCAGCACCAGGTCGGGCTCCAGCGGCCGGCCCTCGGCGCGCTGCTCGGCCTGCTCCAGCTCGATCGCCTGCTCGACCACCGTGAGGGTGTGCTGGTAGACGTCCTTGTGCTGGTGGTGTTCGTCGCGTTCCAGGCGCAGCGCCGGCAGCTCCGGCAGCACATGCTCGGCGAGCCCGGTGTCTGTCATGAGCTCCAGCCCGGCGCGCGGGTCGGCGCCGCACATCAGCCTGCTGAGCTCGGTGTTGATCCGCTCGGGGGTGATCCGGGCGATCTCACCCGCCATCTCCGTCATCGCCGCCACCACCCGGGGCGCGATGAAGAGCCCCAGCTGGGCGACGAACCGGCAGGCGCGCATCATCCGCAGCGGGTCGTCCCGGAAGGAACGTTCCGGGTATGACGGCGTGTCCAACATCGCCGCGTCCAGGTGTTCGAGGCCCCCGTACGGGTCTACGAAGGTAAGGTCCGGCAACCGCACCGCCATCGCGTTGACGGTGAAATCCCTTCGGAGCAAATCGTTCTCGATGGTGTCGCCGAAGGTCACGGACGGCTTGCGAGTGACGCCGTCGTACAGGTCGGCGCGGAATGTGGTGATCTCGATCTGGGCCTCGGCCTCTCCCGATCCGCGGGTCGCGCCGACCGTGCCGAACTCGATCCCGGTCTCCCACACCGCGTCCGCCCAGCCGTCCAGGACCCCGAGGATGGCGTCGGGCCGGGCGTCGGTGGTGAAGTCCAGATCGTGGCCGAGCCGGCCGAGCAGCGCGTCGCGCACCGACCCGCCGACCAGGTACAGCTCGAACCCGGCGGCCGCGAACCGCTCGCCGAGCTCCAACGCGACGGGGAAGGCCGCGACGAGGTCGCGGATCGCCTCGACCTGATGCGGCGCGGGGTGTGCGGTCGGCTGCGGTTCGGGGTGCTGGACCGGATCAGCGGATCGCTCGGCGGGTGGCATGCCGGATCCCACGGTGGATCCCGCAGGCTGGGCGTCGCCGCCGGATTCCTCGGACACGATGAGCGATTCTATCCCGCACGGCCGGGGCTCTCAGGCCGTCGGCTCTTCGGGTCGTTCGCGCACATTCGGTCGGTCGAGGGCCCACAGCCACGCCCCGTCCGGCTGGCGGCGCGCGACCTCGGCTGTCGCGCCCCCGCCGACGAGTCGCGTGCAGGTCAGCGCCAGGCCGTCATACTGCAGGGCCGGCAGCTGCTCGCCCGGCCGGAACGTCGGGCGGCTCGCCAACAGCTCGCCGTAGAAGCGACGGATCGCATCGTGACCGACCGCGACGCGGCCGCCGGGCAGAGCAAGGACGGCCCCCGGCTCGTAGAGCGCGACCACGCCGTCGAGATCCCCGGCATTGACACGATCGATAAGCAGCCGCGCCAGATCCTCCGGCTCGGCGGCGCGCGCCACGCCCGCGTCGCCGTTCTGATCGTCCACTGCATCAGTGTCCCTCGCGGTGCCGAAGCGACCGGTGGGCGATCGGACCGCGGGTCAAGAGGGGGCGAGTGTGGCATGTTTGTGGCATGAGTAGGACACGGCTGAGCATCACGGTGGATGCGGCGCTGCCGTGACGGCGCTGCCGGCCCGTGGCGAAGTCTGGTGGTGCGAGATGCCCGGGATCGGCCGCCGACCAGTAGCCGCCCTCCCGCGCGACGCGGGCAGAGATTCGGCTGCGCGTGGTCAACCCGGTGGGCGTGGCCGGTAGACGTCGCTTCGGTGCTCGACACGGACCACGAACACGCGATGGGCTGGATCTTCGATGCGATAGATCACGCGGTAGCCTCCGCGTCGCGCGCTGTGATAGCCGGTCAGATCCCGCGTCAGCGGTTTACCCACCCTGTGCGGATTGGCCGCCAGCGGGCCGAAGCAGAACTCGATCAGAGCTGCGGCGGCCTTCTCAGGCATTCCGCGCACGCCGCGACGCGCAGTCCCGGCGAATTCCACTCGGTAGGCACCGCCGCCTGTCGTCACGCGATGTCGGCGCCTCGAGAACGTGCGGCCTGGTCACCCCGGATCGCCGCTTCGTCGAATACCTCACCTCGAGCAATCTCGGCTTCGGCCTCACGGATCTCGTCCAGCACCCCCGGCCGGGAGAGAATGTCCAGGGTCTCCTCCATCGACGCCAGGTCATCAGGTGATACGAGTACCGCCGCCGGGTGACCGTGGCGCGTGATTGTGATCCGATCGTGCGTACGCACCACCTCCGCGACGTATTCGGACAGGTGATCCTTCGCCTCACCCAGCGGGACTATGGTCATGACAGCCAGCGTAGCCGAAAGTGTGGCTAAATCTGCGGCCCCGCCGTGGCATGGCGGCTGGTGCGCCGGATCGACTGCTCCCGGCTGGGGGTCGGCACAATGGGCGGGTGCGGAGATTGCTGGTGGCGCTGCTGGTGCTCGCCGTCGTGCTGGTCGGCGCGGATATCGGTGGCCGGGTGTATGCCGAGGATCGGGCCGATGCCGCGCTCGCGCAGCACCTGCCCGGCCCGGCCGACCCGGCGGTGAGCATCCACGGCTTCTCGTTCCTGCTACAGGCGCTGCCCGGCCGCTACTCGCACGTCACGATCAGCAGCAACGACCTGGGCACCGGTCCCCTCCAGCACGTCGCAGCCGTCGCCGACCTCTACGACGTCACCTACCCGCTGCGTAGCGCGATCGATGGGACCGCCGACGGCCTGACGATCGGGCGCGCCCACTTGCGGATGACCATCCCCGCAACGGATCTCGGGTCGATGCTGGGAGTGCCCGACCTGACGCTCTCGTCCACCGGCGGCACCGCGATCGAACTTCACACTTCGGTGACGGTGGCCGGCGAGACGGTCCCGGTGACGGCCGATGTCGCCATCAGCATCACCGACCGAACCCTGCACCTGACGCCCTCCGCCCTCTCGGCAGGCGGCGTCGCGGTGCCTTCTGCACTTCTCGCTGAGCTGCACCGGCGGCTGACAGTCTCGGTGCCGCTTCCAGGGCTACCGTTCGGTGTCACGTCGGCCGTCATATCAGTTTCGGGCGGGCACCTGGTGATCTCCGCGAGCGCCACCGACCTGCGCGCGGACCAGATCAGCCTCACCGCCTAGCGGGATCGCTTCCGGCGACTTCAGATCCGGTCGAATGCCGAGGCGTAGCGGAAGGTACCCGCCGTCATATTCGACCAGGCGGTCAACCGGCGGATCTGAAAATGGGGCGCCCACACGGGATTCGGCGGATCCACGCCGACCGAGGTCGCCGGCTCGAAGCCGAAGCGCCGGTAGAAGCCCGGGTCGCCCAGCAGGCAGATGGCGGGTTCACCGAGCGCGTCCGCGGCGCCGAGCACAGCGTGCATGAGCGCGGAGCCGACGCCGCGACGCTGGTGCTCGACCAGCACGCCCAGCGGACTTAGCCCGAGGGCGGCCTGGTCACCGATGTGAGCGCGGCTGCAGGCGACGTGCCCGACGATCTTTTCGTTGATGACGGCGACCAGAGACAGCTCGGGGCGGAGGTCGCCGTCGCCACGCAACCAGTCGATCAGGTGCGCTTCTGGCGCGACGTCGACCCCGGGGCGAGCGAACGCCGCGGCGTGCACGGCGAAGATCGCCGCCCTGTCTCCGGGCAACTCGCGGCGCACGATCATACGAACAGCATCAACTGCCGAGGCGGGCCGGACAAGCCGGGCTCCGGGGGCGGCACGGGGCGGCACGGGGCCGCACGCGGCCTACCCGAACGCGGCGATATCGATCTTCTTCATGGCCATGAGCTTCGGGTAGGCACCGGGTTTGGCCATCAACTCGCCCAGGGCGGCAGGCACGATCTGCCAGGACACGCCGTACCGGTCGACCAGCCAGCCGCACTGCTCGGCGGCGGGCACCGCGGAGAGCGCGTCCCAGAGCCGGTCGATCTCGTCCTGGTCGGCGCAGCGAACCATGAAGGACACGCCGGGATTGAAGGTGAAGTCGTGGCCGGCGGAGTCCATCGCGGAAAACCACTGCCCGGCGAGCTGGAAGTCGGCGAACATCACCTCGCCGGCGACAGGGCCGGCCGTGTCCGGTTGGTGGACCAGGGTGCCGACCGCGCCGTCGAAAAGCGACGTGTACATGTCGATCGCCTCGGCCGCGCGGCCCTGATTGGTCTGGCCGAACAGCAGCGATGGGGTGATGAAGCGTCGCCGAGCCCCGGCGGGGTCGGTGAGCATCAGCTGCCACGAGACGCCGTACCGGTCGGCGATCCAGCCGTAGTGCGGGTTGAACGGATACGACGCGAGCGGCATCAACGCGGTGCCGCCGTCGGACAGCGCCGACCAGAGACGATCCAGGTGCTGCTCCGCGTCCAGGTCGACAGACGGGTCGAAGTTCAGCAGGAACGAGATCGACGGATTGACCTGGAACTCCGGTCCCGCATTGATGCCGGCGAACTCGTAGCCGGCCAGTTCGAACTGCACCACCAGCGGTTGGCCGGCCATGTCCGTCTGAAAATCGGGCAGGCCCTCGGTCGGGTAACGCTGAATGTCGATGATCCGCCCGGAGGGGAAGACCGAGGTGTAGAACTCGGCAGCTTGCTGTGCGGTGTGGTCGAACCAGATGCACGGCACGATGGATTGCATGGCGGTTTTCCTTACGGTCGGGCCGGGCCGCCGGCTACCGCCGATGTGCGCGAAAAGCTATCGCGTGCGGCGGACGGCGGTCACGCGGCGGCGATATTGACCAACCAGCTGATGCCGAACTTGTCGACGCACATGCCGAACGTGTCACCCCACGGTGCCACGTCCAGCGGCATCGTGACCTGACCGCCGTCGCACAGCGCCGACCAATAGCGGCGCAGCGTCTCCCCATCGGCGGCAGCGCCTGACAACGACACCGAAAACCCTTGTGCCGGAGAGAAATCCATCCTGTTCGGGACGTCCGCGGCCATGATCCGCACGCCGGCCTCGCCGACCAGCGCGGCGTGCATCACCTTGCCCTCCTCGGCCGGATCGTCGCTGGCGTGGAACTCACCGAACGTGCTGACGGTCAGCTCCCCGCCGAAGATCGAATGGTAGAACTCCATCGCCGCCCGGGCGCTATCGCGAAAGTTCAGGTACGGGTTCAGTTGGATGGACACGGCAACCCCCTCGACGGTGTCCTGCCATTGTGACGCCTCGTCACCACCGATGGAAGGGCCTCCGCCGACCAGTCGAAGGAGTGTGTGATGTCAGATTCAGATGCCGGTGCGGCTTCGCCAGCCGACCGGGTGCGCCCGGACAGTGCCGCCGGCGGCACCGAGACTCCCGCCGATCAGCACGGTGAGAGTGCGAGGTCGGTGGTCGACAAGCTCCTCGGTCGGCTGCCGGCGCTGCTCAGTAGCAAGGCGGTGATCTTCTTCGGGATCTTCCTGTTCTTCTACCTGTTCGTGTTCGCCGGTATCGCGACGCTGCTGGGCCACCCCTCCGCCGTGTCGTCCAACGTCCAGTTGATCCTGGGCAACTACACGAACGTGTCCTCGTCGGTCGGTGCGGGCATCGCCGCCGGTACCGGTGTCGCCCTGGTGAAACGGCAGCGCCGCACGCACGCGATGGCCACTGCCGCTCATCGCGCCGCCGAGGAGGCGCGCGCCTTCGCCGTCGAGACCCATCGCCTGCTGCACCTCGCACATCCCACCGAGGCTGTGCAGCTCGGCCAGGTCGGCGGGCAACTTGGCGGGCACGCCGGCAGCACGCCGCCCGCACCGTAAGCCCCGCGGGCGGTGCCTATCGGCCGCCGCGACCAACGGTCGCCGGATTCAGCGCGGCGCCTCGACCTCCGAAACCTCAACCCGCGCAATCACATTGGCGTGCTCGATGATCGGGTCGCCGTGGTAGCCGCCGAGCACCGTCACCGCCGCGGCGTCCATCGCGATCAGCGCACCCGCCGACACCGGTAGGTTCACCCAGCGCACCGTCAGCGCCCGCGAGATGTGGCCATGGGCCACCAGCACCACGTCACCGCGGCCGGCCAGCGACCGGGCTACGTCCAACACGCGGTCGGCGCGCCGTGCGACCTGCTCCGGAGATTCCCCGCCCGGGCAGCCGTCGGCGAAAAGCTCCCACCCGGGCCGCTCGCCGCGAATCTGCGCCGTGGTCAAGCCCTCGTAGCGGCCGTAGTCCCACTCGACAAGATCGTTGATGACGGCCGGCGCCGTTCCGAGCCCGGCCAGTTCAGCGGTGCGGCGCGCTCGCCGGCGTGGGCTCACCAGAACGGACCGAGGACGCACCCCGAGCTCGGCGAGGATCGCGGGGATCGCCCGCGCCTGGCGCTCCCCGGCAGCCGTGAGATCGACGTCGGTGACGGAGGTGTGCCGCCCGGACGCCGACCACTCGGTCTCGCCGTGCCGGATCAGCGCGATCCGCCCCGCCGGCACAGGTCGGCCGATCCGGTCGTCCGTCCCGTCCGACAACCCCGGCCCCCTTCGCCTCGGTACCCGCTGAAGCGCGCGACCCGTTCAGTATCCACGGCGGGACGGGCGTCTACCCTGGTCGGTGCGGGCTCGGTGCCAGTCCATCCCAGGAACCGATCCCCGCAACCACCCCCGAAACACCCTTGGAAGAAGATTCGCGTGCGCGCTCTGCTCCTGGAAAACATTCACCCCGATGCCGTCACCGTGCTCACGGAGGCCGGGCACGAGGTCCGCACCATGGACCACGCGCTGCAGGCGGCCGATCTCGCCGCCGAACTGAAAGACGTGGAACTGCTCGGCATCCGCTCGGGAACCACCGTCACCGCCGAGATCCTGGACAGCGCACCGAATCTCAGGGCGATCGGGGCGTTCTGCATCGGCACCAACCAGATCGACCTCGTCGCCGCCGCTGAACGCGGTATCGCCGTGTTCAATGCGCCCTACTCGAACACGCGCAGCGTCGTGGAGATCGCGCTCGCCGAGATCATCGCGCTCACCCGGCGGCTCACTGTGCAGAACCACGCGATGCACGAGGGCCGCTGGGCGAAATCGGCGTCCGGCGCGCACGAGGTCCGCGGCCGGTCCCTCGGCATCGTCGGCTACGGAAACATCGGCTCGCAGCTCTCGGTGCTCGCCGAGTCGCTCGGCATGACCGTCCACTTCTACGACACCGCCGAGAAGCTCGCCCTGGGCACGGCGAAGAAGTGCCAGACCCTCGACGAACTCCTCAATCAGTGCGACGTCGTCACCCTGCACGTGGACGGCCGCCCCGGCAACCACGGCTTCTTCGGGGAACGCGAGTTCGCCCAGATGAAGCCGGGCGCCATCTTCCTGAACCTGTCCCGCGGTTTCGTCGTCGATCACGCCGCGCTGAAGAAGCACATCGAGTCGAAGCACCTGGCCGGGGCGGCGATCGACGTGTTTCCGAAAGAGCCGAAGAAGAACGGCGACCCGTTCTTCTCCGAGCTCCGCGGCCTGGACAACGTGATCCTCACCCCGCACATCGGCGGGTCCACCGAGGAGGCGCAACAGCACATCGGCAACTTCGTCGCCGGCAAGCTACGAGACTACGTCGGCCTCGGCCGCACGTCCCTGTCGGTGAACATGCCGCGGCTCGGCCTGGGCAAGACCAAGGACCACACCCGCATCGTGCACATCCATCGGAACGTGCCCGGCGTGCTGGCCACCATCAACGGACTGCTGGCCGAGCACGGCGTCAACATCGAGTCGCAGCAGTTGGCCACCGCCGGCGACCTCGGCTACGTCGCCACCGACATCATCGGCGCCCCGGCCGCCGAGATCGTCGACAAGCTCGCGTCGATGCCCGAGACGATCCGGCTCAGCGTCCTCGGCTGAGGACCGAACGTCCCCGCCGCCGAGCGGTGCGATATGTCACCGCTTCTGCCGGAATTATCCGCAATTTCGCACCGCTCGGCGCGCCCGCGCGGCGGCCGGCAGGCCGCGAGCAGCGTCATCCCCGCATCTAACCCCACTACCATCGACGCATGCCCGCCGCACCACATCTCGAAGTCTCGGCCGGCGGGCTCGTCGTCCGAACGGTCGACGGGCGCACGGCGGCTGCGCTGATCGGACGCTCCGGGCGGTCCGGCCGGCTGCGCTGGTCGATGCCGAAAGGCCATGTGGAATCGGGCGAGTCGCTGGAACAGACGGCGGTGCGCGAGGTCGCCGAGGAGACCGGCATCACCGGCCACGTCATCGCGCCGCTCGGCAGCTTCGACTACACCTTCACCTCCGGCGGCCGCCGCATCGACAAGCGCGTGCACCACTTCCTGCTGCGCGCCGAATCCGGCGAGCTCTCCGACGAGGACATCGAGGTCACCGAGGTCGCGTGGGTGCCGCTGGCCCAGGTGCCGCGTCGCCTCGCCTACCCGGCGGAACGGCGGATCGCGCGGCGCGCGGCGTCGCTGCTGGCCGGCCAGACGGGACCGGGCGGCGGGGAGACGGCCAGGTGACGGGCTGGTGACGGGCATTTCGCCGCGCCGCCGCCGGTGGCGTACCGGGGCGCGACGTGCGGGTATGACACTGTTCGTGGCGATGCTGCTCGCCATGACCGGGCTCACCGGCGTGTTCTCGGCCACCGGCGGGTTCTCCGCCGCGGCGGCGACGCGCGGCGAGTACGCGCAGCGGCTATCGTTCACGATCGCCGGAATCCAGCCCGTGGTGGCGACGGCCACCAGCCCCAACCTGTTCACCGTGAGCGGCCGATTTTACAACACCGGCCCGGATCCGATCGACGACCTGAGCTACCGCTTCCAGCGCGGCGACCGGCTTACCAGCGTGGCCGCTGTCAATGCGGAGGTGGCGAACCCGATCCAGCCGGTGACGGTGATCAACCCGACGTTCCGACCGCTACCCGGGCGGGTCGCCGCCAAGCAGAGCGCCGGTTTCGTCGTGTCCGTACCGATCACCGGTTCCCATGCCGATTCGCTCGGCATCACCGCGCCGGGCGTCTACCCGGTGATGATCAACGTGAACGGGACCGTGCACGCCCCTGGCGGGGATACCCCCGCGCGTGTCGGCGAGGTGCATCTGCTGGTGACGGTCACCGCCGTGCCCGGGTCGACCCTGCCCGGATCGACGCAACCGGCACCCGGGGGTTCCGGCGCCGCATCCGGTCCGACACCGGCGCCGGTCGGCATCCTGTGGCCGCTGGTCGACGTTCCGCACCTGGGCCTGAACGGGATCTTCCGCGACGACACGCTCGCGGCGGAGATCAAGCCCGGAGGGCGGCTCGCGGCCGCGGTGACCGAGTTGGTCGATGCGGCCGCGAACCCGAACCTCGTGACGCTTGTCGTCGACCCGATGCTGCTCGACGAGCTGGATCGGATGAGCCGCGGCTATTGGGTGGTGGCGCACCCCGGCACGCCGCAGCCCGCGCTGCAGCCCACGTCGCCGCCCACCTCGACCAAGCCCGTCCCTTCCACCGAGCCGAGCACGTCCGCGCAGACCTCAACGCCGACGTCACAGCCGACGTCACAGCCGACCCCTGAGTCGACCGCGTCCGGCGCTCCGCCGTCATCGCCGCTGCCGTCTGCGGCGTCGAATACCGCGTTACTAGCGGGTATGACGGATATGACGACATCCGTGGGCGGGGCGCTTCCGGAATCAACCGCAGTCACGGGCGGCGCGCCGGCCAGCGCCCCCGCCGACACGAACGGAACTGCCGCGCCGAACGGGACTGCTGAGTCCGGCAACCAGGGCGGATCCTCCGGCAACACCGCCGAACCGACCGGTGGCCCGCCCCCCAGCAACGAATCCCCCGGGACGCCTGAACCGACGCAGCCCGCGGGGCCGCAACCCGCCGGAACGGTCGCCGGCACCGGCCAGGCCGCCGCCGCGGCGTTCCTCGACCAACTTCGCGGCCTCGCCGAAACCCATCACGTGGTCGTCCTGCCGTACGGCGACCCGGACGTGGTCGCGCTGGTGCGGGCCGGCATGTCGGACGCCGTGGCGACCGCGGTCTTCCGTGGTCGCGCGGTGGCCAGCCGCGTCCTCGGCCAGGGGCTCGACACGCCCACTGCGCCTTCGAATCTCGTGACGGACGTGGCGGACCCGCCGGGCGGCGTGCTCACCGATCAGGCATGGCAGGTGCTGCGGTCGCTCGGCTACCGATCCGCGATCCTGGACCCGACAGCCGTGCATGCCGCCGGGTCCCCTGGCCCAGCCGGCAGCTCGTCGAAGGCGCCATCCGGGTTCGTGACCGTCTCGGTCGACGGCGACCAGGTTCCGGCGGTGCTCACCAGCGGCGGTCACGCGACGGAACTCGCTCGGGTGCTCGACGACGGGGCGCCGGCCGACTGGGCCGACGCCGTCAACACGCTCGCCGCGGAGATGATGGTCGAGGGCTCCGCCGCGGTCGGGCCGATGGTGGTCGCTCCGCCCCGCAGGTTCGCGCCGAACGGCGCCGGTTTCACGACCCTGTCGGCCCTGCTCGACGATCTGTCCGGCGTCGGCATGGTGGTGCCCGCGCCGGTGACGGCCCTGGCCCGTGACGTGGTGCCGCAGGGGATCGATGCCGCGGGGCCGCCGCTGCACGTCTCCTCGCCGACCCCGGTCACCCTGGACTATGGCGCGAAGGCGCGCGCGGCGGAGCTTCCGGCGGCCTACCTTGAGCGGTTGATCCGGCTGGGACAGCGTCTCGACGTACTCGGCATGACGCTGGGCGCCGCGTATGGCGGACCCGATCCGGCCGACATCCTCACGCCGCTCTCGGACGCCATGCTGGGCGCCGCGTCGGCATCCTGGCGCGGCGCGACCGAGCCCGACCAGGTGGTGCTGCAAAGCGTCGACGCGACCGTCAGCGAGCTGTATGCGGGCGTGAAGATCGCTCGCGACACGGGCAGCTACACGCTCGCCTCGTCCACCGCACCGCTACTGCTCACCGTGAACAACACGCTGCCGTACCAGGTGACCATGACAGTGCGCGTGATCGGCGGGGAGCAGGCCGGGCTCAGCACGCAGGACCCTGGCCGGATCGTGATCGGCGCGGGGCCGCGCAGTGTGCCGGTGCGCATCCAGGCCACCGTGTCCCGCTCGGGCACATTCACCGTCTTTGCGCAGCTGCAGGGCGCGGACGGGTCCGTGTGGGGCCGCCCGGTGCCGCTCAAGATCGACTCCCGCGCGTATGGGGCGCTCACGGTGGTATTGATGGCAGTGGCCGGTGGCGTGCTGCTGCTGATGGTGATCTGGCGGCTCGTGCAGCGGTGGCGCGGCCGAGCGGAGGACGGGCCGGACCGCGCACCCACGGCTGACGGTGCTGGCAGTGCCGACGGCGCGGGCGATACGAGCGGCGCCCACCGGGCGCGGGAATCCGATGACGCCTCGCCCGCGCCGCGCGCGGCGAACATCGTCATCAACGATCCGCCCGATGCGGACACGGCCAGCCAGGTGATCGGAGCCCCGCCCGGCCGTGACATCGTGCGCGCCTCCAGCGGCCATGACGTAGTTCGCGCCTCCGGCGGACCGGACGTCCCGGAAACCTCGCCGAAGGGGGCCGCGCCATGACCGACTCGACCGGCGGGATCACGCGGGCCGCGCCGGATCCGGTGACGGGGATCATGGTCGCCATACCGGACGCCCCGATGCGCACCGAGCGGACCGCGGGGGTGGTGCGGGCCGGCGGGATGATGGCCGTCGCGACGCTGGTCAGCCGCGTCACGGGGTTTGTCGCGAAGGTCGTCATCGTGGCGTTCCTGGGCTTCTCCGTGGTGAACGACGCGTACAGCCTGGCCAACACGCTGCCCAACATCATCTTCGAGTTGCTGCTGGGCGGGGTGCTGACGTCGGTGGCGATCCCGCTGCTGTCCCGCGCGCGGTCCGATCCCGACGGCGGGGCTGCGTACACCCAGCGGCTGATGACGATGATGGTGGTCGGCCTGCTGGGCGCAACCGGCGTCGCGGTGGCCGCTGCGCCGCTGCTCACCCGGCTGTACCTGTCCAGCGGCAGCACGGCCGATCCGGCGCTGGCCACGCACCTGGCCTATCTGCTGCTCCCGCAGATCTTCTTCTACGGGGTGGCGGCGCTGTTCGGCGCGATCCTGAACACCAAGGAGCACTTCGCCGCGCCGGCCTGGGCACCGGTCGCGAACAACGTGGTGGTGATCGCAGTCGGCGCGCTGCTGCTCGCGATGGCCGGTCCGGGGTCACGCGGCGGGCTGACGACACTGTCGCGGGGCGAGTTCCTGTTGCTGGGCGCGGGGACCACGGCCGGGATCGTCGTGCAGGCCGCGGTGATGTTGCCGGCGCTGTGGCGCTCCGGCTTCCGTTTCGGTTGGCGCTGGGGCATCGACTCGCGGATGCGGGAGGCGGGCCGGCTGCTGGGCTGGGCGATCGCCTATGCGCTGATCTCCCAGGTCAGCTACATCGTGACGGTCCGGGTCGCCTCGAACGTGCACTCCGGCTTCTACGCGCTCTACACCTACGGCTCGATGCTGTTCCAACTGCCGTACGGCATCCTCGGCGTCTCCCTGCTCACTGCGATCATGCCCCGGATGAGCCGGCACGCCGCGGACGGCGAGATGCCGGCCGTGAAACGCGACGTGTCGCTGGCCAACCGACTGTCCAGCGTCGCACTGGTCCCGGTGACCGTCGCCATGATCGCGCTGGCCGTGCCGCTGGCCGTCGTCACCGCCCGCTACGGCGCGGTCGACGCGGCGGAGGTGCGGATCCTGGCGTGGACGCTGGCGGCTTTCGCGATCGGGCTATTGCCGCTCGCAATCACCCTGGTGCAGATGCGGGTGTTCTACGCCATGAAGGATGGCCGCACGCCGACGGTGATCAACGCGATCATGGTAGCCATGCGCATCCCGCTGCTGGTGGGATGCCTTGCCCTGCCGCAGGAGTGGATCGTCCCGGGCCTGGCCGGCGCCATGTCCGTGTCCTATGTGGTGGGCGTCGCGGTCGGCGAGGTATGGCTGCGGGTCCGGTTCGGCCAGATGGGTTTCGGCGCGACCCTCGACACCATCGGGCGCACCGCGCTGGCCTCTGCGGCCGGCGGCCTGGCCGCTTGGGGGGTGGCCACGCACGTGCTCGCCGCGAGTTCGACCACCTCCCTCGCCGGCGCGATCGGTCAGTTGGTGGCGGGCTGCGCCGTGGGCCTGGCCGGCACCGTTGCCGGCCTGGTGGTGCTGCGGGTGCGGGAGGTCGACGTGCTGCGCAGTCGGCTGCGCAGTCTCCTGAGCGACCTAGTGCGGCTCGTTCAGAAGCAGCGTGGCCGGGGGGGCGGCGCACCTCGGCACCGCGGGCCTCGGCACGGCAGGTCGGACGGCACTCGTGGCACCCTCGTAGGGGCGGGTTCGGCCGTCACCGCACGGTCGGTCGGGGCGCCCGACGGCCCCCCCATGGATACTGTGTCGACGGGTCCGGCGCCGATCCAGACAGCGCCGATACATGCAGGGCCTATGAACCGAGGGCCTGTCAATCCAGCGCCGACCGACACAGAAGGACAGGTACCGGTGACGGACGAGCACATCAGCGCGGGCGGCGCTCCACGGCCGATCGGGGACGAGGACGAAGCGCTGACCCGCATTCCGCATGCCGATCCCGCACAGGTCGCGGCACAGTTCGCCGCACGGTTCCCCGCGCACGGAACTCCGGGCCCGGCGCACACCCCCGGCACCATCGTCGGCGAGCGCTACCGGCTGACCCGCCTCGTCGCCACCGACGCGGCCGGTAACGAGTTCTGGCAGGCGCGCGACACGGTGCTCCCGCGGGACATGGCCGTGACGATCCTGCCGGCCACCGACCCGACCTCGGCCACCGTCACCCGGACACTGCGAGTGGGGCGACTGCACCACCCGAGCCTTCCGCAGACCCTGGACCTGGGCCAGGTCGGCTCGGCCGCGTATGTGGCAGGGCAGTGGGTGGACGGCGCGACGATCACCGACCTGCTACAGGACGGCCCGCTCGAACCCGGCATCGCGACCCGTCTGATCGCCGGTGTGGCCGACGCGCTGGCCGAGGTGCACGCGGCCGATCTGTCCCTCGGCGCCGTGCACCCCTCGCTCGTGCGCGCGAACTTCGACGGGCAGGTGCGGCTGTCCCATGTCGTCGCGCGCAGCGGCGCGGCGCACGACGAGGACATCCGCGCGATGGGCGCCCTGCTGTACCTGATGCTGACGGGAACCTGGCCGCTCGGCCCGGCGGACGGCCCGAACGGGTGCGCACCCGCCCCCCGGCGCGGAGACACGGAACTCCCGGCCGGCAAAGTGAACGCCTCCGTCCCGCCCGCGCTGTCCCGGCTCGCGGAGCGCGCGCTGCACCCCGAGGGAGCAAAGGGCATCGCGCACGTCGGCGACATCGCGGCGCTCGCCCGGCAGTTCGACACCGATGCGGCAAGCGGCTCCACGACCGGATCGCCGACCGGTCATGCGCGGACGGAGCGCGCCCCGCGTCCGCCGCGCCTCGCCCGGCCGCCCCGCGGCGGTCACCCCGCGGCCACCACCCCGCACGCGGTGCTGCGCGACCGCCGCATCAAGCTGTCCATCGCCGGCGGGATGCTCACGGCGATCGCCGTGCTCATCGTCATCATGGTGGCCGCGGTGACGAAACAGTTCCTGGCCGGCATCGTGGAGCCGATCGAGGCGGCCGACCAACAGCAGCTGATCACCGTCACCACCCCCACCACCACGCGCACCGCAGGCAGCATGACGTCCGGCAGCTCGACGGGGTCCGGCACGGTCTCCGAGACGTCGACCGCCGCCGTGGGCGCGCCTATCCCCATCTCCGACGCGACCGTCTACGACCCGCAGGGCACGCCGCCGGCCGACTACGAGTCCTACGTCGACCGGGCCTACGACAACGACCCGTCGACCGTCTGGCCGACCTGGGTGTACAAACAGCAGTTCGGGCCCAAGGGCATCAAGGACGGTGTCGGCCTGCTCCTCACCTTCGCCAAGCCGATCACCCCGTCGAGCGTCACGGTGGCCACCAGCACACCCGGGACCGATGTCGAGATCCTGAGCGCGGCGAGCGCGAAACCGCCCCTTAAGTCCACCACCGTCCTCGGCAAGGCGAGCCTCGGCACCGACCCGGTGAACATCCCGCTGGACAGCGCACCGAAGTCGCAGTACCTCATCGTGTGGATCACGAAACTGGCGCCCTACCAAGGCACGTCGGCCAAGAATCAGGGCCAGTTCCAGTCGACCATCTCCGAGATCAGCGTCACCGGCTCCTGACCCACCCCCTCCCGGGCACCCCGGGTGCCCATGTATCCCGGGTTGGGTGCCCAGGAGTGCGCCCCAGCGCACTGTGAGGCACCCAACACCGAGGGCCCGACCCGTGCTCGCGGCGCGCACCGAACGGATCGGAGCGGGAATGCCCATCGGTAGGGTGATGTTGTCACTGCTGGCCGCCGGTGCAGCGTGCGCCGGCGAGCTTGCATCCGAAGGAGCGTAAGCCAGTGATCGACCTGACATCGACCGCCGATGACGACGTTCGCATCGATGCCCCCGACGACAACGCCGTGCGCAACGTGATCGTGATCGGCTCCGGCCCGGCCGGATACACCGCGGCGATCTACCTGGCGCGAGCGGACCTGAGTCCGCTGGTGTTCGAGGGCTCGCAGTACGGCGGCGCGCTGATGAACACCACCGAGGTGGAGAACTTCCCCGGTTTCGTCGACGGCATCCTGGGCCCCGACCTGATGGCCGCGATGCGCGCCCAGGCGGAACGCTTCGGTGCCGACCTGCGCCCCGAGGACGTGGAAGCCGTTGACGTCTCCGGCGACATCAAGACGGTCACCGTGGACGGGAAGACGTACCGCGCCAGGGCTCTCGTGCTGGCCATGGGGTCCGCGGCGCGCTACCTGAACCTGCCGGACGAGCAGCGGCTGATCGGCCACGGCGTGTCCGCGTGCGCCACCTGCGACGGGTTCTTCTTCAAGGGGCGCGATATCGCGGTGGTGGGCGGCGGCGACTCCGCGATGGAGGAGGCCACCTTCCTCACCCGCTTCGCCGAGTCCGTGACCATCGTGCACCGCCGTGACGAGTTCCGGGCCAGCGCCATCATGGTGGACCGCGCGAAGGCGGATCCGAAGATCCGCTGGGCCACCAATTCCACGGTGGTCGGCGTGAACGGCGAACACACCGTCGAGTCGCTCACCCTCGAGGACACCGTCACCGGTGAGCGGCGCACGCTGGACGCGACCGGGCTGTTCCTGGCGATCGGCCACGACCCTCGCTCGGAGATCGTCCGCGGGCAGGTCGACACAGACGCCGCAGGATATGTGCTGGTGGGCACCGGCGGCGTCGGGACCGCCACCTCCGCGCGCGGCGTCTTCGCCTGCGGGGACCTCGTCGATCACACCTACCGGCAGGCGATCACCGCCGCCGGAACGGGCTGCTCCGCGGCCCTGGACGCCCAGCACTACCTGGCAGCGCTGGGCACCGCGAAAACCGTCATACCCGTCGCCGAATACGAAACGGTCGGCTGACGACGGTCCCGTCGCCGGCCCGGCGGATACTTATCACTCGAACATGTTTCAGCCACTCGAACATGTCACACAGGAAGGCACAGCATGGCCACCAAGGATGTCACGGATGCGACGTTCACCGACGAGGTGCTCCAGTCGGACAAGCCGGTAATCGTCGATTTCTGGGCAACGTGGTGCGGCCCGTGCCGCAAGGTCTCGCCGCTGTTGGAGGAGATCGCCGCTGAGCACGCCGACAAGGTGTCGGTCGTGAAGCTCGACATCGACGCCAACCCGGCGACGGCCCAGCAGTACCAGATCCTGTCGATTCCGACGATGTTGGTGTTCCAGGGCGGAAAGCCCGTCAAGCAGGTGGTCGGGGCGCAGCCGAAGGCGAAGCTGCTTGCCGAGTTCGGCGACGTGCTCGCGTAATGCTTGCCTGATGCTCACGTGACGCCCGCCTGATGTCGGCCTGATCGCGTCGGTCGATCACGTCGACCTGGTCACATCGGCCCCACCATAGAGGGCCGTGGCCCGCGACATGGCGCCGGCCGGCCCGGCGGGAGGCACAATGGAGAGGTGCCGGGTGCCGCCGAGGGCGGACTCGGCGTTTTCAGCACCGGTCGGCCTCAGGGGAGTTCCATGCTGCGACGCGGAGACAGGGACGCGGCCCTGCCGTCCCTTCGGGCGTCTCTCGCGTCGCTGGGCCTGCTACCGGCGCACACCGCCCCGGCCGACCCTCTGCTGTTCGACGAGAACGTCGACGCCGCCGTCCGCGCCTTCCAGCAGCAGCGCGGGCTGATCGTCGACGGGCGGGTCGGCCCGGTGACGCAGCGGGAACTCATCGCCGCGAAGTGGTCGTTGGGCGACCGGACGCTCTCCTACACGCTGTCCGCACCGATGTCCGGCGACGACGTGGTCGAACTTCAATCCAGGCTGTGCGAACTCGGTTACGACGTGGGCCAGACGGACGGGGTGTTCACCGCCCGCCTGGACGCCGCGGTCCGCGAGTTCCAGCGACACCGCGGTCTCGCCGATGACGGTGTGTTCGGACCACGCACACTCCGCGAGCTGCAATGGATCTCGCCGATGGCCACCGGTGGGCGGCCGCAGTATCTGCGGGAGATCGCGCAGTTGCGCCAGGCCGGACCGCTGCTGGGCGGCAAGCGGATCGCAATCGACCCGGCGCGCGGAGGCGACGACCCGGGGTGGGTCGCCGACGGCGTACGCGCGGCCGATCTGGCGTTCGACATAGCGCAACGGCTCGCGGCGCGGATGGTTGCCACCGGCATGCAGGCCTTCCTCACCCGAGGCGCGCACGGCAACCCGTCCCAGGCGGAGCGGGCGAAATTCGCCAACGACGTGGCCGCGGACCTGGTCCTCAGCCTGCACGTGGACGGCTCCACCTCGCCGCACGCTTCCGGGATCGCGACGTTCCACTTCGGCACCGACACCGGCAACAACTCGTCGGTCGGCGAGACGCTGGCACATTTGGTGCACCGAGAGCTGCTGGCCCGCACCGGCATGATCGACTGCCGGGTGCATCACCGCCCGTGGGAGATCCTGCGCCGCACCCAGATGCCGGCAGTGCAGGTCGAGATCGGTTACATCACCAACGATGTCGATCGGGCGAGGCTGGTCGACGAAGGATTCCGGGACCGCGTGGCGGACGGCTTACTGGTCGCCGTGAAGCGGCTCTACCTGGACGGCCGTGACGACCGCCCGACGGGAACGTTCACGTTCCATGATCTGCTGGAATACGAGCGATCGGTGCGCACCTGATGACCGGAAACTCCCTGGACCCGTACGTCGCCGCCTACGCTAGGCGAACCACTGGAATGCGGGCATCGGCGATCCGCGCGCTGTTCGCGGTCGCCAGCCGCCCGGAGGTGGTGTCGCTCGCCGGCGGCATGCCGTACCTTCAATCGTTGCCGCTGAGAGAGATTGCGGCGCAGGTGGAACGCCTGATCTCGGACGAGGGAAGCGTTGCGCTGCAATACGGTTCGGGTCAGGGTATCGAACCGCTGCGGGAACAGATCTGCGAGATCATGTCCCTGGAAGGCATTGTCGCCGAGCCGGACGACGTGGTGGTGACGGTCGGTTCGCAGATGGCGTTGGATCTGGTCACCAAGATCTTCTGCGACCCCGGCGACGTGATCCTGGCCGAGGCCCCGTCGTATGTCGGTGCGCTGAGCGTCTTCTCGGCATATCAAACCGAGGTGGTCCACATCGCGATGGACGATTCCGGGCTGATCCCCGAGGCCGTCGAGGAGGCCATCGCGGGGTGTGCCGCGCGCGGGCAGCGGGTGAAACTGCTGTACACGATCCCGAACTTCCACAACCCCGCCGGCGTGACGCTGTCTGCCGAGCGCCGAGCCCGGATCGCGGAGATCTGCCGAGCCGCGGGGATCGCCGTGTTAGAGGACAATCCTTACGGGCTCTTGGGTTTCGACGGTGCGACGCACCGAGCGATCCGCGCCGACGACGCCGACAACGTGATCTACCTCGGCTCGTTCTCCAAGACGTTCGCTCCCGGGCTACGAATCGGGTGGGTTCTCGCGCCGCACGCCGTGCGCGAGAAGCTGGTGCTGGCGAACGAGGCCGCGACCCTGAACCCACCGGTCTTCAACCAGATGATGATCTCCCGGTATCTGGCCTCGTTCGACTGGAAGTCGCAGATTAAGGCGTATCGGCAGACCTACGCCGAGCGACGCGACGCGATGCTGGGGGCGCTGTCGACGCACATGCCGGACGGCACGCACTGGACGGTTCCGCAGGGCGGCTTCTACGTCTGGCTCACCGCGCCGCCCGGGCTGGACACCTCCGCCATGCTGCCGCGCGCCGTCACGGCCCGAGTCGCGTACGTACCAGGAACGGCCTTCTTCACGGATGGCCAGGGCGGCAGCCAGATGCGCTTGTCCTTCTGTTTCCCGACGCCGGACCGCATCGTCGAGGGAGTGCGGCGCCTGGGCTCGGTGATCGACGCGGAACGTGAGGTCCGTGCGACCTTCGGCTCCGACGGTATGGCCGGTCCGCGGGCCACCGGCGGCATCGCCGGCGCCACGCCCGGTGTCGTCGCTGGTGTGGACGCCCCGTCCCCGAATACCGCCTGACGTGGCGCACCCGTACCCGACTGCAAGGACCGGTGGATGACGACACAACACATCATGGTGCTCGCCGGCGGGCTCTCGCACGAACGCGAGGTGTCGCTGCGTTCCGGCTCACGGCTGGCGCAGGCCCTGCGCGCGACCGGCTTCGATGTGACGGTGCGCGACGCGGACTCGCAACTGCTCGATTGGGTCACGGCACACCGTCCGGACGCGGCGGTGATCGCGCTGCACGGCGGGCGGGGAGAGAACGGCTCCGTCCAGGCCGTGCTCGAGATGACGGGGGTGCCGTTCGTCGGCACCGAGTCGCGGCAGTGCCGACTCGCCTGGGACAAGCCCACCGCGAAGGTTCTGCTGCGCCGCGCCGGCCACCTGACGCCTGATTGGGTCACCCTCTCGCACAACGCTTTTCGCGACTTCGGTGCCGCCGGACTGATATCCGCGCTCGGCGGTCGGTTCGCGTTCCCGCTCGTGGTCAAGCCCTATCAGGGCGGCTCCGCGCTGGGGACCGTGATAGTGCACGATGCCGGTGAGATGCCGGGGGCGCTGGTGGCCTCCTTGGCCTACGGCGACGTACTGCTCGTGGAACGGTATGTCGCCGGTACCGAGGTCGCGGTGTCGGTGATCGAATCCGACGACGGGCCGATAGCGCTGCCGCCGGTGGAGATCGTGCCGTCGGGGGAGTTCTTCGACTACGAGGCTCGTTACACCGCGGGTATGACGACGTACCACACCCCGGCACGACTCGAACCCGAACTGATGCGAGCCGCAGCGGACCTCGCCCTCGCCGCGCACAGCGAGCTCGGCCTGCGGGACGTGTCGCGCACGGACATGATCGTGACGCCGTCCGGCGAGGTGCACTTCCTGGAAGTGAATGTTTCGCCCGGATTGACCGAGACCTCGATGTTGCCCATGTCGGTCGCTGCTGCCGACCGGACCCTCGGTGAGATTTACGACGGCCTCATCGGTCGCGCCATCGGCCGCGGCTGCTGAGTAGGCCCGGCGATACGCTGCCATCACGACTCTCGTTGCGAGGCAATTACTTTCGTCGTCTCGTGCCATGCCTCGGCATAGTTTCGTCACGGTGACGGCGGCGTCCGGTATCCGATGATCTTGGGTTTTCGTCACCGGAACGTCGCTCTGGTGCTTCGCGCCGTTGTCACCGGTTGGATGTCGCGTTAGGGACGGGTCCCGCCGGCCGCTCAAGGCTCAGCCGACCGCGTCTCGTTGCGGCTTCGCCGGGCTGACGCACCCCAATTCCAGCAGACCTTTGTGAGCCCGGCTCAGCCGGCGCTCGCCTCCGCGCGACGGCGCGCGAGGTTCGGGGCCATGAGCGATACGAGGCGTTCGAGGTCGTCGACAGTCGCGAACTCGACGACGATCTTGCCCTTCCGCTGCCCGAGCTGAACCTTGACCTTGGTGTCGAACGCGTCCGACAGCCGGGTCGCTAGCTCCTCGACGCCGGGCATGGTGAGCGGCTTACGGCCGGCGCGCCGCTTGTGGCCAGGACTGCTGGCCAGCAGCGTCACGGCCTCTTCGGTGCCGCGCACAGACAGGCCCTCAGCGACGATCCGCGTGGCGAGCTCCTCCTGCATCCCCGCATCATCGAGTGAGAGCAGAGCACGTGCGTGGCCCGCCGACAGCACTCCCGCGGCGACACGGCGCTGCACGGGAACGGGCAGGCCGAGCAGCCGGATCGTGTTGCTGATGACGGGGCGGCTCCGGCCGAGACGCGCGGCGAGCTCCTCCTGGGTGACCTCGAACTCCTCCAGGAGCTGCTGATAAGCGGCAGCCTCCTCGAGCGGGTTGAGATTGCTGCGATGAATGTTCTCCAACAGCGCGTCGCGCAGCAGATCCGCATCCTCGGTTCGCCGCACGATCGCTGCCAGGGTCGGTACCCCCGCCCGCTGGGCGGCACGCCAGCGGCGTTCGCCCATCACCAGCTCGTAGCCATCGTCCGCCGGCCGCACCACGATGGGTTGCAGCAGGCCGAACTCCTTGATCGAGTGCGCCAACTCGTCCATGGCATCGTCATCAAAGACGGTGCGCGGGTTCTTGGGATTGGGCCGGATCGCATCGACGGAGATCTCCTGGTAATGCGGCGCCCCGGGGTGCGCCTGCCCGTCGGTGTAGTCGGTTCGGTCGCTACGGTTCGCGGCTATGGCGCCGCCGATGACGACGTCCGACACCGTGGTCGTGTCCGGTCCGGTCGGGATCAGTGCTGCCAAGCCGCGACCAAGTCCCCCACGTGACCTCGCCATTACCGCTCCTTCGCTCCGTAGTCGGCGATTTCTCGCGCTGCATCGAGGTAACTCATGGCGCCGCGTGATCCCGGGTCGTACGTCAGCACCGACTGGCTGAACCCGGGTGCCTCCGACACCTTCACCGACCGCGGGATCACCGTCGTCAGCACGGCCTCCTTGAAGTGCGACCGCACCTCCGCCGCAACCTGGTCCGCGAGTTTGGTCCGCCCGTCGTACATCGTCAGCAGGATCGTAGAAAGGTCGATCGCGGGATTCAGGTGCTTCCGCACCATGTCGATGTTGCGCAGCAACTGCCCGAGGCCCTCCAACGCGTAGTACTCGCACTGGATCGGAATCAGCACCTCGCTCGTCGCCACCATCGCGTTGACCGTGAGCAGCCCCAGCGACGGCGGACAGTCGATGAAGACATAGTCATAGTCCGCGCGAATATCCGCGATGGCCTTCTGCAGCCGCGATTCGCGGGCCACCAGCGAGACCAATTCGATCTCCGCGCCGGCGAGGCCCAGGGTCGCCGGGATGCAGGACAGATTCGGTGCGTCCGGGCAGATTTGCACGGCGTCGCGTGCATCGATCTCACCGAGCAACACCTCGTAGATGGACGGCGTCCCCACCGTCCGCTCGACCCCCAGCGCGCCGGACGCATTGCCCTGCGGCTCCAGGTCGATGCCGAGAACCCTCAACCCGCCGAGCGCCAGCGCGACACCGATATTCACCGCGGTCGTGGTCTTTCCAACGCCGCCCTTCTGGTTCGCGACACAGAGGACGCGCGGTTCACGCGGAGCCGGCATCGTCACGGCGCCGCTGCGAATGTCGAGGGCGCGGCGTGCCGCGCGCGCGATCGGCGTGTCCGTGCCGGGGAGTTCGTCTTCCTCCAACGCGGAGTCAACCGATGTTTCACGTGAAACATCCCAAGCGCTTTCGACGGCATCTGCCACCAGCGTCCCCTTCCGCCTGCCGCGCACGGACCTACGCTCAGCCGTCTCAGCCTATGTCACCAACCCGCTACTTCTGCCCACGGTTTCACGTGAAACACCACGATCGCGGTGCAGACGCCACACGTGGTTAGAGCGGAGAGGTCGGCGAGACACCGCACGACGCGACACCGCACAGACGAACGAGCGCGCGATGTCCGCGGCAGGAGCGGCGGCTCGATGCTCCGGGCGGTCAAGCTTGATCCCTCGCATCGAGCCGCCGACTCCCGCCGCGTTCGCAATGCCACACGCCGCGAAGGCGTATTACTCCTTGCTCCCTGGATGTTT
>JAFIHI010000156.1 GCA_017848755.1 Nakamurella sp. | reverse complement strand
TAGCGCCCGGCCGTGGCGACCGCGCCGAGCGGGCCGAGGCGGAGCGGGCACTGGAGGAGTGGGTGCTCGCGCACCGCGGGGTCGAGATCTTCGTCGAGCCACGGACCGCCGTCACCGGCACGACGATGCTGCTGGTGGCGCACGACGGCGAATTCACCAGACGCCGGGTGGCGAATCCCGCCGCCGCCGCGGCGTTCGCCAGGGCGCACACGCTGCCCATCTACGAGGCGGCCGTGGTCGGCTACCCGCAACGCATGCGCGACTACTCGCGCCGACAATCCGTGCTGCGCAAGCGCGCCGCCGGCGCCGAACTCGAGGAATCCGAGGACTGAGCGGCGCTGGGCGGCGTACGGGCACGTCGAAACCCGCGCGGATGGTCGCGTGGATCAGCTGGCGAGGTCGGCCAGCACGGCGAGCAGGGTCCGCACCGGCACGCCGGTGCCGCCCTCCGGCGTGTATCCGTAGGCCTTGCCCGTATTGAACGCGGGGCCCGCCACATCGAGGTGCGCCCAGGCCAGGCCGTCCGGGAGGAAATGCGCCAGGTAGTGGCCGGCGACCAGCATGCCGCCGGCCCGGTCGCTCGCCACGTTCGCGATATCCGCCAGTGGTGAGTCCAGGCCCTCCCGTAGCTCCTCCGGCAGCGGCATGGCCCAGCCGCCCTCGCCGACCTCGCGGGCCAGTTCCGCGACCTGGTCCCGCAGCTCTGCCGTGCCCAGCACGCCCATCGTCCGGTTGCCGAGGGCCACGATCTGCGCGCCGGTGAGCGTCGCGACCGTCAGCAGGAAGTCGGGCTTGTCCTCGCCGGCGCGCACGATCGCATCGGCCAGGATCAGCCGCCCTTCCGCATCGGTGTTGAGCACGTGCACTGTCTGCCCGCCGCGGTGCGTCAACACATCGCCGGGCCGGTACGAGGACCCGGACGGCAGGTTCTCCGCCATCGGCACGGTCGCCGTCACGGTGATCGGTAGCTTCAGCGCGGACGCGGCGATCACGGTGGCCACCACCGCGGCGGCCCCGGCCATGTCGCTCGTCATGTGGTCCATGCCCGCGGCCGGTTTGATCGAGATCCCGCCGGAGTCGAAGGTGATCCCCTTGCCGACCAGCGCCACGCTCGCCTTCGGCCGTGCCGGCCGGTAGGCCAGGCGCACCAGCCGCGGCGGCCGTGTCGAGCCGGAGCCCACGGCCAGGATGCCGCCGTACCCACCCCGTTCGAGCGCCTTCTCGGTGAGCACCTGCACGGTGAGCCCCGCGGCCCGGCCGGCCTCGGCCGCCCGTTCGGCGAACACCGCCGGCGGCAGGTCGTTCGGTGCGGTGTTCACCAGATCGCGCGCCAGGGCCACCGCCTCCGCCGCGACCGTGGCACGCCGTACCGCGTCCCGGGAGGCGCGGTCGGCCCGCGCCGTGACGAGCGCCACCGAGTCCACCGCCGGTTCGGCCGGCGCCTTGTAGCCGGTGAACCGGTAGGCGCCAAGCAGGTGCCCCTCGGTGGCGGCGGCCAGGTCGAGCGTTCCGAGGGTCGAGACGATGCGCCCGCATCCCGCAGCCGCCCGGGAAGCGACGCCGGCGGCGCGGCGAATCCGCTCCGCCGTCAGCTCCGAGCGTTTGCCGAGCCCGACAGCGATGATCCTTCCGGCAGCGAAATCCTCCGGCGCCGCAAACATCGTCATCTCCGTCGATCGTCCGCGTGCACCGGCCGCGGTCGCGAGGCGCGCCAGCGGCGCAAGGTCGGCCGCGTGGCCGTCCACCATCACCTCGCCGCCGTCCGTTTTCGGCGCATAGACGCCGATGACGAGCGCGTCGGCGCGGACGCGGTCCGGGGCGGCGGTGGTCAGCGTGATCGAGGGCATCGGCGGGCTCCCTGGGGTGGACGGCGGTAGGTGTCTGCGAAGCACCGTAACCGGTCGGAGGCGTGCCACGGCGCCGGGCGGCGACCGACTACGGTGGCACCATGCGCGAATCGCACGGCGGCGGGGCCGGCCCGAACGACCCCGGCAACGACACATCGTCATCCTCGTCATCCCCGGAAGGATCGCAGCCGCAGCTGCTGCGCTCACCGTTACACGACGCGCACGTGGCGTTGGGGGCCACGATGGGCGCGTTCGGTGGATGGGATATGCCGATCTCCTACGCCGGCGGCGGGGTGGTCGCGGAGCATACGGCGGTGCGCACCTCGGCCGGCATCTTCGACGTGTCGCACCTGGGCAAGGCGTCCGTCACCGGGACCGGCGCGGCCGCGTTCGTCAACCGCTGCCTGTCCGCCGATCTGGGCAGGATCGGACCGGGCCAGGCGCAATACACATTGTGCTGCAACGAGTCTGGCGGCGTGGTCGACGATCTCATCGTCTATCTCGTCGGGGATGACGACGTTCTGCTGGTGCCGAATGCGGCGAACACGGCGGCCGTGGTGGCGGCGCTGCAGGCAGCGGCGCCCGACGGGATCTCCGTCGTGAACCGGCATCGCGAGTTCGGCGTGCTGGCGGTGCAGGGACCACTCTCCGCGGAGGTGCTGGCCGAGGTGGGCCTGCCGACGGAGCTTGACTACATGTCCTGGCGCGACGCCGAGTTCGCCGGCGCGCCGGTGCGGGTGTGCCGGACCGGGTACACGGGGGAGCACGGGTACGAGCTGCTGCCTTCCTGGGACGGTTCCCGCCCGCTGTGGGATGCGCTGCTGGCGGCCGCCGGCTCCCGCGGTGGGCTGCCGGCCGGCCTGGGTGCGCGGGACACGCTGCGTACCGAGATGGGCTACCCGCTGCACGGTCAGGACCTGTCGCCGGACATCACACCACTGCAGGCCCGGGTGAGTTGGGCGGTCGGCTGGAAGAAGGATGCGTTCTTCGGGCGGGAGGCACTGCTCGCCGAGAAGGCGGCCGGCCCGGCGCGCACGCTGTGGGGGCTCTCGGCGGTGGATAGGGGCGTGCTGCGGCCGCACCAGGACGTGAAATCGGCCGCTGGTGCGGTGATCGGGCACACGACCTCGGGCACGTTCTCGCCGACGCTGGGCCACGCCATCGCGCTGGCGCTGATCGATTCCGAGGCCGGCGTGGACGTCGATGACGACCTGACCGTCGACGTGCGCGGGCGGGCTCTTCGGGTGCGGGTGGTCAAGCCGCCCTTCGTGCCCTCGCATGTGCGGTGAGCGCCCGCGCCGGGCGGTGAACATCCTCGCCGAGCGGTGCGAAATTGCGGACATTCCGGGCACAAGCCTGTGCATTTCGCACCGCCCGGCGAGGTGGGGGGCGCGGCGCGGGGTGCGGCAGGGGATGCGGCGGGGTCTGACAGGAGATGCGATAGTCGGGCATCCTAGTATTGGGGCGACCGCTTCACGGCGGCCGCACCGACGCGCAGCGCGCCAGATCGAGGAGCACGCCACCGATGTTTTCCCGGACGCTCACCACCCATCCCACGTCGGCCGATCGGCTCGCCGAGATCCTGGCAGCGCCGGGATTCGGCAAGTACTTCACCGACCACATGGTGCTGATCGACTGGGACGCGGACCGCGGTTGGCACGACGAGCGCGTCGTTCCCTACGCCCCGTTCACACTGGACCCGGCGACCATGCTGTTCCACTACGGCCAGGAGATCTTTGAGGGTCTCAAGGCCTACCAGCAGCCCGACGGGTCGGTGGCGGCGTTCCGGCCGGAGGCCAATGCCGCGCGGTTCGCCCGGTCCGCGCACCGCATCGCGTTGCCGGAATTGCCCGAGCAGCTGTTCATCGATTCGCTGACCGAACTGGTCGCCGCCGACCGCGCCTGGGTGCCGACGGCCCCGGACACATCGTTGTACCTGCGCCCCTTCATGTTCGCGTCAGAGGTCGCCCTCGGCGTGCATCCGGCGAAGAAGGTCACCTACTGCCTGATCGCGTCGCCGGCCGGGATCTACTTCTCGCACGGCGCGACCGGGGTCACGGTCTGGCTGTCCGCCGAATACGTGCGGGCTGCCCCCGGCGGGACCGGCGAGGCGAAGACGGGCGGGAACTACGCGGCCTCCTTGCTCGCCCAGGCGGAGGCGGCGCAGCGCGGCTGCGACCAGGTGGTCTGGCTCGACGCGGTGGAGCGGCGCTGGGTCGAGGAGATGGGCACGAACAACCTGTGCTTCGTCTACGGGACCGAGGACGCCGGAACCGTGGAGATCGTGACGCCCGCACTCAATGGCTCGCTGCTGCCCGGTATCACCCGCGATTCGTTGATCACACTCGCGCGTGATCTCGGCTACGCGGCCACCGAGCGACGGATCTCTACCGACGAGTGGGGCAAGGCCGTCGACGCGGGCGAGATGACGGAGGTGTTCGGGTGCGGCACGGCCGCAGTGGTGACGCCGGTCGCCGCCGTCCGTTCGGCCGACGGCGAGTTCACCATCGGTGGGGGGCGGCCCGGTCCGGTGACGCTCAAGCTCCGCGAGGCTCTGGTCGCGATCCAGCAGGGCACGGCGCCGGACCTGCACGGCTGGAGGCACACGCTGGTCCCGGGGGCGTAGGCGCGCTGCTGGCACTGCTGGCCCAGCCGCATCGATCGGTGACGCAGACGCGAAGCGGCGGTGCACATCCCACCCGGGATGTGCACCGCCGCTGTCGATATCGGGGTTATCGGTGCATCACCTGCGTAGCCGCGTGGTCGGCGGCTGCACCGTGCAGCGATCAGCCGCGGCTGACCTTGCCGGCCTTGATGCAGGACGTGCAGGCGTTGATCTTGCGGACGGTGCCCGGCGCCACCTGGGCGCGCACGGCCTGGATGTTCGGGTTCCAGCGGCGGTTCGTCCGACGATGCGAGTGCGACACACTCATGCCAAAGCCGGGACCCTTGCCACACACATCACACACGGCAGCCACTGGTGGCACCCTCTCACATCGTTCGGCGACCGACACCGACCCGCCCGGAGCGTGAACGAAACTGGTGCGCTGCCGGTCGAAGGCAGTCAGAAACGGCCCAGCGCAAGCCGGGCAACCGAACCAGCATAGCGGGTCGGGATCCCTCGCGCCAAAACGCCTCGAACGCGCGGCCGGCGCGCACGGGGCATGACACCGTGCACGGTGCGAACATCGTCATAGACGGCGGTAGGGGGATGCACCCGGCGAGGTCTGTCGGACCCGTGCGGCACGATAGACCCAGGTCGTACGCGGGAGGAGGAAGCGTGCCGCACAGCGACGCTCCCTCGATGACGACGCCGCTCAAGAACGTGGTGGGCGGCCGGACGGCGGCGCGCCTCGCGAAGGCGTCACTGCTGACCGTCGCCGACCTGTTGCGCCACTATCCGCGCAGGTACACCGAGCGCGGCAAGCTCACCGATCTGGCTGCCCTGCGGGTCGGCGAGGCGGCGACGGTGTGGGCACGCATCGACAGGATCGAAACGCGTTCGTTGGGCAGATCGGGCCGGACCGGCCGGCCGCGCCACCTGACCAAGATCGTGGTCACCGACGGGAATCGGCGGCTCGAGTGCGCACTGTTCAACCAGCCGTGGCTCGGGACGCGGCTGCAGCGGGGGATGGAGGCGCTGGTCTCCGGCACGGTGTCGGAGTTTCGCGGCACGCTGCAGATGTCGAGCCCGGAGCTCGCCACCGCCGACGGCAGCATCGGCGACGTCGACGGCACACTGGACGTGCTCGAGTCGTTCGCCGGTGGGATCATCCCCGTCTACCCGCAGACGGCAGGGTTGACGTCCGGTCTGCTGCAGCGGACGGTGAAGCAGGTGCTCGCCGTGCTGGGGCCGATCGCCGACCCGGTGCCGGACACTCTGCTCGCCGCGCGCGGCCTCACCGATCTCGACACCGCGCTGCGCAACGCCCACCGGCCGGGCGGGCGAAAACTCCTCGAGCAGGCCCAGGAACGCCTTCGGTACGACGAAGCGCTTGCGCTGCAACTAGTGCTGGCGCGGCGGCGCGCGCTGGCTCGCGCGTTTCCGACCGAACCGTGCCCGCGGATCGACGGAGGTTATCTCGCGGCGTTTGACGCGGCGCTGCCGTTCACGCTCACCGAGGGGCAACGGTCGGTCGGCGAGGAGATTGCCGCAGACCTCGCGACGATCCACCCGATGAATCGGTTGCTGCAGGGCGAGGTCGGTTCGGGCAAGACGGTGGTCGCGCTGCGGGCCATGCTGCAGGTGATCGACGCCGGGCGGCAGGCGGCCCTGCTGGCGCCCACCGAGGTGCTGGCGATCCAGCACGCGCGATCGCTGCGATCGGTGCTCGGCCCGCTCGGCGGCGGGGGCGAGCTCGGCGCGCCGCCCGACGCCATCACCGTCGCCTTGCTCACCGGATCGACGGCGCCCGCGGAGAGGCGGCGGCTGCTGACCGACATCGCCTCCGGCCAGCCGATGATCCTGGTCGGCACGCACGCCCTGCTCTCCGAGGACGTACTGCTGCCCAACCTCGGCCTCGCCGTGATCGACGAACAGCACCGGTTCGGCGTGGAACAGCGAGACGCGTTGCGGTCCAAGGACTCCGGCGCGAACCCGCCGCACCTGCTGGTGATGACGGCGACACCCATCCCGCGGACGGTCGCCATGACGGTGTACGGCGATCTGGACGTGTCCCCCCTCACCGAACTGCCGGTGGGCCGCGCGGGCGTCGCGACGACGGTGGTGCCGGCGGCGGACAAGCCCGCCTGGCTGGAGCGCGCCTGGGCGCGGGTCCGCGAGGAGGTCGCGGCGGGGCGTCAGGCGTATGTCGTGTGCCCGAGGATCGGAGATGACGACGTTCCGGGGTCGGGCGACGCCGCCGACGACGGGGCGCACGAGGACGATCCCGGGGGTGACCCGGACGACGATCTCTTCGGGGATCGCGAGGGCAGTCCCGGGGGCGGCGATGCCGATGGCGCCGCTGGTGAGGGCCCGCGCACCCGCCGCCCACCGCTCGCGGTGCTGGACGTGGCGGAGCATTTGCGCGGCGGGCCGCTGGCCGGATTGCGTCTCGCCGTGCTGCACGGGCGGATGGCGCTCGGCGAGAAGGACGGCGTCATGCGCGGTTTCGCCTCCGGCGAGATCGACGTGCTGGTATCGACGACCGTGATCGAGGTCGGCGTCGATGTCGCCAATGCCTCCGTCATGATCATCATGGACGCGGATCGTTTCGGAATGTCGCAACTGCACCAGCTCCGCGGCCGGGTCGGCCGGGGCGGCGCCCCCGGGGTCTGCCTGCTCGTCACAGAGGTGCCGGGAGCCGGGCCCGGGCGCGCGAGGCTCGACGCGGTGGCCGCAACGGCGGACGGGTTCGAGCTGGCCGAGGCGGACCTGGCGCTGCGCCGCGAGGGCGACGTGCTCGGCGCCAGCCAGGCGGGCCGCGCGAGCTCGCTCAGGCTGCTGTCGCTGCAGCGTGACCGCGAGCTGATCGGCGTGGCGCGGACCGATGCGACCGAGCTGGTCGGGGACGATCCGACCATGGCCGCGTATCCTGGGCTCGCCGCCATGGCCGACGCCATCGTCGACGCCGACGGCCAGGACTACCTGCAGAAGGGCTGACGGCGCTGCGGTTGCGGACCGGGCGCCGTATGCCGCCCTCCTGCCGCACCCGCCGCCGCGATACCGTCATACCCGCCGCGCCACTGAAACGGTCCAGATGGATCCTGCACGCGAAACGGGGGTACCGCCCGCCCATGTTCGACAAGATCCTGGTCGCCAATCGAGGCGAGATCGCCATCCGGGCATTCCGCGCCGCTTACGAGCTGGGCGTCGCTTCGGTCGCCGTCTACCCCTACGAGGATCGCAATTCCACGCATCGGCAGAAGGCGGACGAGGCGTACCAGATCGGCCAGGTCGGGCACCCCGTCCGCGCTTACCTCGACGTCGATGAGATCGTCGCCGCGGCCCGGCGGGCCGGTGCCGATGCGATCTACCCGGGGTACGGATTCCTCTCCGAGAACCCGCAGTTGGCCCAGGCATGCGCCGACGCCGGCATCACCTTCATCGGCCCGTCGGCGGCGGTGCTGGAGCTCGCCGGGAACAAGTCGCGCGCGGTGGCGGCGGCCCGGGACGCGAGCCTGCCGGTGCTGGAATCGACCCCGCCCTCGGACGACGTCGACGAACTGGTCGCCGCGGCCGGCGCCGTGGGCTTGCCGATCTTCGTCAAGGCGGTCGCGGGCGGTGGCGGGCGCGGCATGCGGCGCGTCGACGACGCGGCCGAGCGTCCGGACGCGATCCGCACCGCCATGCGCGAGGCCGCATCGGCCTTCGGCGATGCCACGGTGTTCCTGGAGCGGGCGGTCGTCGACCCGAGGCATATCGAGGTGCAGATCCTGGCGGACGCCACCGGCGCCACGGTGCACCTCTACGAGCGGGATTGCTCGGTGCAGCGGCGGAATCAGAAGGTGATCGAGGTCGCCCCCGCAGTGAACCTCGATCCGACCATCCGCGCCGCGATCTGTGAGCACGCCGTCGCCTTTGCGCGTCATATCGGTTACTGCGGTGCCGGCACGGTCGAATTCCTGCTGGGGGGCGACAACCAGGTCGCGTTCATCGAGATGAACCCGCGCATCCAGGTCGAGCACACCGTCACCGAGGAGACGACGGACGTCGACCTGGTGGCCGCGCAGATCCGCATCGCGGCCGGCGCCACGCTCGCCGAGCTGGGCCTGACCCAGGACCGGATCCGGTCGCACGGAGCCGCGTTGCAGTGCCGGATCACCAGTGAGGACCCGGCGAATGGGTTCCGCCCGGACACCGGCAAGATCATCACCTATCGTTCGCCGGGCGGCGCCGGGGTGCGCCTGGACGGTGGCACGGTGCACGCGGGCGCGGAGGTGAGCCCGCATTTCGATTCGCTGCTGGTGAAGCTGACCTGCCGCGGCGCCGACTGGGATCAGGCGCTGCGTCGGGCCCGGCGGGCGTTGGCCGAGTTCCGGGTGCGTGGCATCGCCACCAACATCCCGTTCCTACGGGCCGTGCTGGACGACCCCGACTTCGCCGCCGGCGGGGTGACGACATCGTTCATCGCGCAGCACCCGGACCTGCTCACCGCCCGCCAGTCCGCGGATCGCGGCACCCGCCTGCTCACCTACCTCGCCGACGTCACCGTGAACAAACCGAACGGATCTCGCCCCGCGATCCTGGCCGATCCGCGGGACAAGGTGCCGCCGCTACCGGAGGGCGAGGCGCCCGCCGGCTCCCGGCAACTGCTCGCGGAGCTCGGCCCGGAGGGCTTCGCCCGCGCGTTGCGCGAGCAGGCTGCCCTAGCCGTGACGGACACCACGTTCCGGGACGCGCACCAGTCGCTGCTCGCCACCCGCGTCCGGTCGCGCGACCTCGTCGCCATCGCGCCGGCCGTCGCCCGGCTCACGCCGCAGCTGCTGTCCGTCGAGGCCTGGGGCGGCGCCACCTATGACGTCGCCCTACGGTTCCTCGCCGAGAACCCATGGGAGAGGCTCGAAGCCCTGTCCGACGCGCTGCCCAACGTGTGCCTGCAGATGCTGCTGCGCGGCCGGAACATGGTCGGATACACGCCGTACCCGATCGAGGTCACCCGCAGCTTCGTGACCGCGGCCACCGAGAGCGGCATCGGTATCTTCCGCATCTTCGACGCGCTCAACGACGTCGATCAGATGCGCCCGGCTATCGACGCGGTCCGCGATACCGGCACCGCCGTCGCCGAGGTCGCCCTGTGCTACACCGCCGACCTGGCGAACCCGGCGGAAAGGCTCTACACCGTCGACTACTACCTGCACCTGGCGGAGCGGATCGTCCAGGCCGGCGCGCACATCCTGGCCGTCAAGGACATGGCCGGGCTGCTGCGGGCTCCCGCCGCGGCGAGATTGGTGACGGCGCTGCGGGAACGGTTCGACCTGCCGGTGCACCTGCACACGCACGACACCGCCGGTGGGCAGCTGGCCACCTACCTGGCCGCGATCAATGCAGGCGTGGACGCGGTCGACGCCGCCAGCGCGCCGATGGCCGGCACCACCAGCCAGCCGCCGCTCTCAGCGCTGATCGCGGCGACCGACCACACCGGACGGGAAACCGGCCTGTCGCTCGCCGCGGCGCAGGACCTCGAACCCTACTGGGACGCCGTGCGCGCCCTGTACGCACCGTTCGAGTCCGGGCTCCGGTCGCCGACCGGCCGGGTCTACCGACACGAGATCCCCGGCGGGCAGCTGTCCAACCTCCGCCAACAGGCCAAGGCGCTTGGGCTCGCGGACAAGTTCGCGCAGATCGAGGCCACCTACGCCGCGGCGGATGCCATGCTCGGACGGCTGGTGAAGGTCACCCCGTCCTCGAAGGTGGTGGGCGACCTCGCGTTGCACCTCGTCGGCGCCGGCGTCGATCCGGCCGCGTTCGAGGCCGACCCGGGCCGTTTCGACGTGCCCGATTCCGTCATCGGGTTCCTGTCCGGCGAACTGGGCGAACCCGCGGGCGGCTGGCCCGAGCCGTTCCGCACGAAGGCGCTGGCCGGCCGGGTGCACCAGCCGCCTACTGGCACACTGTCCGACGACGATCGGGCCGCGCTGGCGGCCGAGCCGCGCGCCACCCTCAACCGGCTGCTCTTCCCGGCGCCGACCAGATCCTTCGACGAGGTGCGCGCCGAGTTCGGGGACATCGGCGTGCTGCCCACGGCGGACTACCTCTACGGTCTGCAGCCGGGGACGGAACACGTCATCGACCTCGATCGCGGCGTCCAGCTCATCGCCGGCATCGAAGCGATCGGCGAGGTCGACGAACGCGGCATGCGGACCGTCGTCACCACACTCAACGGCCAGTTGCGCCCGCTGCAGATCCGCGATCGATCCGTCGCCATCGACATCCCGGTCGCGGAACGGGCCGATCCGGCCAACCCGCATCACATCGCCGCGCCGTTCTCCGGCGCCGTCACCCTTACGGTGGTCGAGGGGGACCGGGTCGAGGCGGGGCAGGTCGTGGCCACGATCGAGGCGATGAAGATGGAGGCATCGATCACCGCGCAATCGGCGGGGACGGTCCAGCGCACGGCCATCGCTTCCGTCCAGCAGGTCGAGGGCGGCGACCTGCTGGTCGTCGTCGGCTGACCCGGATCGGACGGACCGTGACCCGGATCGTCGGAGGGCGCCTGTCCGGCCGGAGGCTCATCACCCCGGCCGGGGCCGACACCCGACCCACGTCCGCGAAGGTGCGCGCGGCCGTCGCCAACAGCCTGGTCGCCGCCGGGGCTGTGGAGGGAGCCGCGGTGCTCGACCTGTACGCGGGCAGCGGCGCACTCGGGCTGGAGCTGGCATCCCGTGGCGCCGCCCGCGTGGTGCTGGTGGAACGCGGCCGGGCAGCGCAGGCCGCCATCCGCGCGAATATCGAGGCGTCGCAGCTGGCGGAGATGACGTTGTTCGCGGGCGATGCGGCGTCGTACGCGGCGGCACCGGGGGAGACGTTCGACATCGTGCTCGCCGACCCGCCCTACGCCGAATCGGACGATGCGATCCGGGACGTGCTCGGTCGCCTGGTTGCGGCAGGCCGGCTGCGCCCGCAGGCAGACATCGTCCTCGAACGATCGGCCCGCTCCCCGGACTTCGAGTGGCCGGAACCGTTCGTCTCGGTCAAGACCCGCCGGTACGGCGACACCATGGTCTGCTACGGTCGCGCACCATGACGCATGTCGTGTGCCCGGGCTCGTTCGATCCACCGACCCTGGGCCATCTGGACATCGTGCGGCGCGCCGCGCAGCTGTTCGACCGGGTGACGGTCGCCGTGCTCATCAACCCGGACAAATCCGGACTCTTCACGGTCGACGAGCGGCTGGAGCTGTTGCGCGTGGCCGGTTCCGGGTGGGCCAACGTGACGGTCGACTCGTTCGATGGCCTGCTGGTCGACTACTGCCGGAGAAACAGCATCGATGCGATCGTCAAAGGGCTGCGGGCGGTGTCGGATTTCGAATACGAACTGCAGATGGCGCAGATGAACTCGGGTCTCGCCGGCATCGACACGGTGTTCATCCCGGCCAGCCCCGAGCACTCGTTCCTGTCCTCGTCACTCGTCAAGCAGGTTGCCCGGTACGGCGGCGATGTCTCGGCCCTGCTTCCGGCGCAGGTGACGACGGCGCTGGCGCGCAAGCTGGGACGCTGAACCGCTGACACTTCCCGCGGCCTGATTCCGCTTGCCCCGCGTGCCTCCGCCAGGAATCCGGGCGGACTTGCAAGACTAAACCTATAGGCATGTGCGCGTGCGTCCGCACCGCGGTCGACCGTCGACAGGAGGGTCACAGGTGTACCGGGTGTTCGAAGCGCTCGACCAGCTCGTCACGATCGTGGAGGAAGCGCGCGGTCTGCCCATGACGGCGTCCTGCGTGGTACCGCGTGGGGATGTGCTGGATCTGCTCGACGATATCCGCGACGCCGTGCCCGCCGAGATGGACGACGCTCAGGACGTTCTCGACCACCGCGACCAGACGCTGGATGCTGCGCAGACCGAAGCCCACCGCATCGTCGGCGACGCCCAGAACGAGGCGGCGGCGATCCTGGCGACCGCCCAGGCGCAGGCGGATCGACTGGTCCGTGATGCCACGGCGCAGGCCGAGGCGGTACTCGCTCGCGCCCAGGCCGATGCCGACCGGGCCATCCAAGCCGGCCAGGATCAGCACGATTCGCTCGTCGAACGCGGCCGCGGTGAGGCGGACCGCCTGGTGGCCGCCGGACGGGCCAGCTACGACCAGGCCGTGGCCGACGGGCAGGCCGAGCAGGCCAGGCTGGTCGGGTCGACCGAGGTGGTGCGCGCCGCGCACACCGAATCCGCGAAGATCCTCGACACCGCGCAGGACGAGGCCGACAGGTTGCGCGACGACTGCGACCGCTACGTCGACGAGCGGCTCGCCGAACTCGAGGACCTGCTGACGAAGACGCTGCGGACGGTCGGCCGCGGGCGCAGCGCGTTGCGCTCCGGGGCGTCCGCCAGCTATCACGACTGATCCGACCTGTTGACACCACGACGCCCGGCTGCGACGATACTTCTGGTCTAGTCCGCGGAGAGGCCGGGCTCGCGCCGCACCACGGCGTGTGAGCTTTCGGCAGCCTGCTATCGCGCTGTGTCGCACCGCATTCAGCGCGAGCGAACGTTCGTGATCTCATCTTCTCGTCCATTGATGTTGCCGCAGACGACATTCTGGGAAATCTGTTGACATAGCGAGGACGTGCTGCCACCATTCCAGTGGTCTAGTCCAGAACGAGGTCGTACTCGCATCCGACTACGGTCAGTGGACCTCGGGCAACCCGTCATCGCGCTGCACCGCAACGCATTCAGCACGAGGGAGCGTCCATGATCCGATCCTTCCGCCGCCTTGTCATCGCGGCGAACACCGTCCTGGCCGCGACACTGGCCGTCACCATCGCGCCAGCGGCGAGCGCTGCCGACCCCGCCGTCCAGAACGGCGACATCCTGATCGTCAACCATTCCTTCGAATCCGGAGTGGACGGCTGGCGGCCCTCCAACGGGCAGAACGAGCCGGCCAGCAAGAATTGCCGGGGCGTGCTGACCACCGACACCTCCGGGGTGACGGACGGCACCGCGGCGCTGCTCCTCGCCGGGAAACCGCCGTGCGTCAATTCCGGTGCGGTCAGCACACCGGTCGCGGTGAGCCCCGGGGTGCGGTACTCGGTGTTCGTTTCCATCACCTCGAAGGACCTCACCTCGGTCGGTGTGCGCTGGTACGACCAGTCCGGCAAGCAAATTGGGTTCGACTGGACCGATCGGTCTGTCCATCACGGCGCCACCCGGTTCGATGCCACCGCACCGAACCTCGCTGCCACGGCCGCGATCGAGCTGGGCGCCCACAAGACGGCGCGCTTCGACAATGTCCTGTTCACCGCCGCCGTTACCAGCCTGGGCACCCAGATCCGCAAGCCCACCGTCATCTACGCCACGACGGCCGGGCGCGACGAGAACGGTCGCCCGGTGATCTTCGGAGTCGGTGAAGGCCAGCCAGGCTACTTGATGCAGATAAATGCCCAGTCGCAGGCGGTGGTCCGCAGCATCCCCATACCCGGTGCGGCCGGCGGGTGGACCGTCGCGCAGGCCCCGGACGGCACCGTGTACGTGGGCACCTACCGGAGTGCGTCGCTGTATTCGTGGCACTTCGGCGACCCGACGATGACGAAGATCGGGATGCCCAGTTGGGGTCAGGACGTGATCTACGGGCTTTCCATCGCGACCGACGGCACGGTCTACGGCGGAATGCATTTGGGATCAGGTGGACGGGTTTTCACGTACGTCCCAGGCGAGGGGGTGTCCCGCATCGGTCCGGCGAACGGAGTCGTTCCGGGACTGCAGTACACCCGTAGTGTGGCGTACGAACCGACCACCACGACGGTGTTCGCCGGGACGGGCGTCGGCGCCCACGTGATGGCATGCACCGCGGTCGACACGCCGTGCACCGACCTGATCGGGCTGACCAGCCCGGAGGTTCGCGCGTCGAATTGGGTTTACGGGATGACGGCCTCGCCCGGCTATGTGATGGCCTGGATCGGGCCGGCGTACAGCGACGGGCGAGATCATCTAGTCATCTTCAAGGTCGCCCGGGACGGGGCCGGGCAGCTGACAGCGAGTGTGGTCGGGGACATCAAGGGCGTCGTGTTCAACGGATCGTCAACGGTGTACGACGGCAAGGTGTACTACACCAAGGCGGACGTCAAATCGGCCGAGACGCCGCCGCCGCCCGCGTGCACCACCGACCCGATGGTGACGCAGAGCGTCCTGTACAGCTTCGATCTGGCGACCGGTACGGAGACGAAGATCGACACTGCGCCGGCCCAGATTGCGGCGCGTGAATGGGATTTCATCGATCTCGGTGACGCCGCCTGGCCGGGTGAGACGCTCATCGGCATGGACTCCAACGGCGTTGCCGCGCAGTACAATCCGCAGACCGGAAGGTTCGTGCGTTGGCAGGCGTCCGGTCTGCCGTCCGCGGACGTCACCATCAATTCCATGGTCGCCGGGCCGCACGGGCGCATCTGGACGAACGGCTACCTGACCGGCGGTCTCGGTGCGGAGAGCCCCATGCGGTCGGACCGGCACGTCTCCTTCGGGGCGGGCGGGCAGGCCGAAGCGATGACGGTTCTCGGCGATCGGATCTATCAGGGCGTGTACCCGGGCGCCACCATCCGCTCGTTCAACCCGAGCACCTTCGTTCCGGGCGATAGGCCGGTGGACGAATGCAACGTGCCGCCGACCGCCGATCCGCAGGACCGGCCGTACGGAATGCTCGGTTATCACGGCCGGATCTACTACGGCAGCCAAGCGGAATACGGCAAGTGGTCGGGTGCCTTCGGCGTCTTCGACCCCGTAGCCAAGACCGCGCGAAACTTCGACATCGCGGGCCAGCAATCGGTGGTGGCGATCGCGGGCTCAGGAAGTCGAATCTTCGCAGGCACCACCATTTTCGGCGGCACCGGAACGGGTCCCCCGGTGACGAGCCAGGCACGTGTCCTCGGATATGACGAGGCGACGGACGGCACCTTTACCGTCGATCTGCCGGTCAGCAACATTGCCGCGGTCGGGGCCGCGGAGACCGGTGCTGATGGCACCGTGTGGTTCTACGCACAGGGTTGGCTGTTCGGGCTCAACCCCCAGACGCTGGAATGGATCTACTCCCGGCAGATATTCCCCGATCTGAACGGTGCCACGTCGGCAGCGCTGACTCGAGTGGGCCACACGATCTACGGGAACTCGGGCGGTCGGGTATTCGCGTTCGATTCCGTCGGCCTGATCAGTGGTGCATCGGATCAGGTTCGGGTGTTGTTCGCCGGAGCGTCCAACGGCGGCATCGCCGCCGACGAGTTCGGGAACATCTACGTGCCGTACCAAGCGACGGGGATGTTGCGACTGGTGCCGTGAGCGTCCGACCGCGGAGTCCGGGCGATTGGGCTCGCGGACGACTTTCGACTACTCTGGAGCGGTTGCCTCGGGTTCGGCGAGCCCGGGGCGTGCCCGCTACCCCACCGCGAGAGAGTCATGCCTGACGCCCACCTACGCGCCGCATCGCCCTGGGTCATCGACACCAGGGCGATCGGCCTGTCGAAACACGACGGTCCGGGCCTCGCGCATCGCCTGGACATTCACGGTCCGGCGCCGGACCACACCGTGTCCGGCGTCCTCCAAGTGCCGGGCGGCTCTGAGGTGTCGGTCACCGGCCTGATGGAGTCCGTGGCCGAAGGAGTGCTCGTCACCGGCGAGGTGTCCGCGCTCGCGGTGGGCTCGTGCTCACGGTGCCTTTGCGATATCGAGGTACCTCTCGTCGCGACCTTCCGAGAGATGTTCGCGTACCCCGACTCCGCCACCGCCGAGACGACCGACCCGGACGAGGTTCCGCGTCTGGTCGACGAGGCCGCGGATCTCGCCCCGCTCATCCACGACGAACTGGTGCTCGCGATGCCGGCGATCCCGGTGTGCCGGCCTGATTGCCCGGGACTGTGCCCGGTCTGCGGCGAGCGGATGGATGGCGTCGGGCCCGATCACCGGCATGAGACAATGGACCCTCGGTGGGCTGCGCTCGCCATGATGAAGGATACGAAGGGGAAGTAACCGTGGCCGTACCGAAGCGGAAGAAGTCCCGCGCAACGACGCGCGCGCGCAGAGCACAGTGGAAGACGACCGCCCCCACGCTCGTGGCGTGCTCGAACCGTGCGTGCCGGGAGCCCAAGCCCCCGCACGTCGCCTGCCCGAATTGCGGTCAGTACGACGGTCGGATTGTTGTCGAGGTCTGAACCTCACCCCATGACCGACCCCGGGGTTGACTCGGTCCCAGGGGCGCCTGCGGCATCGCACACCCTCGGCGGCCAGCGGTCGACGCTCCTGCGGCGTGTCGGACTGGACCTGGAGGCCGACGCCCTGGAACTGGCACTCACCCATCGCTCGTACGCCTACGAGCACGGGGGGCTGCCGACGAATGAGCGGCTCGAGTTCCTGGGTGGCTCGGTCCTGGGCATCGTCATCACCGATCAGCTGTACCGTGACCATCCCGACCTGCCCGAGGGGCAGCTCGCGAAGCTGCGGGCGTCGATCGTCAACATGCATGCGCTCGCCGCGGTAGGTGCGAGCCTGGGTCTCGGCGATCTGCTGCTGCTCGGCCGCGGCGAAGAACTCACCGGCGGCCGGTCGAAGGCGTCGATCGTCTCGGATGCGGTCGAGGCACTGCTGGGTGCGCTGTACCTGCAGCACGGGCTCGAGCCGGTACGCGCGGTGGTCCTACGGCTGTTCCACGACCTGTTGATCGCGGCGCCGCGGCTGGGCGCCGGGCTGGATTGGAAGACCTCGCTGCAGGAACTGTCGGCCAGTACCGGCGCCGGCGTGCCCGTCTACACGGTCGATGAGTCCGGCCCTGATCACGACAAGACGTTCACCGCGCGTGCTTCGGTGGGCGGCGAAGTGCTCGGTGCCGGCACGGGGCACACGAAGAAGCAGGCGGAGCAACTGGCCGCCGCCCAGGCCTATCGGGCGATCCTCGACGGCGATACTGCGAGCGGCACAGCCGTCGATGACAGTGCCGATCCTGACGCAGCCGACCTTGACGCAGCCGATGCTGTCGCGGAGCGCCGTGCCGGAGCTTCCTGAGGTCGAGATCGTCCGGCGCGGGCTCGCGGCGGCGCTGATCGGCCACACGGTGGTCTCGGTCGACATCATCGGCGCCCTCGGACCGCGTTCGGTGCGCCGTCATCTCGCCGGGCCTGCGGATTTCGCGGCGGCTGTGGCCGGACACATCGTCATAGACGTCCGGCGGCGCGGCAAGTACCTGTGGTGGGTGTTGGACGGCGGCGACGCCGTGCTGGCGCACCTGGGCATGAGCGGGCAATTCCGCGTGCATGACGTGGGCTGTGCTGATGACGGTGCGAGCCACCATGCCCCAGGCGGTACTCGTGACGTGGCTCTGGGTCCGCACACCCGTCTCCGCCTGTGGCTGGCGGGCAGCGCGGGCGGCGCCGCGGGCGCAGGCGGCACGGAAAGCACCGGCGGCACCGACCTGACCGCCGCGGGCCGGATCGTCGACTTCGTCGACCAGCGCACCTTCGGCGGGCTCATGTTCGTACCCGGCGGTGCCGACCTGCCCGCCCCCATCGCGCATATCGCGCGCGATCCGCTGGACCCCGCCTTCGATCGGACTCGGACCGTCGCGGCGATCCGCCGCAAGCACAGCGGCATCAAGCGGGTGCTGCTGGACCAGACCGTGGTGTCCGGCATCGGCAACATCTACGCCGACGAGGCCCTATGGACCGCGCGGCTGCGCTACGACCGGCCCGCCGACAGCCTGTCGGCCCGAGCGGCCGGCGCCGTCATCGACGCCACCATCGCCGTCATGCGGTCCGCACTCGAGGCGGGCGGCACCTCGTTCGACGCGCTCTACGTGAACGTCAACGGCGAATCCGGCTACTTCGACCGATCGCTCAACGCCTACGGCCGCGCCGGGGCACCCTGCCGCCGCTGCGGCACCCCCATCCGGCGGGTGCCGTTCATGAACCGTTCGTCCTTCTTCTGCCCCCGCTGCCAGCGCGCGGGGCGCTCGCCGACACGCTGACTGGCCCCCTTGTATCCGAGTGGGTCTTATCGACGCAGCATTTCGTTCCGAACGCGACGGGGATGCGCTGGCTACGAGCGTGGACGACGGCATGGCCGAGCACGCAGTCACCTGCGAGAGCGGGTCGTCCCTCGGCTTCGGCGAACGATACCAACGTTGCCCGCGGCGGCCGCCGTGCGTTAGTGAAGGAGAATCCAACCCGACACAGAGGTGTTCACTGAGGTGTTCACCCGCAGTCGCGTCTGTCAGGTTCTCCCGTCCCAGGAATGTTCGGCTTCCATATCGTTCGACGATGCAACCGATGACGAGACCAAGCCCGTCTGAGACTAAACGGCCGCAAATCGAAACGGTCGGTGAGCGCGGGGGACGGATGCATCGAAATGACGAAACCTAAATTGATGCAGTGGCGAAAAGGGATTTGGCCAACCCTCCTCATGGCTGCGGCAGCGGGTGCCGTGGTTAACGTGCTCCTTTGGCCGCTGACGGTAGTGACCGTCGACCCGCCGCGCTGTTTCTCCTACTTCCATTACGCCGTACCTTGCGGACATGGGCTATCGACCTGGGGCGCGCTCGCCGCCGCTGTCGTGGTGGGCGTCATCGTCAACGTGGTAGTCAGACGCGTAGACAGTCGCGGTCTGTCGTGGACCCTGGCCGTGCTCGGTGCTGTGCTGATCGTTGCTTACGCGATCCAGACAGCTTCTCTCATCGTTTGACGCCCCTCACGTCCTCCAGCCTTCCGCATCGCAAGTCAGCCGCCTCGGGCCAACCAAAAGCGGCTTTCGGGATATTGCGAGCATCGCGGAAGTGTCCGGTCAGGCGGCTTCGGCATGCCGGAACTGTGGGTCAGCCCTCGGACAATAAACCCGCTCGGCTACAGGGGGCCGGACTCAACTGGACTGGCGGGTGAAAGTCCGGGTCGCCCACCCCACGCCGAGGGCCGCCAGCGCCGCGGCGACGCCCAACCCCACCCAGAACTGGTGGCCGTCGAAGTTGCTCAGGAACGCGGCGCGTGCGCCCTCCACCACATAGGACATCGGGTTGATCCGGGACACGTCGTACAGCCAGTTGGGTGCGAATCCACGGCTGATCGGCAGCATGATCCCGGACAGCAGCATCACCGGCAGCAGCACACCGTTCAAAAGCGGCGCCAGAGCATCCTCGCTCTTCAGGATCAGCGCCACCGCATAGGACGTCGCGGACATGGTGGCGCCCATCACGGCGACCAACACGATCCCGACCACGATCCCGCCGACGGGCGCCCGAAGCCCCATGGCGAGACCGGCCAGCACCAGCAGCACCGCCTGGGAGGTGAGCACCACGACATCGCGCAGTACCCGGCCGGCGAGCAGTGCGAAACGGCTCATCGGGGTCACCCGCATGCGGTCGATCACCCCGTCGCGCCATTCCGACACCAGCCCGAAGCCGACGAAAGCGGCCCCGAACAGGCCCAGCATGACCATGATCGCCGGGACGAAGATCTGCCACGGGTTGCCGGGTGGGAAGCCGGGCACATTGGTCAGCTTGGTCAGCAGCGGGCCGAAGAAGAACAGATACAGCAGCGGCTGCGCGAGGCCCATCACGGTCCACACCGGGTTGCGCAGGCTCAGCCGTAGTGCCCGGCGGAACACCAGGGCGGTGTCGCGCAGCACGGACGACCCGGCAGGTGCCGCCACCGTCCGGAAGGTGGTGATGCTCGCGGTCGCAGTCGTGGGAGTGGTCATGTCACGCTGCCTCGTCTTTCGTGTGGTTCGGTGTGGAGTCGTCGCGCAGGCTGCGCCCGGTGAGTGTCAGGAACACGTCATCGAGCGTCGGCCGCTGCACGGACAGCCCGTCCAGCTCAATCCCGGCCGCGTCGAGCTGTCGTAGCAGGTCAACGACGACCCGTTCGCCCTGCGGCACGCGGAAACTCACGGTGTGGTCGGCCACCTCGACGGGTGCCCCGGCGGCGTACTGGTCGGCGATTGCGATCGCCGCCCGGGGGTCGCCCGCGACGGTCACGGCCACCAGGTCGCCGGAGACCTGGCTCTTGAGCGCGTCAGGGGTGCCCTCCGCGACGATCCGGCCGTCGTCGATGACGAGGATCCGGTCGCAGAGCGCGTCCGCCTCCTCGAGGTAGTGCGTGGTGATGAACACCGTGGTGCCGAAATCGTTGCGCAGGCTCGCGATGTGCCCCCACATGTTCGAGCGGCTCTGCGGGTCCAGGCCGGTGGTCGGCTCGTCGAGGAAGACCAGTGACGGGCCGTGGACCAGCCCCAACGCGATGTCTAGCCGGCGTCGCTGCCCGCCGGAGAGGGTCTTCACGTCTCGGCCGCCGAGCTCGCCCAGTTCGAGTTGACTGAGCAGCAGCGCCGTGCGCTCGCGCGCGACGTCTTCGGGCAGCCCGTAGAACCGGGCCTGGAACGCGAGTTCCTCAGCCACGCGGGCATCGCTGCCGGCGCTGCCGCCCTGGGCGACGTAACCGATCGAGCGGCGCACGCCGACCGGGTCGGTCCGCAGGTCGTGGCCGGCGACGGTCGCCTCGCCCGCGGACGGCTCAGCGAGCGTGGTCAGCATCTGCAGGGTGGTGGTCTTGCCGGCACCGTTAGGGCCTAGGAATCCGACGATCTCGCCGGCCGACACATCGAAGCTCACGCCGCGCACCGCTTCCACGGTCCGGCGCCGCGTGCGATATGTCTTCGCCAGACCCCGCGTGCGGATCATCACCGCACCACAGGCAGCGTCAGGTGATGTCATATTGCATCGCTCCAATCCGTATATGACGTCAAGATGACGTCATATTGCCACTTACATGACGTCATAGTCAAGTGCACCGTCGGGAACAGGGGTCGGCGCCACGGACCAGCGCGGCGCTACGGTCGATAGCGGTGCAGTGATGGGCGCATCAGACTCGGAAGGACTCCCATGACGAACGACCCGGTGCGGCTCACCGCCTGGGTGCACGGACGAGTGCAGGGCGTCGGCTTCCGCTGGTGGACGCGGGCCCGGGCGCTGGAACTGGGCCTGACCGGCAGCGCTGCGAACAAGCCCGACGGCCGGGTCGAGTTGATCGCCGAGGGTCCGCGGGCGGCCTGCGAGCGGCTGCTGGCACTGCTGCGCGGCCCCGGTACACCGGGAGCCGTCACCCTCGTCGTGGAACGGTTCGATCCCCCACGCGGCGGCCTGAACGGCTTCCGCGAACGGTGACGGTCGTCGCCTGCGCCGGGGATTCGGTGCGGCCGTCGGGCGGCATCGGCACCGCGCCGGGGTCATTGGTCATAGAGCTGGGACTTGTCGAACCGGGCCCGCCTACCGCGCTTGGTCCCGCGGGCATGATCGTCCGCGTGGCCGACCGCCGCGCCTGTCGCGAGAACAGCGTCATCCCCGGCAGTTTCGCCGCCCCCGGCGACCGGGCCGGCGACACCAGCGGCACCATTGGCAGCATCACGGACTGCATCACGGTGCGCATCACCGGTGACGTCGGCGGCCCCATCGCCGTTCGGTCCGACGTAGATGTCCCCGCTCACCGGATCGGAGAACTCCCGGTAGATGAAGTACCCGATGCCCAGGACCGCGATGATGCCGAATCCGATCCACTGCAGGGCGTAGGAGAAGAACGGGCCGGAATCCTGCTGCGGCAAGGCGATCGGCTGGATCACGGCCGGCGAGTCGGGGGTGAGCTGGATGTATCCGCGGTAGACGCGACCCGGCCCCGCCAACTCCGAGTTCGTGGCCAGGTACTGCTCCCGGCCGTCGGGTGCGGTGACCGGTGGCCGGTGTTTGGGGTCGACCAGGTCCGCCTGCACCCGCCCCGTCACCGTCACGGTGCCGGACGGCAAGGGCGGCAGCGGCGCGGCCGCTTGAACGCTCGTGAAGGACACGTAGCCGCGGTCCACCAGCACCGACGTGCCGTCGGCCATCACGAGCGGCACCACGACCTCCGAGGCGGGGCTGCCGGAATTGTCCTGCCGCAGCCGGATGTACGCCTGTTTGGTGGCGTCGAATCTGCCGGTCGCGGTGACGGTGTGCCAGATGGCGTCGGCCGGCGGCTGCGAATCGAGGGACATCAGCCGTGAGATCGGCACCGGCGCCGCCGCGATGGCCGCGGCGATCTGCGCGTTCTGTTGATCCTGTTGCCGACTCCGGGAGAACTGCCATGGCGCGAGGAACATGAACGCGGACAGCGTGAACGCCGTCACGGCCAGGATCATCGCGATCCACCGCGGCGTGATCAGGAACCTCAGCCGCCGCAGCGTCGATGCCCCAGCCGCGGCCTGCTGCTCGGAGAAGCGGCTCATATCAGGCTCACGTCAACTTCGCCGCCGCGGTTCCGATGCCAGCTGCGCCGTCACGGTGTCGACGATCCCCGGCGCGGCGGATTCGAGCATCGCGAGCACCTCCCGGTACGCGGCATCGGCGGAGCCGTACGGGTCGGGGACCTCGTCGCCGTCCGCGTCCGGATCGAACGTGCGCAGCAGATGCACGGTCGACAGGTCCGCAGCCATTCGGCGCAGCGTCGCATAGTGCCCGCGGTCCGCCGCGAGCACCAGCGCGGCGTCGTCGACCAGCTGCGTCGTCACCTGCTGCGCGACGTGATCGGCCGGATAGCCAGCGCCGGCCAGGATGCGACGGGCGGGCTCGGCGGCAGCCTGACCCACATGCCAATCGCCCGTGCCTGCGGACGCGACCGTCACCCGCCCGTCGAACCCCGCCCGCGCGAACGCGCGCCGCAGCACCTGTTCGGCCATGGGGGAGCGGCAGATGTTTCCGCTGCACACGACGAGAACCTTCAGCGGTTCGACAGGGGGACGCCGCGAAGATGACGGATATGACGCTGTTCCGGGATCGTGCTGCACCCGACCATTGTGGCCTGACAGACTGAGGGCTCGGAGGCGGCATCGGGAAGGGGATCGCCATGGGCGTGCGGCTGGCCGAGGTCCTCGCGGCGCTGGACGCTGCCTACCCGCCGCGGCTGGCCGAGCCGTGGGACACCGGAATCGGCCTGACCTGCGGCGACCCCGACGACGAGGTCCGGCATGTGCTGCTGGCCGTGGACGTCGACCCGGTGACCGTCCGGCAGGCCCGCGACGTGGGCGCGCAGTTGCTGCTCACCCATCACCCGCTACTGTTCCGGCCGGTGCAGTCGGTTGCGGCCTCGACGGCGAAGGGCTCGCTGCTGCACACACTGATCCGTTCCGGTATCGCGCATGTCGCGGCGCACACGAACGCCGACCGCGCACGGGGTGGGGTGAACGACGCCTTGGCCGAGGCGCTCGGGCTCGTCGATGCGGTACCGCTGGTGCCCGTGACGCCGCCCGCGCTGGACAAGGTCGTCGTGTTCGTGCCCGTCGACCACGCCGACGCGATGGTGTCCGCGTTGGCCGCCGCGGGGGCGGGGACCATCGGCGACTACACCGAGGCGGCCTTCGTCTCCGCCGGCGAGGGCCGGTTCACCCCGATGCCGGGAGCGCATCCGGCCATCGGAGCCGTGGGCGTGGCGGAGCGGGTCGCCGAGGCGCGCGTCGAGATGGTGTTGCCGCCCGCGCACCGCGCCGATGTGGTCGCCGCCCTGCGCGCCGCGCACCCCTACGAGGAGCCCGCGTTCGACGTGTACGAGATGGCGCCGGTGGCGCCGGCGGGCGGGGTGCGGGAGGGGCTGGGCCGCCTCGGCCGGTTGCCGGCGCCCATGACGCTGTCCGCGTTCACCACCCATGTCGCCTCGGCCCTGCCCGCGACCGCCTGGGGGGTGCGCGCGGCCGGCGACCCCGATCGCGTCGTCCAAGTCGTCGCGGTGTGCGGCGGGGCAGGCGGATCCGAACTCCCGTCGGCAGCCGCGTCCGGCGCCGATGTCTATGTCACATCGGATCTTTCGCATCACGTCGTGGCGGAGCATGTGGCGGATCCGGCTCGGCCGGCGGTGGTGGACGTGGCGCACTGGGCCGGGGAATGGCCGTGGCTGGCGCGGGCCGCGGCCGTGATCGAGGCGGCGTTCGGCGCGGCGGTGGCGACCACCGTCTCGACGTTGCGCACCGACGCATGGACGGTCCACGTCGCGGGGGAGCAGGACGCGCGGCGGTGATGCGGCTGTGATTGTGTTGGGATGACGCGGCGATGACGGGACTGTTTATGACGCCGCTCGCGCCCTGACGGGCGGCCGCCGCATACCATCTCGGTGAGCCCTGGGCCCGGCACCGGCGAGCGGCCAGCCCGCATCGCCGTGCCGGATTCACGAGCTCACGGTGCCGGCCGTGACTACCTGAACGACTGTGACGACCTGAATGACCCTGCCGAAGGAGCGCTGCCCGTGCCCACTGCCGACCTCGCCGCCAGGCGCGCGCTGCTGCAGCTCGCGGCCACCGACCGACTGGCTGATGCTGCCGCACACGACCGTGGCACGTTGCCCGAAATCGGCGTCATCTCCGATGGATCGAAGCGCGCGGCCGAACTGGCGGGGAAGATCGCGCTTGCCCAGGCCGAGGTCAGCGATATCGATACTGCCGCAAGGAAACTCGATGCCGAGATCGACTCGGTGCGGGCGCGGGCGGCACGCGACAACGAGCGGCTCACGTCGGGGGGCGCCGCATCGAAGGAACTCGAGAGCCTGCAACGCGAGGTCGAGTCACTGGCGCGGCGGCAGTCCACGCTGGAGGACGAGGCGCTCGAGTTGATGGAGCGGCGTGAGGTGGCCGAAGCGGCGCTCGCCGCGGTCGAGTCGGAGCTGGCCACCATCACCGCCGACGTCGAGGCCGCGACCGTGCGGCGGAACGATCGGTGGGCGGATATCGACGACGAGATCGCCCGACTCGCCGCGCAGCGCGCGACGCTGGTGGCGGATGTGCCCCCCGATGTGCTCGCGATCTACACCCGGGTGCGCGGCGCGGGCAAGGTGGCCGCCGCGGCGCTGGTCGGGGACCGGTGCGGTGGCTGCCAGATGGCACTCGACCGGCAATCGCTCGAAGAGATCCGATCGGCGGCGGACGACACGGTGGCCCGCTGCCCGGAGTGCGGCGCGATCCTGGTCCGCGACGCCTGACGGTGACGCAGGCGGCGGCGTGAAGCGACCCCGCCTGCTCTGGTAGACCGTAGGGATGGACGCCTCCCGAATCGCCGACTTCGTGACTACGAACCATCACGCCGTGCTGGCGACAAAGCGGGCGAGCGGCGACGCGCAACTCTCGCCGGTGCTCGTGGTGGCCGATGAGGCCGGCCGCATTCTGATCTCCACGCGTGAGACCGCCGTGAAGACCCGCAACCTGCGGCGCACCCCGCGAGCCACAGTGTGCGTGCTGCGCGACTCCTTTTTCGGCGAATGGATGCAGGTCACCGGGCCGGTCGAGATCATCTCCCTGCCGAGCGCGATGGACCTGCTCGTCGAGTACTACCGCCGCGCCGCCGGCGAACACGAGAACTGGGACGAGTACCGAGCGGCGATGGAGCGGGAGAGGCGATGCATCGTCGTCCTCACGCCCGAGGAGATCGGGCCGACCGTCAGCGGCTGACGCCCTCGGGGTCGCGGGCTGCGCAGCGCAGCGCGCCACCGACGCACCGGCTACCGGACCGCGACGGTGACGGTGTGGTACCCGGTAGCGCCGTCGGGCGCCGGAGGCGCTACCGCGGCGGTCTGGACCGCGCCGGCCAGATCGATGGCACGGCAGCGGAGCATGTGGGGGCCCGAGGCTACGTGTGTCGTGTCCCATCGGTAGACCCATTGCCGCCAGGTGTCTTTCGACGCCGCGCCGGCGAGATCCGCTGCGCGCCAAGACCCGTCGTCGACCTGCACCTCGACGCCGCCGATGCCGCGGTGTTGCGCCCAGGCGACCCCGGCCACCGGGACGATGCCCCGCCCGAGAGAGACGTCATATCCGGGCGTGTCGATACGCGACGCGGTCTTGATCGGCGCCTGCGGAGCCCAGCCGTTCTCGGTCCAGAACGCCGTCACATCAACGAATCTCGTCACCTCCATGTCGACCACCCACTTGGTGGCGGACACGTAGCCGTACAGCCCCGGGACGACCATGCGCACCGGGAACCCGTGGTCGATCGGCAACGGCTGGCCGTTCATTCCGATGGCCAGCATCGCGTCCCGCCCGTCGATCAGCGCCTCCAGCGGGGTGGTCACCGTGAAGTTGTCCGCGCTGGTCGAGTACACGCAGTCCGCACCGATCATCGGCCGGGCGCGGGCGAGCAGATCGGCGATCCGCACGCCCTGCCAGGCGGCATTGCCGGCGAGATTCCCGCCGACCCAGTTGGAGACGCAGGTGAGCGTGATCCAGCGCTCGATCTGCGGCATGGCGATGAGGTCGGACCAGCCGATGGTGAACGGGCGTTCCACCATGCCGTGCACCTTCAGGTGCCACGCCTCGGTGGTGACCCGCGGCAGCGTGAATGCCGTGTCGACCCGGTAGAACGATGCGTCGGGCGTCACGTAGGGCGTCAGTCCCGGCACGTCCGGGTCGATATGTGCCGGCAGGGCGGGTGGCACCGTCGCGGGCGCGGCTGCCGGCTGCGCGACGGGAATCGCCGATGACGCCGATCCACTCGCTCCGGCGCCGGGCGGCTGTGCGGTAGACGACGCTCCCGTCAGCGATGGTGCTGTCGGGGGCGGCGCCGTCGAGGATCCGGTGACCTTCGGCAGTCGGACGGCCGCGCGATTCGCCTCGACGTCGGCGACGGTGGGTACCAATCGCGATGCGACCGCGGCGAGGGCGGCGGCGACCGCGCCGAGTCCGGCGATCTTGACGAGCCGGCGGCGGTCGATCGGATGCTCTGATGACTGGGGGATGGGCGGCGGCGCGATGCTGCCGGTGTCGGGTGCCGCTTCCCGTGCGCCGCGGTGAATGTCGCGGTACGGGTCCTCGGCCGGGCGAAGTGCCCGGTGCAGATAGCCGAGCCCGACGGCGCCCCCGATCACCAGCGGCAGGATGCCGGCCGCCCCGGCACCGGGCCGGGTGAGCACGGCGACGGCCGTCGCGGTCAGCATGGCGAGGCCGAGCAGCGCCCCCACCCAGAAGACGGCGCGCGCAAGCAGCCCGATCGCGGCTCCGACACCGGCGAAGACCACGATCATGACGACGCCGAGCGCGACCTTGTCCGCGTGCCCGAAGATCCCGATCGCGAACTCCTTGACCACGCCCGGCGTCAGGTCGATCGCGACCGCGCCCAACGCGTCGAACGGTGCCGCCGCGGCGGGAAGCAGGGAGATCCACGCCGCCACGTCCGCCAGCAGCTGCGCGATCGCGAGCGTCAACCCGGCGGCGACGATGCCGATCACGGCCGCGAACCTTCGGCCGATGCGGCGCGCGGCATCCGGCCGGCCCGATCCGTCGATCGCCGGGGAGGCTTCGTGAACGCTCATCTGGACCGCTTCTTGGATCGTCCGCCGCCGGATACCGGGAACCGCACAGGTTCTCCGCCCGGTCCGGCAGCTCCGGTGCCGCCCACGGTACGCCCGCTCGCCCGGCGACCAGGCTCCACGGCGAGTCCGCGACGGCGGGCTCCACGGAACATCACCGGGGGCGGCGGCGCGTCCGATGATCAGACCCGGATCACCCGCGGCCCGCCGGCGCCTTCGATCGGGTCGAAGTCGGCGTCCTGCGTGACAACGTCCATATCCTCGGCCATCGCGATCGCGGCGATCCACAGGTCGTTGATCTTCGCGCTCCGGCCCTGCTCCGCCAGGCGCACGCGAAGCTCAGCCCAGTGCCGGGCGGCGTCGGCGCCCACCAGGAGCGGGTCGACACCGGACGCGGCGTCGAGTGTGGCCAGGCGTCGTGATCGTGTGGCAATGTCCGGCGCGGCGAGCACACCGGCGTGGAGCTCGGCAATCGTGATGACGGTGACAGCCGTGGTATCGGGGATCGCGGACGCGTCGACCGGTCGGCCGGATTCCCGGGCGATGAACACGCTGGTGTCGAGTACCGCTGGCGCGGTGGTCACAGTGCGTCCAGATCGCGCGTGGTATCGCCGGCCAGATCTTCGAGTTGGGCGGCGAGGCCGGGATCGGCTTGGCGCGGCAGGATGCGGGCCAGCACATCCGCCTTGTTGAACAGGCGTGGCCGGGCGCGATGGACCGGAGCAACCTCCGCGATGGGCTCGCCGTGCACGGTGATCGTCACGCGCGCGCCCTCGGCGACGCGCCGAAGCACCTCTGCCGTGTGATTGCGCAGGTCACGCGAGGAAACGGTCGTCATGTGCGCAATCGTAGCAATCTGCGCACAGTGGCGGGCAGGGCGCGGCGTCAGGCGAGGGGCTTTGCCGTGGGCTCAGCGATCGCGGGCAGGGCCGACGCGCCGGCGAGATACGCGTCGACCCCAGTGGCCGCCGACCGCCCCTCCGCGATGGCCCACACGATGAGTGACTGGCCGCGGCCGGCATCGCCCGCCACGAACACGCCGGGCACGTCGGACATGTAGTGCGCATCCCGCGCCAAGGTGCCGCGCCGCGTCACGCCGACCCCGAGATCGGCGACGAGGCCGTCGGTCTCGGGCCCCGCGAAGCCGAGTGCGAGCAGCACCAGGTCGGCCTCCAGCCGGGTTTCGGTCCCCGGATTCGGGATGAAGCCGTCGCGGGTCCGTCTGCCCTCCTGCATGTGGATCGCCTTGATCACGCCGTCCTGCTCCTCGAAGAGGGTGGAGTTGACGCCGAAGAGGCGTTCGCCGCCCTCCTCGTGGGCCGCGGCCACCCGGAGGATCAGCGGATACGTTGGCCACGGCGTCGACGGATCGCGCGTGGGCGGCGGCTGTTGCCGGATGTCGATCTGCGTGACGCTGACCGCCCCTTGGCGCAAAGCCGTTCCGTAGCAGTCGGTTCCGGTATCCCCGCCGCCGATGACGACGACCCGTTTGCCCTCGGCGGAGATCGTGGGCGCCGGGATGGTGCCCTCCACCGCCTTGTTCGCGGTGACCAGGTACTCCATCGCGAGGTGGATCCCGCCGGCGTGCCGACCCGGCAGGTCGAGATCACGTGCGACGGTGGCGCCGGTGGCCAGCACCACCGCATCGAAGCGAGCCCGCAACTCGGCCGCCGGCAGGTCGGTGCCGACCGCGCAGTCCGTGACGAACTCGACTCCCTCTCCGATCAACTGCTCGAGGCGGCGGTCGAGGACCGACGATTCCATCTTGTACTCCGGGATGCCGTAGCGCAGCAGCCCCCCGATCCGCCCGGCGCGTTCGAAGACGGTGACGGCGTGCCCGGCCCGGCGAAGCTGTTGCGCGGCCGCCAATCCCGCTGGCCCGGAACCGACCACCGCGACACGGTGGCCGGTCTCGATCTCCGGGGGGCGCGGCGCGATGCCACCGTTGGCGATCGCCCGGTCGGCGATCTCCTGCTCGATCAGCTTGATGGTGACCGGCTCGTCGTCCAGCCCGACCACGCAGGCAGCCTCGCACGGCGCGGGGCAGAGCCGGCCGGTGAATTCGGGGAAGTTGTTCGTGGAGTGCAGCCGCTCGGAGGCCTCCTCCCATCGGTCCAGGCGAACTAGGTCGTTCCACTCCGGAATCAGGTTGCCCACCGGGCATCCGCGGTGGCAGAACGGAACGCCGCAATCCATGCACCGCGTCGCCTGCTCCCGGGTCTGGCGGGCCGTGAACGGCTGATAGATCTCCTGCCAGTCCTGGACGCGTTCGGGGACCGGCCGGCGCTTCGGGGTCTCGCGCCGGAACGTCAAGAAACCGTGCGGGTCAGCCATGGCTCTTCTCCATGATCAGCGCGTCGGTCTCGGCGTCCGTCAGCCCGCCGACCTCCGCCTGGCGCCGCACCCACAGCACGCGCGCGTAGTCCTGGGGCAGGATCCGCGTGAAACGGGCGGCGGCGGTCGGCCAATCCTTCAGCAGCGACCTCGCCAGGGGGCTGTCCGTCCGGCTCGCGTAGTCGTACAACGTCGTCTCGAGCCAGTTGGTGTCGTCATCATCCGGTCCGGAGAGCTCCACCATGTCGGGGTTGACCAGCGCCGGATCCGCATCGAGCAGGAACGCCAGCCCGCCGCTCATGCCTGCCGCGACGTTGCGCCCGGTCCTGCCGAGCACGATCACCCGGCCGCCCGTCATGTACTCGAGCGCATGATCGCCGGTGCCTTCGCACACCAGCAGCGCTCCCGAGTTGCGGACGGCGAACCGCTCTCCGACGGTACCGCGGAGGTAGAGCGTGCCGGAGGTCGCGCCGTAGCCGATGGTGTTGCCCGCGATCACCTGGCCGTCGCCGCCCGCAGGGGCGTCCGGGTGCGGCCGCACCACGACCGTCCCACCGGACAGGCCCTTGCCGACGTAGTCGTTGGCGTCGCCGGTGAGCGTGATGTCGATACCGCGCGGCAGGAACGCCCCGAGTGACTGGCCGGCCGTGCCCGTGAGCCTGATGTCGATGCTGCCGTCGGGCAGTCCGTCTGGCCCGCAGCGCCTGGTGACCTCGGAGCCGAGCATGGTGCCGGTGGCGCGATCCGTGCCGTTGATCGCGGCGTCGATGGTGACCACGGCGTTGTTGGCAGGCACGGCGTTGTTGGCGGCCACAGCGTTGTTGGCAGCCACAGCGCCATTGGTCAGCGCCGGCATCGCCTTCTCGATGAGGAAGGCGTCCAGTGTCCCGGACAGGTCGTGCTTCGGCCGTGTCGTGCAGCGCAGGCCCACCGCCACGTTCGCGACGGCGAGAAGCGGGGCCAGGTCGACGCCCCGCGCGCGGCCGTCCGCGACCGCGGCGGACACATCGAGCAGTTCGGCGTGGCCCACCGCTTCGTCGATCGACCGGAAGCCGAGGGCGGCCAGGTGCTCCCGCGCCTGCTCCGCCAGGAACAGGAAGAAGGTCTCGACGAACTCGGGGGCGCCGGGAAACCTCTTGCGCAGCAACGGGTTCTGCGTGGCGATCCCCACCGGGCAGGTGTCCAGGTGGCACACGCGCATCATCACGCAGCCGGCCACCACCAGCGGCGCCGTGGCGAAGCCGAACTCCTCCGCCCCCAGCAGCGCCGCGATCACTACGTCGCGCCCGGTCTTCAGACCGCCGTCGACCTGCACCCGCACCTGGGTGCGCAGCCGATTGAGCCGAAGCGTCTGCTGCACTTCGGCCAGCCCGAGTTCCCACGGCTGGCCGGCGTGTTTGAGGGAGGTGAGCGGAGCCGCGCCCGTGCCGCCATCGTGCCCCGCGACGACGACGATGTCGGCGTGCGCCTTGGTCACGCCGGCGGCGACGGTGCCGACACCGGGCTCGGACACCAGCTTCACGGATATCTGCGCGGCGGGGTTGGCGCAGCGCAGGTCGTAGATCAGCTGCTTCAAGTCCTCGATGGAGTAGATGTCGTGGTGCGGTGGCGGCGAGATCAGCCCGACGCCCGGCGTGGCGTGGCGGGTCGCAGCGATCCACGGGTAGACCTTGTGGCCCGGAAGTTGCCCGCCTTCACCGGGTTTCGCGCCCTGGGCCATCTTGATCTGGATCTCGCCGGCGTTCACCAGGTAGGCGCTGGTGACGCCGAACCGCCCGGAGGCCACCTGCTTGATGTACGAGCGACGCAAGGGATCGAGCAGGCGCTCCACGTCTTCGCCGCCTTCGCCGGTGTTCGACTTGCCGCCGAGCTTGTTCATCGCCATCGCGAGGGTCTCGTGCGCCTCCGCGGAGATGGACCCGTACGACATCGCCCCGGTGGCGAACCGTTTCACGATCGCGCTCGCCGGCTCGACCTCGTCCAATGGCACCGACCGGCGGACACCGGTCCGTAGCTCGAGTAGGCCCCGTAGCGTGCCGCCCCGGCGGTAGCCTTCCTCCACTTCGTCGGTGTACCGGCGGAACACCGACTCCTGCTTGGTCCGCGTCGAGTGCTGCAGCAGGTACACCGTCTCCGGGTTGAACAGGTGCCGTTCGCCCTCTCGCCGCCACTGGTACTGGCCGCCGACCTCGAGCCCGCGGTGTTCCAGGGCCGTCGGGTTCGGGGTGAACGCCAGCGCGTGCCGCGCGGCGGCGTCGGTCGCGATGCGGTCGATTCCGGTTCCGCCGGTCCGGGTGACGGTGCCGGTGAAGTACTCGTCGAGCACGGCCTGGTCGAGTCCGAAGCAGGCGAACGCCTGCGCGCACCGGTACGAGCCGACGGTCGAGATGCCCATCTTGCTCATTACCTTGAGCACGCCCTTGGTCCACCCGTGCAGCATGTTCTGCTCGGCGGTGGCCGCGTCGACCTCGCCGAGCATGCCGGCGGCGGCCAGGTCCGCAGCCGTCTCCAGCGCGAGATACGGGTTCACCGCGCCCGCGCCGTAGCCCAGCAGCAGGGCCATGTGATGCACCTCGCGCGCGTCGCCGGCCTCGACCACCAGCGCCACCTTGGTGCGCGCCTTGGTCCGGATCAGGTGCTGGTGGACGGCGGAGGTGAGCAGCAGCGACGGGATCGGCGCGTGGTCGGCGTCCGCGTCGCGATCGGTCAGCACGATGATGCCGGCGCCGCAGGCGATCGCTTCGTCGACCTCGGCGCGCGCCCGTTCGATGGCGGCGGCCAGCGCCCCACCGCCACCGGCGACCCGGTAGCGGCCGGAGATCACCGCGGCCGCATAGGCAGGAAGATCCCCGTCGTCGTTGATGCGCACCAGCTTCGCGACATCGGCATTGCCGAGAATTGGTGTGGGCAGCCAGATCTGCCGACAGGAGGCGGGCGTCGCGGTCAGCAGGTTCTGCTCCGGGCCGATGACACTCGCCATGCTCGTGACAACCTTTTCGCGCACGGCGTCCAACGGCGGATTCGTCACCTGCGCGAAGAGCTGGCTGAAGTAGTCAAAGAGCATCCGCGGTCGCTCCGACAGTGCGGCGCGGGGGGTGTCGTCACCCATGGATCCGATCGCCTCGGTGCCGGACTGGGCCATCGGCGTGATCAGGACGCGCAGGTCTTCCTCGGTGTAGCCGAAGAGCTGTTGGCGGTGGCGCACGTCCAGGTGGCTCGGGGCGGCATGCGGGCGGTCGGGCAGATCCTTCAGGCGCAGCAGACCGGCCTGCACCCAGTCCCGGTAGGCGTGCGCGCGCGAGAGATCGGCCTTGATCTCCTCGTCGGGCACGATGCGGCCGGCGGCGGTGTCGACCAGAAACATCCGCCCAGGCGCCAGCCGTCCGCGCCGGACGACCGACGATGGGGGGATCGGCAGCACCCCGGATTCGCTGGCCAGGATCACTCGGCCCTCCGCGGTCAGCCACCACCGCCCCGGTCGCAGTCCGTTCCGGTCGAGCACCGCGCCGAGCAGGGTCCCGTCGGTGAACGTGACACAGGCGGGGCCGTCCCACGGCTCGATCAGCGAGGCATGGAACTCGGCGAAGCCGCGAACATCGTCATGAACGTCGCGCTTGGATTGCCAGGCCTCGGGGATCATCATCAGTACCGCGTGCGGCAGCGATCTGCCGGCGAGGTGCAGGAGTTCGAGGACCTCGTCGAACGTCGCCGAGTCCGAGGCGTCGGGCGTGCAGATCGGGAAGGCGCGGGCGAGATCGCCTGGGATCAGGTCCGTTTCGAGCAGCGACTCGCGGGCGCGCATGCGGTTGCGGTTGCCGCGGATGGTGTTGATCTCGCCGTTGTGCGCGATGTACCGGAACGGATGGGCCAGCGGCCACGCGGGGAACGTGTTCGTCGAGAAGCGTGAATGCACCACGGCTATCGCGCTCACGGTGCGGTCGTCGGTCAGGTCCGGATAGAACGGTGCGAGCTGGTCGGTGGTGAACATGCCCTTGTACACGATGGTGCGCGCCGACAGCGACGGGAAGTACACCGGGCAGCCGGCCGCGGCGGTGTCGTGCTCGATGCGCTTGCGTGCCGCGTAGACGCGCCGATCCAGGGCGAGTCCCTGCGGTCGGGCGGCGCTCCGGGCGGACGGCGCTGCAGCGGCGGGTACGGGGTTGGCATCGGCCGGGCCCGGTGCCGCCAGGAACAGTTGCTCGATCGCCGGCATCACATCCAACGCGGCCTGCCCGACGCCGGACCCGACCGGTTCGGTGGGAACCGCTCGCCACCCGATCAGGTCCAGATCCTCGTTGGTGACGATGTCCCGGATCATGGCCTTCGCGCGCGCCCGCTCCGCCCCGTCCGCGGGCAGGAACGCGAGCCCGGCGGCATATGCCTGCCCAGGCTCTCCGGACTCGTCGCGAACGGGCAGGTCGAAGGGACACACCGCGCGGAACAGGTCGTCGGGGATCTGTAGCAGGATGCCGGCGCCGTCGCCGACGCACGGGTCGGATCCGGCGGCGCCGCGGTGGGCGAGGTTCACCAGCGCGGTCATCGCATCGGCGATGACGGCGTGGCTCCGTCGGCCGTGGACGTCGACGATCGCCGCCACCCCGCACGCATCGTGCTCGAATGACGGGTCGTAGAGGCCGACGCGCGCCGGACCGGCCGGCTGGGGGGACGATGTCGTCATCCCAGCCGGCCGCGTCGAGGTCTTGGTGTCGTGACGGGTCGTCATGCTGTTAGAGGTCGTAATACAGCGCGAATTCGTACGGGTGCGGGCGCAGCCGCACCGGGTCGATCTCGTCGGCGCGCTTCAACCGGATCCACGTCTCGATGAGATCGGGGGTGAACACGCCACCCTCGAGCAGATAGTCGTGGTCCGCTTCGAGATGGTCGATCACCGCGTCCAGCGACGCCGGAACCTGCGCGACCGATGCCGCCTCATCGGGCGGGAGGTCGTAGAGGTCCTTGTCGATGGGCTCCGGCGGCTCGATGCGGTTGCGGACCCCGTCCAGGCCGGCCATCACCTGTGCCGTGAAGGACAGGTACGGGTTCCCGGACGGGTCCGGGCAACGGAACTCGATCCGCTTCGCCTTGGGGCTGCTCCCGGTGATGGGGATCCGGATGCACGCAGACCTGTTCCGGGACGAGTACACCAGGTTCACCGGTGCCTCGTAACCGGGCACCAGCCGCCGGTAGGAGTTCACGGTCGGGTTGGTGAAGGCGAGCAGGCTCGGCGCGTGATGCAGGATGCCGCCGATGTAGTGCCGCGCCATGTCCGACAGGCCGCCGTAGCCGGTCTCGTCATAGAACAGCGGCGAACCACCCGCCCACAGCGACTGGTGGCAGTGCATGCCGGAGCCGTTGTCACCGAACAGAGGTTTCGGCATGAATGTCGCCGACTTGCCCGCCGCCCAGGCCGTGTTCTTGACGACGTACTTGAAGAACATCAGGTCGTCCGCCGCGGCCAGCAGTGTGTTGAACCGGTAGTTGATCTCCGCCTGCCCGCCGGTGCCGACCTCGTGGTGTGCCCGCTCCACGCTGAATCCGGCATTGGTCAGATGGGCCACCATGTCGTCGCGCAGGTCGCCGTAGTGGTCGTACGGCGAGACGGGGAAGTACCCGCCCTTGGCGCGCACCTTGTAGCCGAGGTTGCCGCCTGGTTCCTCGCGGCCGGAGTTCCAGGCGCCGGATTCCGAGTCCACGCGGTAAAAGGTGCCGTTCACCGAGGATTCGTAGCGAACGTCATCGAAGATGTAGAACTCGGCCTCGGCTCCGAAATACACCGTGTCCGCGACGCCCGGGCCGGCGAGGTACTGCTCGGCCTTGCGGGCGACGTTGCGGGGGTCGCGTGAATAGGGCTGCATTGTGAGCGGATCGTGGACGAAGAAGTTCATCGTGAGCGTCCGGCGCCGACGGAACGGGTCGATGCGGCAGGTCTTGAGGTCCGGCAGCAGCAGCATGTCGGATTCGTGGATGCCCTGGAAGCCGCGGACGGATGAGCCGTCGAAGGCGATGCCGGCCGTCATGAACTCGGCGTCGACGATTGTCGCCGGGACGGTGAGGTGCTGCATCACCCCCGGCAGATCGCAGAAGCGGACGTCGAGCGCCTCGACGCCGGTGTCCGAGATGAACGAGACCAACTCGTCAACGGTGGCGAACACGGGCGGTCCCTCCCTTCGTGCCGCGGGCCTTCACGGGGGAGGCCCTACCGGGGTGACGAGACACGAGATTACCGAGCGCAGGCGACCGCGGACATTACTGAATGTCTGAAAAGCGCGATCGACGCGCGGCGGCACGCGGTATGCGCGTGGCCTTTCGGCCGGGTATGACGAGCCGTGCACCCACGCGGAACCCGGCCCACTCGCTGGGAATCGACCCTGTCGTGCCGCATCGACATGTAACCCGCCGAGCATCGCGCCCGATACGGGAGGTCCGAAAACCGCTATCAATGTGCGATAGGCCTGCGCGGCACGACGCGTTCGCCGACCGAGCGCTCGCGCACAGCGGCCATCGAGTCGTGTTCGTGGGCCGCTCGCCCGACAAGACCGCGGCGATCGCCGCGGAGCTCGGGTGCGATGCGCACGTGGCCGATTTCGCCCACCTCGGCCACGTCCGGGAACTCGCGAACGAGCTGAGCGCCCGGTACCCGCGCATCGACGTGCTCGCCAACAACGCGGGACTGATCGCCGGCCACCGGAGCACGGTCACGAACGACGGTCACGAGCTGACTTTCCGGGTCAACCATCTCGCCCCGTTCCTGCTCACGACCCTGCTGCACGACCGACTCGCCGCGGCCCATGGCGCCGTCATCACCACCTCCAGCGCTGCCGGCGCCGCCCGCACCGCCGGGATCGTGCTCGACGACCTGGACATGACCGACGGATACAACGCCATGCGCGCCTATCGGGCGAGCAAGCTGGCCAACGTCCTGTTCACCCGTGAGTTGGCCCGGCGGTGGGGGACGGACGGGGTCAGCAGCGCCGCGTTCCATCCGGGGCTGGTCCGCTCGCAATGGGGACACTCCGGCCCGACCGGCGTCCGGCTGTTCACCACCTCGCCGATCCGGCGCGTGATGCGATCGACCGAGCGCGGCGCGGACACCCTGGTCTGGCTGGCCACCACCACCCCCGGCACGGATTGGCAGAGCGGCGCCTACTACGCCGATCGACGTCCGGCGACGCCACACCCGTCCGCCGCCGACCCCGCCCTCGCGAGCGGCCTCTGGGACCGCTCCGAATCGGCCACGAGGCTGCCCATCGACCAGTGATCGCAGGGTGACCCGGAAACAGGCCAGCCGATGACGGACGTCACGCGGATTGCGCGACCGTGGGCTGAAACGACGCGGCCATCGACATCGCGCGCGACGTCCAGATGGTCCGTGAACGCGCGGAATCGGCCGGTCGCCTGCATCATCGCCACACCCGACGCGATGCGATCGCGCTCCGACGTCAATGTCCTTGTAGCCACTGTCTCGCCAGCCTCCCACCGCGAGGGTATACATGCTCATCGTCGTACGGAATGCCTTCATGACGTCATCAGCACCGTTGGTTGGCCCGAGATCACGCACCTCGAGTGGAGTCTTCCTGGTCTCATGGACGCGGACGGAACGTCGTCACGGGGCGGGCGAACGAGCGTGCGAATGTCCGATATCTCCTGCACGAAAAGTGTGTTGCGAGGCAGATCGGCCCACGTGAGTAACCAAACCGGAACCCGCCTGGGGCCGTGCATCGTGGCGTCGCCACCCGTCGTCAGCTGTCAGGGTCTCATCTTCGTACCTGGCACCGACACTGGGAGCTGCGGTCGGGGTCGCGTCCGATTCAGTCGGTGGCCTCCTCCACGGGCCGTCACCGGACGCTCGACGCCTGCGGCGGTGACGACCGTGAAATCCACCGCAAGCGCTCCGGAGCCGGAATCGAAACATTTCACGAGCCGACACAACACCCGAGCCGCGCAGGTGCCCACCAACGGCGGAAACCGGGTGCCGTTGGCTTCATGAAAGTCCCATCACCAGGACCTACCGAAGCCAGACAAGCGGGCTCGGCGGACGCGCCCAACGCGCGCAATCCTGGATGATTCAACGGACAGGCTTGCGCGCGCAATATTGATGAGTCAACACCGTCACTTGTGCCCAAGATCATTTGCCGCGATGCTATCGGCCATGATCGTTCCTTCCGCCCT
>JAFIHI010000155.1 GCA_017848755.1 Nakamurella sp. | reverse complement strand
GGGGGTCCGGCAGGACATCGAGGCGGGTCGCGGCCGGGCTGATCTGAATGGTGACGCGATGGCCAGCGCGGTCGTCGGGGTGAGGGACGGGCGGAAGTGGCAGTGGATGCTCGGGCCGGCGGGGGGCGACGTGGGCGTGGTGTTCGGGAACGTCATCGAGGAGATGATCGCCGCCATCGTCATCTGACGGCGGCGTGGATCTGCCGCTGTCCGCGGTGATGTCGTTGCGTGGTCGGCCGGGTGTGGACTCTCGGTTCTGTGCCCCTTGATGTGGCCCACCCGATATGAGATGTACATCACAGCCCGCGGTGCATGCTCATCATGATGACCGAGCGAGCACTCGGTCCATGTTATCGTCGTCGGGACCGAGCGAGTGCTCGGTCTACCTCAGCCGTGGGCGTTGCCCGCGGCTTTGTCGACCTGTCAGCAATTCGCAAGGAGACACCGTGGGCCGTCACTCCACCCCGCCGATCGACCTCGCCGCACCCCCGCGCTCCCGCGTCCGCCGGGCGATCGCGCTCCTGACGTCCCTCGCGCTCGTCCTTGCCCTCGCCGTCGTCGGCGCGAGTGCAGCGAGCGCCGCGCCTGCGACGGTGCCGGTATCGAACCTCGTGCTGAGTGGCGGCGCCCACACCCCGTTGGTGGTCGGCGACACGGTGATGTTGACGGGCGATTGGGGGCCAGTCGACAATCCCCAAAACGGCGACAACTTCACGGTGACATTACCCAGCGTGTTTAAGTCGACGTTTACGGACGGTCAAACCTTCAACCTGGGGACTAGTCCGACTTATGGCACATGTGTGATCTCGAATAGCAGCACCGTGTTGACGTGCACGCTGAATGGTGATCATTCGACATTGACGGGTGTTGGTGGCAAGTTCGGGCTGCAACTGAAGGCGACAGGCACGACCACCGAGGACCACGTCGAATTCCAGACGAGCGGTGGGCCTCTGACCGTTACTCTCCCCGGCGGCCCGATTTCCGACGGGTCATCGTTGCAGACTGAGTTCACCAAAGTCGGCGCTCTGCAAAGCAACAAGTGGTCGGTCAAATGGACTATCACCATCGGCGGCGACAACATCGCAGGGATGCCCACGGTGACCGTCAACGACGATCTGACTGGTGGCAGTGGGACGCATACGCTGTGCGCAGCGGCGCCGACGGTGACCGCGCAGGGTCGCAATACAACCGCGCCAGGCATCAGCGTCAATGAGTCCGATCCGTCAAAGCCAATCTTCACTCTGACGGCACCCACGGGCGGGTTCGACAGCAATACGAAGTACATCATCACGTACGACACCTGCACCCCAGGAAACCGTATTGATCCTAAAGGAACGACGTATGACAACAGCGCGTCGTTCAAGGATAAGGGTGGATCAACTCAATCTTCGGGACCGAAGACTGTGACTCAGGATTGGGAACTGCCCTCTCCGGTGAAGACCGGGGCATTGCTCACAGGAACCGATCGGTACCAGAAGATTCTCTGGACCGTAGACATCCCCGGGAGCCTTATCAAGGGAACCGGTCAGGTAGACCTGGCAGACACGCTCGGCGCTGATCAGGCGCTATGTTTGCCGACCGCGGACTACGGGCTTGGCGTTACCGTTGGTGAATGGTACGGCCCCAACTCGGGCGCGACCATAACCAACAACACCAATATTACATACAGCATAACTTCCGATACGGCTTTCACCATTACGCTGAACTCCGGCGGTACTGGATATTCTTTCAAAGACTCGCCGTATGTCTATCGTGTGACGTACACAACGTGCGTGACAACAAATAAGCTTCCAGACTTCGGCACCAAATTCACCAACAGTGTCGTGATCAAGGGTAACACCGCACCAGGCACAGTCACCATGCCGACGTGGAAGACCGGCAAGACCGGGACCATCAACGGCACGGGGGCGACCATTAATGGCCACAACTATCCGGCGAACACCACCATCGGGTGGACGGTGACGATCCCCGGCCAAGTGATCGAAGGCACCTCCCCATTGACGCTCACGGACACGCCATCCGCCACGCAAGCGATCTGTACGCCGAACGGATTGAACGGCACGACTGATGCAGAACTGAAGACCCGCCTTGGCCTCACTGTGAAGGCCATCGATCAAGTCAATGGCGGTGGTAAATCGGACGTAGATCTGCTGTCAAATACGACCGTGTCGCTAAATGGCAGCGACATTGTGTTCACGATTACGCCACCAGTCGGGCATTTTTCACGTGAGTACCAATACAAAGTGGCGTACACACTCTGCACTGCAAGTGGCGGAGTCGATGCGCCCAACACTTCATACAGCAATGCGCTTTCCGGTGTAGGCAACGGTGTCTCCAATAGCGTCAAGCTGAGCAATGACGCGTGGGGAACTGGATCTGGCGTACTTCCTGTGAGCAGCGGTTCGTTCGCGCTCACAAAGACCGTTGAAGGCGACGCCGCTGATCGGGTTAGCGCGGCCGATTTCACGGTGAAGGTGAAAGAGATTCCGCCGACCGACTCGCCCATGAGCCCGGTCTCGTACACCCTCACGGTGAAGGATGGCCAAACGGTCAGCGGCCTCCATGCGCTCGGCACAGGTTGGACGATTGAGCTTGAGGAAGCAACATTGCCGACAGCGAACGGCGTGTGGCACGATCCGGTGTTCGCACCGGCAACGCCAGGAGACAGCAACGTCCTGATCAGCGACGCCGGTAAGAAAGCGACGATCACACCCGTGCCGGGCGGGGCGAATGTCGGTGTGATGCTCACAAACACTCTCAGCAAGACGTATGCCGTCGGCGACTACACCTGGATCGACGCGAACAACAACGGTATCCAGGATGCCGATGAGCTGCCGCTCGAGGGCGTGAAGGTTGAGCTGTTCAAGAAAGACGGAAGCGCCGCCACGGACGTGTACGGCAACACGGTTCCGGCGACCACGACGAACGCGGCCGGCCTTTACATGTTCGACGAGTTGCCTGCGGGGGACTACAAGATCAAATTCACGCTGACTCCGGAACAGGCCGCAAAGTACCGGTTCACCACGATGGATGCGCAATCGAACACCAATGACAGCAAGGACTCCGACGCCAATAGCTCCGGTTGGACTGTCGTCTTCACATTGGATTCGTCCAACGGTGCGCTAACCCACGAGTACGCGAGTCAACAGGTGAAGGCCACCGAGGGCATCGACCCGACGTGGGACGCAGGTGTGGTCCTGCGCCCGACCGGCGGGGGTGGGACGACGGAGACGACTACGACTCCGACGACGGCGCCGACTACGCCGGTGACGGCACCGACCACGGCGGTGACGACGCCGACGACGGGGCATCCGACGACGACGCAGCCGCCGCTGACGACGACGGTGCCGGCGCCGAACCAGTGCGTGGATCTGGTGGAGACCGGCTTCCGGCCGGGCGAGACGGTCACGGTGCGGGTGAACGGGCCGGACGGGCAATACGAGCTGTCCGCGACGGCGGACGCGAACGGCACGGTGCACGTGTGCCTGCGCGCCAGCCACCCGCAGACGGTGACCGTCGAGGTACTCGGTGAGAACCGGCACATCGTCCGGGATGTCACGATCGGTGTGCTCGGGGCGGGCGGCTCGCTGTCCTACACCGGTGTGCCGATGTGGTCGATGATCGGGGTCGCGATGCTGTTGCTCGCGGCGGGCGGGGCGCTCGTGTTCGGGGTCCGGCGGCGCAAGCACGCACACTGACTCTGAGCGGTAACGCCGCGTAACAACCCGCGCGCGGCCCGGGCATGCGACCCGATGCATGCCCGGGCCGCGCGTCGGTCTTCGTGGGCCGGTGCGGGCTCAGACCGGACTGCCGACGTTCGCCCAGGCGGTCCGGAGGTGCCCGGCGCGGAAGCGCGAACATCGTCATCAACGTCATACTCGACGGCACCTGGAGATGCCGCACAGAAAGGCCGGCGCGAGCGCCAACCGAGCCCGCCGATCGACCCCGGATGTTAGAGTGAAGTCCCGTGGAGCGGTCGCCGCAGGGCGCCGCGATGAGCACGGGAGTCGCCTTGGCCGGAGCCGGTTCAGACAGCCATCGCACCAAGCACATCTTCGTCACCGGGGGTGTCGCGTCCTCGCTGGGCAAGGGGCTGACGGCGTCCTCGCTGGGCCGACTGCTCACCTCCCGGGGCCTGCGCGTCACGATGCAGAAGCTCGACCCCTACCTCAACGTCGACCCCGGCACCATGAACCCGTTCGAGCACGGCGAGGTGTTCGTCACCGACGACGGAGCCGAGACCGACCTCGACATCGGCCACTACGAACGGTTTCTCGACCGCAACCTGACCAAGGACGCGAACGTCACCACCGGCCAGGTGTACTCGTCGGTGATCGCCCGCGAGCGGCGCGGTGAGTATCTCGGCCACACCGTGCAGGTGATCCCGCACATCACGAACGAGATCAAAGACCGCATCTATGCGATGGAGGAACCGGACGAGACCGGCAAACGCCCGGACATCGTGATCACTGAGATCGGCGGCACTGTAGGCGATATCGAGTCGCTGCCGTTCCTGGAGGCGGCGCGGCAGGTGCGGCACGACCTCGGCCGGGACAACGTGTTCTTCGCCCACGTCTCGCTGGTCCCGTACCTCGCCCCGTCCGGGGAGCTGAAGACCAAACCGACGCAGCATTCGGTGGCGGCACTGCGCAATATCGGCATCCAGCCGGATGCGCTGGTGTGCCGCTCCGACCGCGACATCCCGCAGGGGTTGAAAAACAAAATCTCGCTGATGTGTGACGTCGACACGGAGGCGGTGATCGCCTGCCCGGACGCGCCGTCGATCTACGACATCCCGAAGGTGCTGCATGCCGAGGGGCTGGACGCCTACGTGGTGCGGCGGCTCGGGGCGCGCTTCCACGACGTCGACTGGACGCAGTGGGACCGCCTGCTGGATCGCGTCCACCATCCCGACGAGACGGTCGAGATCGCTTTGGTGGGCAAGTATGTCGACTTGCCGGACGCGTACCTGTCGGTGACCGAGGCGCTGCGCGCGGGCGGGTTCGCGAACCGGTCGAAGGTGTGTATCCGGTGGGTGGCCTCGGACGAGTGCGCGACCCCCGCGGGGGCCGCCGCGGCCCTGGCCGACGTGCAGGGGGTGCTGATCCCGGGCGGGTTCGGCATCCGCGGTATCGAGGGGAAGATCGGTGCGATTACGCACGCGCGCACGCACGGAATCCCTTTGCTGGGACTGTGTCTCGGCATGCAGTGCCTGGTGATCGAGACCGCGCGGAACCTGGCGGGCCTGGCCGGTGCGAACTCGACCGAATTCGAGCCGGGCTGCGCGGAGCCGGTGATCTCGACCATGGCCGAGCAGTTGGACGTGGTCGCCGGCGAGCGCGATATGGGCGGCACCATGCGGCTCGGGGCGTACCCGGCGACGCTCGCGAAGGGGTCGATGGTCGCGGAACTCTATGGGGCGACGAAGGTCTCGGAACGCCACCGGCACCGGTACGAGGTGAACAACGCCTACCGGGATCGGCTGGAGGCGGCGGGGGTGCGCCTGTCGGGGACCTCGCCGGATGGCAGCCTTGTCGAGTTCGTAGAGCTTGATAGGTCGCTGCACCCGTTCGCGGTCGCCACGCAGGCGCACCCGGAACTCAAGTCGCGCCCGACGCGGCCGCATCCGCTGTTCGCCGGGTTCGTTGGCGCCGCGGTCGAGTACCTGCGCGGCGAGCGGCTGCCGATCGATGCCGCGCATGCCATCGATGGATCGCGTGGCGTTTCTGCTGCGTCGGACGGCGCGGCTGCGCAGGATTCCGCTGCGGTGCGGGGCGTCTCGCGGAACGTCGAGCAGCGGGTATGACGTTGTTCGCGGCCGATCGGCCGGCGGACGGACGGTTCACGGTGCTGGCGACCGAGGACCGTTTCCAGGGCCGGATATTCTCCGTCCGGGTGGACACGGTGCGGATGCCGGGCGGCGGGAGCGCGCGGCGCGAGATCGTCGACCACATGCGGGCCGTCGCGGTGGTGGCGATCGACGACGCCGGGCGCGTGGCGCTGGTCGAGCAATACCGGCACCCGCTCCGGCGGCGGCTGTGGGAGATCCCCGCCGGACTGATGGACCTCGGCGGTGAGCGGCCGCTGGCCTGCGCGCAGCGGGAGCTTCGTGAGGAGACCGGTCTGGCCGCCGAGAACTGGTCCGTGCTGGTCGATCTCGCGCCATCGCCGGGCTACTCGACGGAGTCCGTTCGGGTGTATCTGGCGACGGGCCTCACCGTGGTCGAACGGCCCGCCGCGGAGGACGAGGAAGCGGACATGCGCGTGGTGCGCGTGGCGCTGGATGATGCCGTAGGCGCCGTGCTGGACGGCCGAATCGTCGATGCGTCCACGGTGGCCGGGCTGCTCGCGGCCGGGTGGGCAGGGCATGCGGGGCGTGGCGGCGGCATGTCGCTGCGCCCGGGCGATGATCCGTGGATCGAGTCCCCGGCGCTGGTGAACGAGGGCGCCGCGATCGGTGATGCCCCGGACTTGGGCGAAACCCCGGGCCTGGTCGGAACCGTCGCTCCGGGCAGTGCCGCCGAGGCCGCCCCCCGGGGCGGAGTCGCGCGGGACACGCTCGGCCGCGCGGGCACCGCGATCGGCGATGCGCCGAACCTGGGCGGAGGTGTCCGGGACACGTTCGGCGGCGGCGCCGCGAACATCGTCATACCCGAAACCGAGCCGGATCGCTGAGCCGATGGCCGACGACGCGACCGCGGTCCCGCCGGAGCTGGTCGCCGCGCTGACCGGGTACGTCGACCACCTGGCGGTCGACCGCGGACTGGCGCGCAATACCGTCCTCAGCTATCGGCGTGACCTGGCCGGATATGCCCGCTTCTTGGCCGCGGCCGGCGTGTCCGACGTGACCGCGATCGGCGAGCAGACGGTCGCCGCGTACGTGGCGTCGCTGCGCGCCCCGAGCGACGGATCGGCACCGCTGGCGCCCTCGTCGGTGGCACGCGCGCTCGCGGCGGCCCGGGGCTGGCATCGGTACCTGCTCGCCGAGGGCATCACGGCGATTGACCCGAGCCGCGAGGTGCGCCCGCCGAAGCAGGCCAAGCGGCTGCCGAAGGCGCTCAGGGTGGAGCAGGTGACCTTGCTGTTGGAGGCTGCCGGCGGTGGGCCGGATGGCGTTGGCGGTTCCGGCGGACTAGGGGGCCTGCGCGGCCTTCTGGGACTGCGCGACCGCGCGCTGCTGGAGTTCCTCTACGCGACCGGAGCGCGGATCTCCGAGGCCGTGGGCCTGGACGTCGATGACGTCGATCGGTCGGCGGGCGTCGTGCGGCTCTTCGGCAAGGGGTCCAAGGAGCGTATCGTCCCGGTCGGCTCCTTCGCGGTGGCTGCGGTCGATGCGTACCTGGTGCGCGGCCGGCCGGCGCTCGCGCGGCAGAGCCGTGCCGCCCGGGGCGTTCCGGCGCTGTTCCTCAACGCGCGCGGCGGGCGGCTGTCGCGGCAGAGCGCGTGGCAGGTGCTGCGCGACGCGGCGGAGCGGGCGGGGATCGTGGAGCACGTGTCGCCGCACACGCTGCGGCACTCGTTCGCCACACATCTGCTGCAGGGCGGTGCGGATGTGCGGACGGTCCAGGAGCTGCTGGGACATGCGTCGGTCACCACGACGCAGATCTACACGCTGGTGACGGTCGACGCGCTGCGCGAGGTCTATGCGGTGGCGCATCCGCGGGCGCGATAGCAGGGCCCAACGTGGAGAGCTGCGGCCCCGCCGCGCGGGTCGCGTTGGTCGGAGGGGCTCCGGCCGCATAGTCTTAGGCCGCATAGTTTGAGGTGCCGAGACCGTCGGGACGACGGCGCCAGCGCGAGCACGGGAGTAGCGGGGCATGACTCAGCCGGATGACGCAGCGTGGATCGCCGCGACCGGCGCGCCCCGGCGCGAGTCGAACGTGGCGGCCGGGACGCGCACCGCAGAACCCCGACCCGCTGAACAGGACGGCGAGGCCGTCGATCACGGCAGGCCCGCTCCCGAAGGTGCGCGAGAGTCCGACAACGCGGGGGCCGGAACGTCGTCATCCTCGTCATACACGGACGAGACCGCCCCCGAGATGGGCCCGACCGGCCGACCGCTGCGCCCGGTGGCGGAGCCTGCAGTGCTCAGCGCGCACGGACCGGCCCGCGTGATCGCGATGTGCAACCAGAAGGGCGGGGTCGGCAAGACCACCTCGACCATCAACCTGGGCGCCGCGCTCGCGGAATACGGCCGACGCGTGCTGCTCGTCGACCTCGACCCGCAGGGCGCTCTCTCGGCGGGCCTCGGCGTCCCCGCGCACGAACTCGACCGCACCATCTACAACCTGATGCTCGAACCGTCGACCGCCGTCACCGACGTGCTGGTGCCGACCCGGCTCGAGGGCGTCGACCTGCTGCCCGCGAACATCGACCTGTCGGCCGCCGAGGTGCAGCTCATCAACGAGGTCGGCCGCGAGCAGACGCTCGCCCGGGCGCTGCGCCCGCTGCTGCCGCTCTACGACTACGTGCTGATCGACTGCCAACCGTCGCTCGGCCTGCTCACCGTCAACGCGCTCGCCTGCTCGCACGAGGTACTGATGCCGCTGGCCGCGGAGTTCTTCTCGCTGCGCGGCGTGGCCCTGCTGGTGGACACCGTCGACAAGGTGCAGTCGCGCATCAACCCCGACCTGAAGATCGGCGGCGTGCTGGTCACCATGTTCGACGGGCGCACGGTACACGCGCGCGACGTGGTGGCGATGCTGGTGGAGCGGTTCGGTGAGCTGGTATTCGACACCGTGATCTCGCGCACGGTCAAGTTCCCCGAGACCACCGTGGCCGGCGAACCGATCACCACCTACGCGCCGGCGTCGTCCGCGGCGGAGGCGTACCGGGCGCTCGCGCGCGAAGTGATCGCTCGGTGATGAATCGGCCCGCAGGCGGCGCGGCGACCGGGGCCACGACCGGCGCGGCGACCGAGACGGCGGCGACCGCAGAGGGGACCCCGGTCCGGGGGATCGCGCGGTGACCCCGGCAGTGCCGGCCGACGAGACCGACACGCGTCCGGAGAGCGCCGCATCGATGTCGCCGGACGCTGTGATTTCGGTGCGCGGAAATCACGGATATGACGATGTTCCGGGCAGCGCGCCGACGTCCTCCACGGGCTCCTTCCGCGTCCGGCTGGACAACTTCGACGGGCCGTTCGACCTACTGCTGCAACTGATCTCGAAGCAGCGCATGGACATCACCGAGGTCGCGCTGCATCGGGTGACGGACGACTTCATCGCGCACATCCGGGCGCTCGGCTCCGAGTGGGATCTCGGCGAGGCGACGGAGTTCCTGGTGGTCGCGGCGACCCTGCTGGACCTCAAGACCGCGCGCCTGCTGCCCGGTGCCGACGTGGAGGACCCGGCCGATATCGCGTTGCTCGAATCCCGGGACCTGCTCTTCGCCCGGCTGCTGGCCTATCGGGCGTATCAGCAGGTCGCGGAACTGTTCGCGGAATTGCAGGCGACGGCGCTGCGTCGCTACCCGCGCGCGGTCACGCTGGAGGAGCGGTACCTGAACCTGCTGCCGGAGGTCCAAATCGGCCTGGACGCGACCGCATTCGCCGCGCTCGCCACCGAAGTCTTCGCGCCGAAACCGCCGCCGCCGGTCTCGGTGGCGCACGTACACTCCTCGCCGGAATCCGTCGCGGAGCACACGGCCACCTTGGTGTCGCGGCTGAGTTCCGTTGGGGCGGCTACGTTCTCGGAGCTGGTTGCCGACTGCACGTCGGTGATGCAGGTGGTCGCGCGGTTCCTCGGCCTGCTCAACCTCTACCGCAGCGCGGCGGTCGCGTTCGATCAGGACGAGCCCATGGGTCCGCTCACCGTACGCTGGACCGGGGACGAAACCGGCGCGCATGTCGACGGTGCCCTCGAGGCCGACGAGGAATACGAGTGATCGGGAGGGAGCGGTGGCCGGCGGGATGAGCCCGGATATCGAGTATGACGACCTGTCGGATGATGCCGTGTCGGATCTTGCCGTGTCCGATGCTGCTGAGCCCGATACGGAGCTGCTGGACGCGCCTTCGACAGACGCGGAGTCGGCCCCGGTGGTCGCCGACGAGGATGTGCCGGCCGCGCTGGAAGCCGTGTTGCTGGTGGTCGATTCGCCGGTCACGGACGAGGTGCTGGCCACCGCCGTCGGACGTCCCGCCGCCGAGGTTCGGGCCCATCTCGAGGCGATCGCGCAGCGGCTGACCGAGGCCCGGTCGGGGATCGACCTGCGCGAATTCGCGGGCGGCTGGCGTTTCTACACCCGCGATGTGTTCGCGCCGGTGGTCGAGCGGTTTGTCATGGACGGCACACAAACGCGATTGTCCCGCGCCGCCCTGGAGACGTTGGCCGTGGTGGCCTATCGGCAGCCGGTTACCCGTGCGCGGATCTCGGCGGTGCGCGGCGTGAACGTCGACGGAGTCGTCCGGACCTTGCTCGCCCGCGGGCTCATCGAGGAGGAGGGCACCGATTCGGATACCGGGGGCACCCTGTATCGGACGACCGAGATGTTCTTGGAGAGAATGGGTTTGGTGTCGCTGGAGGACTTGCCCGCGCTCGGCCCGCTGCTGCCGGATGTGGATGCGATCGACGATGAGTGAGGGTGGCGACATGGCCGGCGGTATGGCTGGCGAAGGGGCTCGCGAAAGGGCCCGCGGCTGGGCCGGCGGCTGGGATCGTGACGGTATTCCGGGCGGGGCCCGGGCGACGAACAACGTCATAGGCGATTCCGCCGACTCCTCGGGCGAACCCGTTCGGTTGCAGAAGGTGCTGTCCGCGGCCGGTGTCGCCTCCCGGCGCAAGGCCGAGGAGATGATCCGGGCCGGGCGGGTGCGCGTCGACGGGATCGTGGTCCGCGACATGGGCGTGCGGATCGACCCGGATCGCGCCGTGGTGCACGTCGACGGCGACCGGGTGGTGCTGCGACACGATCTGGAATATCTGGCGCTCAACAAGATGCCGGGCGTGCTGTCGACGATGTCCGACGACGAGGGGCGCGCGACGATCGGCGACCTGCTCGCGGACTGGGGGATCACGACGCGCCTGTTCCATGTCGGTCGGCTGGATATCGACTCCGAGGGCCTGCTGCTGCTGACGAACGACGGCGAACTGGCGCATCGGCTCACGCACCCGTCATTCGGTGTTGCGAAGACCTATATGGCGGAAATCCCGGGTCCGGTGCCGCGCGATCTGGGCCGGCGGTTGTTGCGCGGCGTCGAGCTGGACGACGGGCTGGCCAAAGCCGACTCCTTCGATGTGGTGGACGTTCTCGGCGGGCGCGCGGTGGTGAAGGTGGTGCTGCACGAGGGCCGCAAGCGTCTGGTGCGCCGGATGCTGGAGGCGACGGGACATCCCGTCTCGCGCCTGGTGCGTACCCAGATCGGGGAGCTGCAACTCGGGCATCAACGGCCGGGGACGGTGCGGCGGCTGAACCCCGTCGAGATCTCACGGCTGTATCGGGCGGTGGGCCTGTGACGGTTCACGGGGCGGGGCGGCACGCGGCGCCGGAGGGCGGGGCGGTTGCTGGCACGTTTGCCGCCTCGGTGGCCCCTGCGAACAGCATCATCGCCATCGACGGGCCATCGGGGACGGGCAAATCCACGGTGGCGCGGACGGTGGCGGAGCGTATCGGCGCCGGGTATCTCGACACCGGTGCGCTCTACCGGATCGTGACGCTGCACGTGCTGGAGGCCGGGATCGACCCTGGCGATCCGGAGGCTGTCGCCAGGGCGCTGGACGGGCTGACGTTCGACGCTCCGACGGATCCGCATGCGCAGGTGCACCATCTGGCGGGTGTGGACGTGACCGACCGCATCCGGGACGCGGATGTGACGGCGACGGTCTCGGCCGTATCGGCCATTCCGGCGGTGCGGGCGTTCCTGCTTGATCGGCAACGCGAGATCGCGCACTCGGGGCCGATGGTGGTCGAGGGGCGGGACATCGGCACGGTGATCGCGCCCGATGCGGCCGTGAAGGTGTTCCTCACGGCGGACGGCGTTGTGCGGGCTCGGCGACGCCTTCGGCAGGACGCCGCGAGGTCGGCGGGCGGGTCGGCGCGCGGTGAGGCGGGGGCGGTTGGGCCTGACGCGGCTGTGTCTGATGTGGCCGTGGATCGGGCGGGCGAGTCTGATGCAGCCGTGGATCGGCTAGCTGTGGACCGGGTGGCCGAAGGACTCGATCGGCGCGACGCGATCGATTCCAGCCGCGCGGCCGCGCCGCTGAAGGCGGCCACGGACGCCGTCGTGATCGATTCCACGAACCTGACGGTGGAGCAGACCGTTGCGGCAGTGCTGGCGCTCGCCCACGAGCGGGGACTGCCCGGCGCGTCGGGCGAGGTGGCTGCTGGTGACGCCGAATCGGCGCAGCGAGACGCGGGCGGCACCCGGGAGCCCCGCACCGCCGGCGGCGCGCACGCTGCTGGCAGCACCCATGCCGCGACCACCCCGGTGTCCCCGCCCGTGTCCCTGCCGGTGAAGTGGTTCCGCCTTGGCGGACTCGACGACCCTGTTCCAGTGGGGCGGCGCCCGCGTGACGTCGACCGCGGTCGACGGATCGGGATTGCGTTGTCCCACATCATGTATCGCATGAAGATCCGTGGCGAGGAGCACATTCCGGTCTCCGGTCCGCTGGTGGTCGTTGCGAATCACACGACTTTCGCGGACGGCCCGATCCTGTTCGGCCGGCTGCCGCGGCGCATCTCGTTCCTGATCAAAGCCGAAGTGCTCGTCGGGCCGCTCGGCTGGCTGCTGCGCACCGTCGGCCAGTACTCGATCGACCGGGCCGCGCCGCAACGAGAGGTGCTGCTCGCCGCGCTGAACCACCTGAAAGCCGGCGGGGTGATCGGGATCTTCCCGGAGGGCCAGCGCACCGACGGATCGGTCTCCGAGGTGTTCCACGGCGCCGGCTGGCTCGCCGCGCGGGCGGGCGCGACCGTGGTTCCGGTCGCTCTACGGGGGACCGCCCGGCCGGCGGGTCGGCGGATCAAACGCTTTCGGCCCAAGGTGTACGCGCTCGTGGGCGAGCCGTTCGACATTCCGCAGGGGGCAGGACGAACGGCGATCAACGCGGCGACATCGACCATCCAGCAGCACTTGTCGGGTCTGGTGGCCGACCTCGATCGTGGACTGGCCCGGGTCGCCGACGATCGCACTCGGCTCGGGCATTGCTGGAGGCGACCATGAGCGACGACGACAGGCAAGATTCGGAGGAAACCTGGGTCGCCACCTGGGATGCGGACGGGACCTGGAGCGATGAGGCGGAGTTCGCCGGCTGGGAGGAATCCGGCGACGATTTCGAAGGCGGATACGTCGATGGGGCATCGGCCGGCGTGATATCGCCGACGGTCGCCGTGGTCGGGCGGCCGAATGTCGGAAAGTCGACGCTGGTCAACCGGATCATCGGCCGACGCGAGGCGGTGGTGCAAGATGTCCCCGGGGTGACGCGCGACCGCGTGTCGTACGACGGGCTATGGAACGGGCGGACATTCACCGTCGTCGACACCGGTGGATGGGAGCCCGACGCGCGCGGCATGGCGTCATCCGTTGCGGCACAGGCGGAACGGGCGATGGAGGCGGCCGACGTGGTCGTCATGGTGGTGGATGCGTCGGTGGGGGCGACCACCACGGACGAGACCATGGCGGCCGTGTTGCGGCGCTCGAAGGTGCCGGTGGTACTGGTCGCGAACAAGGTGGACGACGAGCGTGGTTTCGCCGACGCAGCCGCGCTGTGGTCGCTGGGACTCGGTGAGCCGCACACGGTGTCGGCGTTGCACGGACGCGGGTCGGGGGACCTGCTCGACGCGATCATCGCCGCCGTCCCCGATGCCCCGCGGGAGCGGTTCGGGGCGTCGCGCGGCCCTCGGCGAGTGGCGTTGCTCGGCAAACCGAACGTCGGCAAGTCCTCGCTGCTCAACAAGCTCACCGGTGAGTCCCGGTCGGTCGTGCACCACGAGGCCGGCACCACCGTCGACCCGGTCGACTCACTGGTGGAGTTGGACGGCGAGGTATGGCGGTTCGTGGACACCGCCGGGTTGCGCCGCAAGGTGTCGACGGCATCGGGCACCGAGTACTACGCGTCGCTGCGGACCCACAACGCCTTGGAGGCAGCCGAAGTCGCTGTCGTGCTGATCGACACGGCCGAGCCGATGGCCGAACAGGATCAGCGGGTGATCTCCATGGTGATCGAATCCGGTCGCGCGCTGGTGATCGCCATGAACAAGGCGGATCTGGTCGATGCGGACCGCCGGCACGAGTCGGATCGGGAGCTAGACCGGGACCTGGCGCGGGTGCCGTGGGCGCAGCGGATCAACATCTCCGCCACCTCCGGCCGCGGCGTGCACCGGCTCGCCCCGGCGCTGCGCACCGCGCTCGCCTCCTGGGACAAGCGGATCCCGACCGGTCGGCTGAACACCTGGCTGAAGGAGCTGGTCGCGGCGACCCCGCCGCCGGTCCGCGGCGGGCGACAGCCGAAGGTGCTGTTCGCGACCCAGGCGTCGATTCGCCCGCCGACCTTCGTGCTGTTCACTACCGGGTTCCTGGAGGCCGGTTACCGGCGGTTCATCGAACGCCGGCTGCGCGAGGACTTCGACTTCACCGGCTCGCCGGTGCGGATCAACGTGCGCATCCGCGAGAAGCGTTTGGGCAAGCGGTAAATCGCCGCCGACGGGACGGTTCGCGTCACGCTACTCGATCAGCCGAAGATCCAGCGCCGGGAACTGGGTGAAGGCCCGGTCGATGGTGACGAACGTGGCGCCTGCGGTAATGGCGAACGCGGCGAGATAGGTGTCGGTCCACATTTTTGGCGATGCTGTCGCGCGGGATGAGAGTTGACACCACACGCGTTCCAGGGAATCTGGTTCGGCAAGTAGTGGCCCCACTCGATCGTCCGCGGCAAATTGGTGATAGGCGTCCCATGCACCGTCGTTGTCGAGTGGCGCGCTGCCATAGCGACTCCGTATTGCGCTGTTCGTCGAAAGGCGAAGGAACCCTTGCTGCGTCGTCCGGCAGAAGCGAATCGACGTTCTGGTGGCAATCGAGTCGAGCCAGTCAACACAGGCGGCATAATGGGTATGTCCGGGCATCGCGAGGGCAACCCAAACGTTGATGTCAGGGAGAAACACCACTTGCCCGCAAGAATCGCTCGACGTCTTCGTCTTCCAGAATCTGCGCGATTCGCTCGGGAGTGAGTTCTTCGCCGGGTGCCGCCGGATGGCCGCCGCGGATCAGTGGCAGCTTGACGCGATGCCGTATCCGATCCGGTTCCGACCGTTGCGCCGGCACAAGCCCCTTCCGCAGTGCCTCGGCCGCGACATCCTTGATGCGGCGGTGCTCCTGCACGGCCTTGAGCTTCATCTCCTGTACCAGGTCGGCCGGAAGCTCCAAGGTGGTCTTGACAGTCTCAGCCATGTGCCCAGATTAGCAGGAACCCAAGAAGCTGGGCTGGCGCATTCCGGCGACCAGACCGGGGCAAGCTTCGGCTATGAGCTGCCGACGAGCGCGTGGGCGGCGGAGATGACGTCGTCCTCGGAGACCAGGACGAGGTTGGCGGCAGGACCCAGGGGTACGAACGAATCCGCGCTCGCGACGCGAGAGATGCTGCCCTGGAAGCCGTTTTCCACCAGCGCGGTGACGATCCCTTCGCCGACGCCGCCGGTGTGTCGGGTCTCGTCCACCACGAGGACGCGCCCGGTGGCGTGGGCTTCGCGCAGCATGTCGTCGACCGGCAGGGGCGCGAGCCATCGCAGATCGACTATGCGGCAGCGAATGTCGTCATACTCGGTGGATTGCGCGAGGCGACGGGCGGCACGCAGGGCGATCGGCACGCCGTTGCCGAAGGTGAGGATGGTGAGGTCCCCGCCGCTGCCACCGTCGTCGTAGGTGCGCGCCGAGCCGATCGGAACATGCTCGGCAGGGGCGGGATAGGGTGTGAGCCAAGCGTTGTCGCCCGCCTCGTAGAGGTCCTTGGTGTGATACAGGGCGATCGGTTCCAGGAATGCGCATACGCTGCCGTCGGCCGCCGCCGCGGCGAGGCAGGTGCGTAGCATGGCGGCGGCGTCGTCTCCGCGTGACGGGGATGCGATGACGACGCCCGGGATATCGCGCAGCACGGCGATGGAGTTGTCGTTGTGGAAGTGCCCGCCGAAGCCCTTCTGGTAGCCGTAGCCGGCGATGCGCACGACCATCGGGTTGCGGTACTGGCCGCGCGAAAAGAATTGCAGCGTCGCGGCTTCCCCGCGGAGTTGGTCCTCGGCATTGTGCAGATACGCCAGGTATTGGATCTCGGGAACCGGGAGGAAGCCGGTGATGCCGGCGCCCAGCGCGAGGCCGAGGATGGTTTGCTCGTCGAGCAGTGTGTCGAAAACCCTGCCGCGGCCGATGGTTTGCTGCAGGCCGCGGGTCACCCCGTAGACGCCGCCCTTCCGGCCGACATCCTCGCCGAACAGCAACATCTCGGGCCGCCGGGCGAGTTCGTCGCGCAGCGCCTGGTTGATGGATTGCGCGACGGTGAGAGGTGTGCCGACGGCGGCGGACGGCTCGGCGGCCGTCACTTGCGTTGCCACGGCGTGGGTGTCGCGCGGCGCGAGCGGCCCGGTAACCCCCGCGCGGGTGAGCAGGGGCGTGGACGTGAGCGCTTTCTCGGCGGCCTCGGCGACCTGAGCGCCGATCTCCGTGAACTCGTCCGCGAGTTCCCGCGCGGTCGTAAGCCCCAGGCCGACGAGTGTGCGTGCGGTGCCGAGCAGCGGGTCGCGGTCCTGGTCCGCGGCGATCTCTGCCGGGGTGCGGTACGCGGCCTCCACGTCCGAGCCGGCATGCCCGTAGAGGCGGACCGTCGCGATGTGCAGGAAGGCGGGGGAACGCTTGCGACGCACGTAATCTGCGGCCGCCGTCGCGGCGTCGAGGACGCCGATCGGGTCCGTGCCATAGGCCGCGAAATACTCGAGCCCCGGACGCGCGCCGTACGTCCGCGCGATCCAACCAGTCGGCGTGTGCACGCTGATGCCCAGTCCGTTGTCCTCGCACACCAGCAGTAGCGGCATGGGCAGCCCCGAATACCGGCACCACAACGCCGCGTTGATCGCCCCGACCGCGGTCGAATGGTTCGCCGACGCGTCACCGAAGCTGGCCACCGCGATCGCGTCCGCCGGCCATGCCGACGCCACGCCGAGCTTTTTGGCGCGTTCGATGGCGAAGGCCACGCCCACCGCCCGGGGCAGGTGCGAGGCAATGGTCGAGGTTTGCGGGATCACGGCGATCTCATGCCGGCCGAAGACCTTGTGCCGCCCGCCGGCGATGGGTTCGGCGGAATCCGCCGCCACACCGGCCAGCACGTCGGCGACCGGGTCGATACCGGCGCCGCCGGACTCGTCCCGCTGCCAGGCGCGCCGCACGTAGAACCCGCCGGAACGGTAGTGCAGCAGGGCCGGATCGGTCGGGCGCAACACCGCCGCGACGGCCGCGTTGGACTCGTGCCCGGCGGAGCCGATCGTGTAATAGCCGCGCCCGGCCGCCTGCATCCGCCGCGCCGCCAGGTCCAGCTGCCGCGAGGTTGCCTGCGCCCGGAAGAGGGTGCGCAACTCCGCAGCGGTGCCCGCGCTCGACGCGTCGATCGCGGTCGGGGTGGCGCGGCCGGCGATGATGCCACCTTCCGCGCGCAGGCCGGAGAGTGACTCCCCCAGGGCGGCGGCGATCTCGTCGGGAGTGGGCATGGGTTCTCCGGCTCTCCTGCAGCGGAACTATCGCCTCGTGTGTACCACGTGGCGGCATGGCGCCACCTGGCGCACACGAGGCGGCGGGGACATTACAGCCGGAAGTCCATGTCGGGCGTCATCTCGACGATGTCCATCTGTGCCTTCTGCAGTTTGCCGGAGTAGTCCCAGTTCATCGCCTGCCAGCGGGTGAACTGGTCCAGCACCCACATGCCGGACTGCCGAGACCCGTTGCCGGACTTGCCGTTCCCGCCGAACGGCAGGTGCGCCTCGGCACCCGACGTGGAGTTGTTCACGCTCACCATGCCGGCCGAGATCCCGCGCCGGAACGTGAAGACGGACTTCGGGTCGTTCGTGTAGATAGACGACGAGAGGCCATACCCGGGTTTGTTGCCGAGCCGGATCGCCTCGTCCAGATCCCGGTACGTTGTCACACCGACGATCGGGCCGAACGTCTCGTTCATGAACAACTCGTCGTCGGGGCGCACCCCGTCCACGATCACCGGATGGTAGAACAGACCGGCCTCCGGATCCCCGACGAAGCCCGCACGCGGGTTCGAGGCGGAGATCCGGCCGGTGCCCGTCGAGCCGTACACCGTGTGGTGCGGCGCTATCCAGCCGAGGTACTTCTCGTAGGTGTCGGCGAACTTCGGCGCCAACATCGGCCCGTAGAGCACGTCCTTGGTCGGGTCGCCCACCGCGGCGGCGCGCGTGGCCGCATCGAACCGGCGCAGGAATTCGTCATGAACGGACTCGTGGACGATCACCGTGCCGAGCGACGTGCAACGCTGCCCGCCGGTACCAAACCCGGCGAACAGGGCGCCCTCCACTGCGAGGTCTAGGTCGGCATCCGGGCACACCACCATCGGGTTCTTGCCACCGAGTTCCAGACATGCGGACTGCACGTACCGGCCGGTGAGCTCACCGATCTTGGAGCCGACCACCGAGGAACCGGTGAAGCCGATCTTGTCGAGAGTGCCTTCGGCCAAAGCCATCTCGAGCCCGGCGAAGGTGGCCGCGCCGTCCGCGTGCACGATGTTGAGCACACCGTCCGGCAGCCCGCCGCCGCGCACGAAGATCTCGTAGAACGCCTGCGCCGCCTTCGCGCTGTACTCCGCCGGCTTCCACACCACACTGTTCCCGGTCAGCAGCGCCGGCACGATGTACCAGGACGGCACCGCCACCGGGAAGTTGCCCGCGGTGATCACCGCGACCGTACCCACCGGATTGCGGAACGTGAACAGATTCTTATCCGGCACCTCGCTCGGCACCGTCTGCCCATACAGGCGGCGGCCCTCGCCTAGGAAGAAATCGCAGGTGTCGATGATCTCGCGCACCTCGCCGAGCGCCTCCGCGTACGGCTTGCCGATCTCCTCGGTCACGATGCGCGCGAGCCGATCGGCGTTCGCCTCGACCAGCCGGCCGATCGTCGCGATCGCCCGGCCGCGGATCGGCGCCGGCACATCCGCCCACGTCCGCTGGGCGTCGGTCGCGACCCGGCAGGCCCGCGCGAAGGTCTCGGCGGACGCGAGCGTCACCTCCGCGATCGGCTGGTCGAGGTGAGACGGGTTGGCGGACTTCAATACCCGATCGTCCGGGCCAGGTTCGACCACCGAACCTCCGACGATCGATCGAACGGATACCGGCTGTGCGGCCATGTCGGTCCTACTTCCCTTCCACCGTGGTGAGCACCCGATCGAGCGCATCCACCGCCTGGCTCAGATCCTCGACCGTGACAGCCAGCGACGGACGGACCCGGATCGAGCGATCGCCGCAGCCGAGGACGATGACATGCTCATCGTCATACATCTTCTTCACGACCTCGCCGCGCAGGGCCGGCGTCGCGATGTCTAGCGCGCACATCAGGCCACGACCGCGCACATTCGACACCACCTCCGAGTGCGTCTCGCCCACCCGGCGCAGATCCTTGAGCAGCGTCTCCCCGAGGTCCGCCGCCCGCCCCACCAGCTGGTCGCGTTCGATGATCTCCAGCAGCCGACGCGCCCGCACCATGTCGGTGAGCCCGCCGCCCCAGGTCGAGTTGATGCGAGAAGACACGCGAAACACATTGTCCGGCACCAGATCCACCCGCCGACCTGCCATGATCCCGCCCAGTTGCACCTTCTTCGCGAACGCCACCACGTCCGGCTCGACGCCGAGCTGCTGGTAGGCCCAGTTCGTCCCGGTCAGACCGACACCGGTCTGCACCTCGTCAAGGATGAACAGCGCGTCGAACTCGTGGCACAGCGCCTGCATCGCCTGCAAAAACTCCGGACGCAGGTGATTGTCGCCGCCCTCCCCCTGAATCGGCTCGCAGATGAACGCGGCGATGTCGTGCGGGTTCGCCTCGAACGCCGCCCGCGCCTGCGCCAGCGCATGCCGTTCGGCCGCCTCGACCTCCGCCAGGTGCTCCGACAGCGGGAAGATCATCGCCGGCACATCGATGCGCGGCCAGCCGAACTTCGGGTACCGCGCCACCTTCACCGGATCGGTATTCGTGAGCGACATCGTGTAACCGGTGCGCCCGTGGAACGCCTTGGTCAAGTGCATGATCTTCGTGCCGAGCTCGGGGGAGCGGCCCGCTGCCTCGTTGCGCCGCGACTTCCAGTCGAACGCCACCTTCAGCGCATTCTCCACCGCAAGCCCGCCACCCTCGATGAAGAACAGGTGCGGAAGCTCCGGATCGCCGAGTACCCGCGCGAAGGTATCGACGAACTCCGCGTAATGCGTGGTGTACGCATCGGAGTTCGCCGGCTTGTTCGCCGCCACCTCAGCCAGCAGATCCATGAACTCCGGATCGTCGACGATCCCCGGCGGATTCATACCAAGCGGCGACGACGCGAAGAACGTGTACATGTCCAAATACGACTCGCCCGTCGTCGCGTCGACGATCTGCGACCCGCGACTCGCCTTCGTGTCCACCACCATCGGGAACCCGTCCGCCAGGATGTGGCGCGACAGCACCTGGTGCACGTCTCCGGGCGCCACCCGCTGGACAGCAAATTCTTTCGTGAGAGTTGATGTGTTCCGCATAATCTTGAGTGTAACTGGGATCACGCGGGAAATCATGACCGAGGGGAAGGGGTGGCTGGTTCGCGTATGCCGCGCCTCGTTCTCACCGTCAGTCACCGAGTATGACGACGTTCACGCCGCGGCTCCGCCGCCGGCGGATCGCCTGTGCTGCCCCGTCCCGCCACGCGAGAGGCGCAGCCGATTGGGCCGTGTCCGATATGTCGCGGCACGTGCGGCGTTTCGCGGGCTTCGGGTGCGCGAACAGGCCCGGACGGTGTCGGGGCAGCGCGCCGTCATCTCCGTAGAGCCGCGGCGATGATCGGGAATTGCACCGCGATCGCCTGCCACAGAATCTCTTCGTCGGTTTCGTCGTAGTCGTGCGCCATGAAGTTGCGGACGGCACGGATGCCGCGCCAGTCGATATCGGGGTGAGCCGCGCGGAACGACTCGGGGAGCCTGTCGGCGGCCGCCGAGAGATCCACCACGAGCGATCGGGCGATGCGTCGTTGGTCGTCGTCATCCGGGTCGTTGAAGCGATCGTGGCCACGCGCCGCGACTCGCCGGGCGCTGGCGGCGAACCGCTGGATGTCCGCGAGGATGGCGGCGGTGCGGTCCGACGGAGTCGTCATAGGGCGACGGATTCCGCGCGGATTCGTTCCATCGCCGGCCCGGTGCCACGATCCGAAACGACGTCGACGGCCACCCCCAACGCCTCCTCGACCTCTGCCATGAAGCCGGCGAGGTCGAAGATCGACGCGCTCGGTCCCGGCTCGACCAGCAGATCGACATCCGATTGGGCCGTGGCGTCGCCCCGGGCCACGGAGCCGAAGACCCGGATATTTCGCAGATGACGGCGCGTTGCGGCGGCAAGGATGAACTCGCGCGCGCCGTGGACCCGTTCGGCCGTCGGGATCCGCAGGGCGACGTCCAACCGCCGCGCGGTCTCCGCCGACGGCACGCGGCGACCGCGCTCGTAGGCGGCGATGTTGGGCTGCGGCACGCCGGACGCGCGCGCGAGGGCTCGCTGCGAGAGTCCCGCAGCGCGCCGACGTTCAGCGAGACGCGCGCCGGCGCCTGGTTCGTCCACAGCCCCATGATAGCGGGGAGCTATCGGGCGTGGAGGGCCTTTGTGTAGGCGCCGCCTACAATCGGCCGATGCGCGTCCGCCTTCCCGCGATGATCATCGCCGCTCTATTGGTGTCGGCTGCGTGCACCGGCGGGGGAGCGGGGATGGCGGGAGGCGCGGCGCCGGCTGCCGGACCGGCCGGCGGGTCCGCGTCGACGAATATGACGGCATCCGTGGCCGGGCCCGGTTCCGCCGCTCTCGGTACGGAGAGGACCGCCGGGAGCACGGGGAGCGATCCTCGGCGGGTGCCCACGTCCGGGCTGGTGCTCACGTCGACATCTGCTGCCGGGCAATCGGTATCGGATTTGCCGAGTGTGTCGTCGTCGGCAACCGCGGCGTCGCCTACTTCGGTGCCCACGTCTGTACCCACATCGACCCTGGCCCCGACCGCGACCCGGCCTGCGCAAACCGCGGCGGCCGCGTCGACCACACGCGGCTCGACCTCCACGGCCGCGCCCGCCACACCATCGACATCCACCCCACCGACATCAGTGAAATCACCAGCCTCGGCACCGGGCACGCCCGCGAAACCGCCCGCGCCGGTCGCAGGCGGAGCGGATGTCCTCTCGGGCACGAAGTGTCAGATCTTCCCGGGCGACAACGCCTGGCACGCCGACATTTCGAAGCTTCCGCTCGCCAAACAGGGTGCCGCGTGGCTCACGTCGATGGGTGCTGCGAGCCGTACGCTGCACCCTGATTTCGGGCCTTCCTACGGTGAGGCGCCGGGTCCCTACGGCATTCCCATCACGGTTGCACCCGCCGGGACGAAACGGGTTCCGGTCCGTTTCGACTATGACGCGGAATCGGACCGGATCGCGTATCCCCTGACGGCGGCGACGCTGATCGAGGGTGGCCCGGACGCGGACGGGGACCGGCATGCGATCGTCGTCACCGTCGACACCTGCGAACTGTTCGAAACCTACGACACCCGGCAGACGGCGGCGGGATGGACCGCCGGCTCGGGCGCGCACTGGTCGCTCGCCAGCGATGCGCTGCGGCCCGCGGGGTGGACCTCCGCGGATGCCGCCGGGCTGCCGATCCTGCCCGGCCTGCTGCGCTGGTCCGAGGTCAAGGCCGGCGCCGTGCACCATGCGATCCGGTTCACCACCTCCCGGACGGCGGCCGCCTACGTGTGGCCCGCGCGCCACCAGGCCGGCAGCGGCTCGGTCGCCGCGTACCCGCCGATGGGGGCGCGGTTCCGGCTCAAGGCGAGCTTCGGGACATCGGGGTTCAGCAGCAGTGCGCAGGTGATCTTGCGCGCCATGCAGACCTACGGCCTGATCCTGGCGGACAACGGCTCGCAGTGGTTCTTCCAAGGCGACGCCGATCCGGGATGGCCGCCGTCGCTGATAGCCGAACTCAAGAAGATCCCCGCCGGCGCCTTCGAGGCCGTGGACACGTCGTCACTCATGGTGTCCGCTGACTCCGGCCGATCGCGATAGGTGCTCGCGGGCGCCGCGATCTGATGTGATGACGCGATGAGCCCCCTTGCCCGGATTGCTGTTCCGAAGGCGGAGCCCGGCGATCACGTCACCGTGCTGTCGCCAGCGTTCGCCGCGCCGGCCGTGTCCCCGGCCGTACACGAGCAGGCGATGCGCCGCTTGACCGAGGCCACCGGCCTGATCCCCGTCGAGTACCCGACGACGCGCCAGCTCGGTGCAAGTGCCGAGGCGCGTGCGGCCGACGTCACCGCTGCGTTCGCGGACCCACGCATTCGGGCGGTGCTGGCGACGATCGGCGGCGACGATCAGATCACCGTCATTCCGCACATCGATGCCGATGTCGTCGCGCGCAACCCGAAGCCGTTCCTCGGATACAGCGACAACACGAATCTGCACAACTTCCTGTGGAACCTGGGCATGCCGAGTTTCTACGGCGGGTCGACGCAGGTGCATCTCGGACCGGGCCCGCGCATCGACGACGTGCATGTGCGGTCGCTCCGCGCGGCATTGTTGGACGGCGGCCGCGTCGAACTCACCGACCCGGGGGAGTCCGAGGACTTCGGTCGGCCGTGGACCGACCCGCGCGCGCTCACCGAGTTCGGCGACCGGGAGCCCACGGAACGCTGGTGGTGGGCAGGGCCGGGCGCGGCTGTCGAAGGGCCGACCTGGGGCGGCTGCATCGAGGTCATCGACCAGATCGCGCTGGCGGGCCGCCTGCCCCGCGTCGCCGACCTCGCCGGAACGATCCTGCTCCTGGAGACGAGCGAGGAGCTTCCTTCGGCCGACACGGTGAAGAGGTGGGTGCGCGGGCTGGGTGAGCGGGGAGTCCTCGATGTTGTCGCGGGCGTTCTCGTCGCCCGGCCGCCGGTCAGCGAGCCGAACTCGCCGGTTCCCTCGGCGGCCGAGCGGTCGCGATTGCGCAACGCCCAACGCGACGCCGTCATCGAGCAGGTTGGCCGCTACAAACCGCACGTCGTCGTGTGCGTCGGTGTGCCCTTCGGCCACACCCGCCCGCAGTGGATCGTCCCGCACGGCGGCACCATCCGCCTCGACGGCGCGACCCGCACCGTGACCGCCGACTACACCTGATCCGCCACTCCGGCCGCGTCCACCCACGGAATCAACGACTGCCGAGCCAGCTTGGTGCGTTGGCGAAAAAAGGCAAACTCGTTGGAGACTCCGTTGGGCAACCAGCGCCCTGCGAAGGTCGCAGTGCGTATCAGTCTGGCCGCGCGTATGTGAGGCGTTCGTGTACGTGGTGTTCACCGGGCGAGGACGCACCTTGGCTCAGGTACTTCGCCTCGCGACCAGAGCTTCCAGCGGCGAAGTCTCGCGCGCACTCGCCGAGTTGAATCTTTCCCGCGTTCGCTTGCCGCGTGATCTCTCAGGGGACGCATGGGTTTCACTGTGGATGGTGCTGGGGCGCCAAAGATGACGCCCGAGTTTGCTAGTGGCCGTCGGCGCCGAAACCGTGACCCGCCTGTAGCGTGTACCACAATTGTGTCCCACAATAGGCATGTGCGAGTGCGGTTCACCCAGGCGGCGCGATCCAAGCATCGCATCGCCCCGAGCCGCGCGCGCCACGTGATGGCGACAACCATTGGGCGGCCGATCACCACCAAGCGAGGAGATTCGGGCATCTTATGGATCGGCCCCGACCAGGACGGCAACGTCCTCGAAATCGTTGCCGCGCGTGATGGGGATGATCTGGTCGTCACGCACGTGATGCCGTACGAATGGAGGAAACGCTGATGGCAGCTCGGAACAGAGGCCGGACGACCGTCCTGCTCCCCGACGGCCCTGAAGTTGCCGCCTATGACGACGCTGACGTCGCCTCTTATGATGACCTCCGTGCCGCAGAGCTACTCGACGCGGCACGGAAGTATGAGCGCGATCACCCGGACCTGGTGCCCGGACGCCCATCGCTCACGGGTCCCAGCGCGGAGTCGCCACATGTGTCGTTCCGGGTGCCCGCCGATCTCGCAGACGAGCTCGCCAGACAAAGCGCCGCCGCAGGTATCACCCGCTCCGCGCTCGCACGCCGCGCCCTCGCCGAGTATCTCGCCGGCCGCCGCGCCAGCTAAGGGGTCGACAGCAAGGCGAAGTCCTCCCCGGGGATTCGCCAGCCCTCCTCGCTCCGCTTCGTCGGGCTGCGCCCCCACCTCGCTCGTGCTCGGCGGGGGGACCCCCTGGCTTTTCCTGCCTCGCTGGCGCTCGCCAGGAAATCCTGTCAGCCCTTCTCGCTCCGCTTCGTCGGGCTGCGCCCCCACCTCGCTCGTGCTCGGCGGGGGGACCCCCTGGCTTTTCCT
>JAFIHI010000020.1 GCA_017848755.1 Nakamurella sp. | reverse complement strand
TTGCGTCATTTGGCTTGGTGCTCCATGCGGACGTGGGTGTTGTATCCGTTCATGCGGCGGGGGCCGCTTGGTCCCGGTGACTGCCTGCTCACCGCAGGGTCAGCCGATATCGGCCAGCCTCAGCTGATGGTCGACTCCTTGGTGCCGACCACGCTGAACTTGCCACCGCCCGAGTACTGGTAGATCTGGATGGTGGCCTTGCCGGGCTCGCCCGCGCTGTCGAAGGAGAGGTCGCCCGCCGCACCGACGTAGTGGATGTCCTCACCCTTGTCGAGCAAGGCCTTGCAGCTCGCGTAATCGTTGCACTCCGTGCCACCCTTGGTGATGCCCGGAACGTTCTTCACCCAGTCCTGCGCGTTGTTCGACTTCGCCTGATCCGCGGCCAGCGCAAAGATGTTCGCGCAGTCGTAGACCTGCGGCGCGAACTGCATCTCGGTCAGGCTCGGGGCGAACGCCTTGATGTCCTTGGTGAACGTCGGGTTGTCGACGGACGCCGGAGCGGTGCCCTTCATGCCGTCCACGATCTTGGGGTCGCTCGCCCAGGTCTTCGCGGGCATGGTTGTCGAGGACATCCCGTCCGCCCCGTAGACGCCCACCTTGTTCGGGGTCAGCCCCAGGTTGAACAAGGCCTTGAGCAGTTGCCAGCCCTCGTCGAACGAGATGGTGACGATCGCGTCCGGGTTCTTCGCCTTCACCGCTTGTGCGATGCCGGAGAAGTCGGTGGTGTTCGGGTCGTACGACTCGTTGTAGACCACGGTGCCGCCGGCGGCGGTGATGGCGTCGGCGGTGGCCTTCGCCAGACCCTTGCCGTAGTCGTCACCGCGGGACATGATCGCCACGTTGCTGTGGCCGTCGGACACGATCAGGTTGCCCAATACCGGGCCCTGCAGTGCGTCGGATGGTGCCGTGCGGAAGTAGTACTGCTGCCCGCCCGGCCCCATCTTGCCCTTGTAATCCGTCAGGTTGACGCCGGTGTTCGAGCCGGAGCACTCGGCGATTCCGGCCGCGGTGACCTTGTCGATGATGGCCATCGTCATGCCGGTGGCCGCCGCGCCAATGATCGCGTTGACGTGCGCGTTGATCTCCTTGGTCGCCGACTGTGCGGCGATCGAGGCGTTGCCGGCCTCGTCGCCCGCCATCGGGTCACCGACCTGCTGGCCGTTGATGCCGCCGGCGGCGTTGATCTTGCTGATCGCGAACTTCAGGGCCTCGATCTGCGGCGGGCCGAGGGTGGCCAGCGGTCCGGTCTCCGGGAGTACGTAGCCGAACTTGAACGCTTCCCCCGTGCCCGCGCCGCCGGAGGACGTCTCCGACGATGAACTCGACTCCGGCGTCGAAGACGACGTCTCCGAAGAGCTCGACGACGAGCTGCTGCTCGACGAGGAACTCTCCGTGCTGGACGAACTCCCTGCGCCGTTGCCGCTGCTGCTACATGCGGCGGTGACCATGGCTGCTGCGGCTGCCATGGCCGCGACGGCGGTCCACTTACCTCTTCGCATACGTACTCCCATCCTGACGGGCCGGGTTCTTCCGGACGCGTTGTTGCATCCGAGTGCACCGCTGCACCGGGTAGGCCGGAGCGGCAGATGATCTGAGACTAGTAGAGATCAACGGCACCGGCGGTCTGCGTAATCGACCTGTTACCTCGCAGTGTCACGACGTGCTCGCGTCGGCCGCCGTTATGACGCTCCGTCTGCCGCCGGCGGCGCGCTTTGGGCCGAACGGCTCATGCATGTCAGCCGCGCGGTGCAGGTCGGTCTGCCGGCCTCGTCACGAATAGCGATCTGGAACGTGGCGACTGTCCGGCCCACGTGCAGTGGCGTGCACACTGCCGTCACCACGCCGCCTTTCGCCGACCGATGGTGCGTGCAGGAGAGTTCGACGCCCACGGCGAACCGGCCGGGTCCGGCGAGCAGGTTCGCGTGGATCGACGCGATGGACTCCGCGAGCACCGCGCTGGCCCCGCCGTGCAGCAGTCCGAACGGCTGCCGGTTCCCGGCGACCGGCATCGTCGCGACCATCCGCTCCGGCGCCGATTCGGTGACAACGATTCCCATCCGCGACGCGAGCTCCCCGAGTGGGATCTGGTCGGGCGTCGGGAACCGGGCGGGATCGGTCCCGAAAAGCGTCATAACCGGCTTTGATGCGTCGCTCATGGATACCCCTCTGTCGCTGGCGAGCGCGCGGCACGCAACGCCATCCGACCCTGACCCTAGACTCGGGCCGTGGAGGAACAGGCAACCGCGGCATCGACATCAGCATCGGCATCGGGTCCGGTCACCGCATCGGCTTCGGCACCGACGGTCGGCACAGCGGGTATGACGAGTATGACGATGTCCTCGGGCGGGCCCTATGCGCCCGCCGGTGCGGATCCGGTACTGCTGCTGCTCGACGGGCATTCGCTGGCGTATCGCGCGTTCCATGCGCTGCCCGCCGACCGGTTCGCGACCTCGACGGGGCAGGCCACCAACGCCGTCTACGGCTTCACCTCGATGCTGATCAACCTGCTGCGCGACGAGCGGCCCACACACGTCGCCGTGGCGTTCGACGTGTCCCGGCGAACCTGGCGCACCGATGAGTTCGCGGACTACAAAGCGCAGCGGGCCGCCTCGCCGGAGGAGTTCCGCGGGCAGGTGGAGCTCGTCAGGGAAGTGCTCGCCGCGCTGCGCATCGAGACGTTGTCGGTCGAGGGTTTCGAGGCGGACGACATCATCGCGACATTGGCGACAGCTGCTGCCACGCAAGGAATGTCGGTGCGGATCTGCACCGGGGACCGGGACGCGCTACAACTGGTGGACGACCGCGTCACCGTGCTCTATCCGGTGAAGGGCGTCTCGGAGATGACGAGGTTCACGCCTGAAGCCGTGGCCGACAAGTACGGGCTCACGCCGGTGCAGTACCCCGATTTCGCGGCGCTGCGCGGTGACCCGTCGGACAACCTGCCCGGCATTCCGGGCGTGGGGGAGAAGACGGCTGCCAAATGGATCCGCGAGTACGGATCGCTCGACGCGCTCGTCGACCATGTGGACGAGGTGTCCGGCAAAGTGGGGGATGCGTTGCGGCAGAACCTGTCCGGCGTGCTGATGAACCGTCGGCTGACCGAGCTCGTGCGTTCTGTGCCGCTCGATCGTGGCCCGGGCGACCTCGTTGCGCGGCCGTTCGATCGGGAGGCGGTGCACCGCATCTTCGACGATCTGCAGTTCCGAGTGTTGCGGGAACGATTGCTGGACACGTTCGACGACTCCGAGACCGTAGACGCTGCAGGCGGTTTCGACGTCGAGGGTCGCATGCTCGGCACCGGGGAGGTCGGCGCATGGTTGGCGCGCCACGCAACCGGGCGCGTCGCCGTGCTCTGCCAGGGCACGTTCGGTTCCGGCGACGGCGACGTGCACCAGGTGGTGTTGGCCGCGGGCGACGATCATGCCGCCACCATCGACGTCGCGTCGCTGGGGCCGGACGACGACGCGTCGCTCGCCGCCTATTTCGCCGATGCGGCCCGCCCGAAGGTGCTGCATGACGCGAAGCCGCAGATCAACGCCCTGGCGCAGCGCGGATGGGTCGTCGAGGGGGTGGCATGCGATACGGTCCTCGCCGCCTATCTGCTCCTTCCCGGTCAGCGCAGTTTCGACGTGCCCGATCTGGTGCAGCGTTATCTGCGTCGCACGATCGGCGACAGCGGCGCCGGCGCCGGTGCGCAGCTCGCCCTGATCGCGGACGACGCCGCGGACACGGAGGTGATGGCGACCGCGCGCGCGCTCCTCGACCTGGCGACCGCATTGGAGGCGGAACTCGCTGCCGCGCAGCAGTTATCGCTGTTGCACGACCTCGAGCTGCCGGTGATGCGGGTGTTGGCGCGGATGGAGCGCACGGGCATCGCGGTCGATGTGAACTATCTGGACGAGCTGCAGTCCGAGTTCGCGGAGCAGGCGCGGGAGGCGGAGCGCGCGGCATACGCGGCGATCGGCCACGAGGTGAACCTGGGCTCGCCGAAGCAGTTGCAGACCGTGCTCTTCGACGAGCTGGACATGCCCAGCACGAAGCGCACGAAGACCGGATACACCACGGACGCGAAGGCGCTGCAAGCGCTCTACGACAAGACCGGCCACCCGTTCCTGGGGGCGCTGCTGCGCCATCGCGACGTGACCAAGCTGCGCACCACGGTGGAAGGGCTGATGAAATCCGTGGATGACGCCGGTCGTATCCACACCACATTCCTGCAGACCGTGGCCGCGACCGGGCGGCTCTCCTCGACGGAGCCGAACCTGCAGAACGTGCCGGTGCGGACCGAGGCCGGCCGACAGATCCGCGCCGCGTTCGTCGCCGGACCCGGTTTCGACGGCTTGGTGACTGCCGACTACTCGCAGATCGAGATGCGGGTGATGGCCCACATGTCCGGCGACGAGGGGCTGATCGACGCGTTCAAGTCGGGGGAGGACCTGCACACCGAGGTCGCCATGCGCGCGTTCGGCGTGCCTGCCGCGGAGGTGACCCAGGAGCTGCGGCGCCGCGTCAAGGCCATGAGTTATGGCCTGGCGTACGGGCTTTCGGCCTACGGACTGTCGCAACAGCTCGGTATCTCGGTGGATGAGGCCCGCGCGCAGATGGACGCCTATTTCGCGCGGTTCGGCGGTGTGCGCGACTACCTGCACCGCATCGTCGACGAGGCGCGCCGCACCGGCTACACCGAGACGCTGCTCGGCCGGCGGCGGTACCTGCCGGAGCTCACGTCCTCCAACCGGCAGCTGCGCGAGATGGCGGAGCGGGTGGCGCTGAACGCCCCGATGCAGGGCAGCGCTGCGGACATCATCAAGCTCGCGATGGTGGGGGTGCAGCGCCGCATCGACCGGGAGGGGTTGCGATCGCGGATGCTGCTACAGGTGCACGACGAGCTCGTCTGTGAGGTCGGTGCCGGCGAACTCGATGCGATCGCCGCCGTCCTGCGCGAGGAGATGAGTTCGGCCTACCAGCTGTCCGTGCCGCTGGAGGTGTCCGTGGGCCACGGCGACACCTGGGACGCCGCGGCCCACTGACGAGTTCCCTACCGGTCGGGTGCGGGCCGCGCTGCGGCGAGAACGGATCAATCAGCCCGCTTGGCGGTGTGTTCGCCGTTCGTTCCCGCGGGCCAGATGTGGTATGCGGGCGGCCGGGTGCCCATGATCGGGTCGCTGAGCGTCAGCGCGTTCATGGTCGGGTCCGCGTCGGGGTCGATCCAGCCCGCGTGCACGGCGCGGACCACGGCTTGCAGTTGGGAACGTGCGTCGAGCTTGGTCAGGATCGCCCGAACATGACTGCGCACTGTGGTCTCTGCGACCACCCATCGTGACGCGATCTGCTGAACGGTGTGGCCCTGTGCGAGCTCGAGAAGAGTCTGCTTCTCCCGATCGGTGAGCGCGTCGAACGGTGCACGCATGGCAGACGCGCGGGCGCGATAGGCGGCCAGATCGAGCAACAGTGCCTGTGCCTCCGGATCACGGCGGATCCCATCCGCCAGCGTCGTCTCGCGGATCGTCGCGACCAGCTTCGCGAACTGCGCTGTCTTCGGCACGATGCGAATGGCGCCCTGCTCGACGGCTTCGCCCAGCCGGGTCCGGTCAGTTTGGGCCGTGAGGACCACCACGCGGATATCGGATTCGGTGAGCGGGGCGATCAGCGGGATCGAGTCGCCGAACGGGCCGAGGTCCAGATCCAGCAGCACGAGCGATGGTTCCTCCGCGACCAGCGCCGCGAGTAGCTGGCCTACGGGTCGCGGTGCGATCGCCGTGCACGTCACACCGGCATCCCCCAGCGCAGCCGCCAGCGTCTCCGCGACGAGCGCGTGGTCGTCGACCAGCACGACGCGGCGGCCGATCATCTGAACACTCGCGCCTCGCCCTCCCCGTCCCTCGGGTCTTCGGCAAGTATCCGGACCACCACCTTGAGCGTTCCGGCCCCAGCTGCCGTGATAGGGAAGCGTGTCGTCCGGACTCCGGGGACCGGTGCCTCCGCTGTGCGCACCATCGTCGTGATCATGGTTCCTCCGCCATCTCGATCCGTCAGGCGGAGTGTGCCACCGACCTCCGACACTCCGCCCGCGTGGCTAAGCCCACCCCGGTATGCGCACATCCTCGCCCCAGTGGGTACGTCCTTGCCCCAGTGGGTACGTCCTTGCCCCAGTCTGAATGCCCTTGTCCTCGTGTGCACATCCTCGCCCAAAGTGTGTATGTAACCGGGACAAAAGCGACATATCCCTGCAGCATTCACACTCTTGGCCGTCGGTGTGAATCCAGCAGAGTGTGTGCATAGAACCGGGACATTCCGGACATCCACCGGCTGGATTCACAGTCCCACTGTGCGGAACACCGGCGGCGCGACCACAGCCGGCTCCCGTGCAGTCAAGGTCGGCTCCCGCGCGACCGCAGCCTCGGTCCCCGCCCCCGTTGCCTTCGGCACCAGCAGGGTGACCACAGTCCCCCCGCCCTCTCGTGCCGTGACGCGCAGGGTCCCGCCCACCTCCGCCAACGCCTGCACTGCTGACGCCAGGCCGAGGCCGCTTCCGGCGTGTGTCGCCATCGATCCGCGCACTCCCGGCAGTACCACGGCGTCGTGCTCGGCGGCCGGGATCCCGGGCCCGTCATCCGCAATGGTGATCCGGACAGTGTCTGCATCCAGAACAGCGTCATAGGCGGGGGAGACGGTGAGCCAGATGTGCGCGCCCGGCGCATGCACGCGGGCATTAGTGAGAATGTTCGTGATCGCATTCGCGAGCGTGTCGCGTCGGCAGTGGACGGTGCAGTCCTCGATCTCGCAGGCGATGTCGACGCCGCGGGCGAGGTAGGCGCAAGCAAGCGGTTCGATGATCTCACGGACTTCGAAAGTTCCTTCTGCGCTGCGGAAGTCGGGATCGAGCAGGTGCCCCAGCCGGTCCAGCTCGGCCGTGATCAGGCGCTGCAGATCAGCGGGGTCGAGTCGGGGGTGCATGCCCGGTCGGGTCAGCAGCTCCGCGGCACCGGCAATCGCGAAGATCGCGTTCCGGGCGTCATGCAGGCGGCGGGCCTGATCGGATTCCAGGTCTGCGAGATCCGTTCGCGCACTGCGCAATGCGCTGCTCACAGCCAGCAGTCGGGTCCCGCGTTTGGTGTGTAGTTGCCACAGGTAGTTCGCGGCGGCCGCGGCGACGAGCGTGGCCAGCAGCACCGCGAGTCCGACGCGGATCAATGCCTGACTGGCATGCGGCGACTCCGACGCGGCATGGCCCGCAGACCCAACCATCAGCAGCAGCGACCCGCCGCCGATCAGGATATCGCCCACGCGGTGCTTCACCCGTCCCACCACGATGAATGCGATTCCGAGCAGCGCCCACCCTGCTGCGTTGATCACTTCCAGCCCGTGGAGTAGCGGGTCGAGGGCTGTCGCATCACCATCAGCATCGAGCGCGATGGCCGCGGCCGCACCACACGCCACCACGAGCACCGTAGGGACGGCGAGCCGCCAAGGCCGGAGGCTCGCCATGATCGCTGGCGAAATAAGCGCGACCACGCCGATGCCCAGCACCGCCAGCTTGACGAATGCTCGCAGCAGGCCTGCGTACCCGCCGTGAAAAGCGAGTACGCCCGTCACGCCCGCGATCATGGAGACGGCGGGGAACGAGAGTGCGGTGATCGTGAGCGCCGCGACACCGAGCGCCGCTCGGGCTCGACCGGTGATCCGCCAGATCGCAAACAGCATCGCGGCGGAGGCGAGAAGCAGTGCACCGCAGAGGGAGTTGGACGCATCGATCAATGCCACCCGCGCAGCATGTGACCGGTGCATGGCGAGAACGCCCAGCGCCGTCCACAGTGCGAGGACGCCTGCGGCCGTTCCGGCGATGGCCGCGACATTCGATCGAACCGCCGTGGGTACCGGTCTCCGCCGATCGGGGCCGACGTATCCGCCCACAGCCGCGCGGTGACCGACCGACACGGGCACGTGATCGACCTGCAGGCCAACGCCACGGGCATCGCCTGCCGCCAGGTTGATCGACACCCCACGCACCTCCACCCGCTGTCGCGCGGCAGAAGCACAACAGCCGTGCGCTCACAGTCTGTGATGCGTCAACGCCTTCCCACAAGCCTCGTTCGGGTGAATAATCGTCCCGATCGGCCGCTGCTGCCGGTTTGCCCGGTTCGAAAGGCCACGCTCCGACATCTCCTCGTGCTTCTCGGGCATGACGATGATCCGCGTTACCGCACCATACGGGCCCGGGTGAACTCTGTCCCGATGGTGCGTCCTTTCGCCCCACACCCCCATGCCCGGCAACACTCCTGCCTCAGCATTCAGACTGTCAGGACCCGGGGTGTGAATGCCACAGGGGAGTGTGAGTAAAACCGGGACGAGTCGGGCAGATTGCTGCTAGACGCACACCCTTGATGGAGAGTGTGCGTCCTGCCGAGGGTGTGCGTATAACACGGACAAACCCGACACCTCGCTGCTAGACGCACACCCTTGATGGAGGGTGTGCGTCCTGCCGAGGGTGTGCGTAAAACAGGGACGAATCGGGCAGATTGCTGCAGGATTCACACCGTTCGCCTTTGGCGTGCTTTGGAGTGTGAGTCCAGCAGGGCGACACGCCGCGCACCCGCTGCAGCACTCACACCCAGGAGGCAGAAAGAGCTGCGTTCAGGGGAGGGGTGCGCCGCCCTCCGCATCGTCCGAGACGGCTTCGTGTTTTCCGGCCGAGGTCGCGGCCACACCCACATCGGGGGAGTCGCCTGCCTCCTCGGCGTCGTGCTTCTCGCCGGGCTCGCAATCCTCGTTCGGGAAGAAGAGGCGCCACAGGAGAATGAGCGCCACCAGGGCGAGAGCCACGGCCCCTATGCCCGCGGGCTGGCTCAGGAATGTAACGACGTAGCCGCCCTTTGGGATATGGAACGCCACCACGCCGACCACGAAGTCGTCCGGAATGGTCCAGGCATCCGCGGTGCGATTGGCGTCGCCCTTGGTTTTGATGCCCTGCGGGGTGATTTCGACGATCCGGTGGGTCACCAGATCGTTGCCCTGCCCATGCCGGAACGTGATGATGTCGCCGACATGAAAGTCGCCCCTCGCGGGTCGATCCACTACGAGATCGCCCGGGTCCAGGGTCGGCACCATTGAGCCTGTCTCCACCACAAACTTCTGATACCCGGCCGCGTGGAACCCGTATGCGACCCCGCCCACGCCCAGGATCACAAACACGAGGAGCCCCCATGCGATCCAATGACGGATACGCATGGGGCCTCCCGGGAAGCGCGCTTCCTACTACGCTACAACATCACCAGTTCGTGCCGATGGTCCCGATCGAGGAAGGATTCTTCTGCCCGGCATCTGAGTCAGCTTTGATGAGTGGGTACTGGCCCGGCTGTGTCGCGACGATCTTAAACGGCACATCGACAGCAAGCGTATCCTGCGCTGACGACTTTCCGGTCACGCCAAAATAGATCGTTGCGCTTCCAGAGTCTCCGGGCTGCAATCCCGTTCGGAGTAGTATCGCAGCTGGCACACCACACTCTGCAATATCATTTCCATGCCCATAGGTGTGTTGAATGTTGCTACCTCCATTCCCGTTCGCATCGACATTACAGACGTTCACGCCACTCGAAGTGTAGCTGTATGCGGCCATAGCATCCGACGCCTTCGGAAGCTGAAGATTGTAAGAATCAAAACGGTGACCCTGCTGACCGACGACCGCAAAGTGTCCGTATTGGCCCAGCCCTCCGTCGAAGGCATTGGAGACATAGCCTCCGTTCGCAGCTTTCGCACCTGTAAAGGCTGCGTACTCTGCCGAATTCGGATCAAAAACTAGCCAAATATCTGCAGCTGTCGCGGACCCCGCCGTCACTCCAAAGGTAACACTTTGGTGCTGATCGACGCCAGGCACCAAGTTCGTAAAATTGAGGTTCGTGCTCGAGGCAGTAACTGTGAGATGGCCGCTCGTCGCCTTCAGGTTTCCATCAACCGATGATGTAAAGTACGCCCCCGTCCCCTGCACGGCTGTGGTGACGAGCACGGTGGTGAGCCCCAGCGCACCTGCGAAGCCCGCGAGTCTGGCAACTTTCCCCTTTTTCATATGTGCCTCCCGCACATCCCGGGCTTGTCCGCGCGGCAACGGTTGCCGCCTGCCCGATTCCAGGGTGCTTCGCAGCGGCTACGCATCGTATTCTCAAAATTGATGATTCGACCCGAGTGAGTGACGCAGAGCGTCCACGACACTACGGAGCGTCGTCGGTTCTCGGGTTGGTTAGTTCTCGAAGACGCCCAGGCCGAGGGTCCGAGCGGCGTCGTTCTGCCTGTTGTCGCGGGAGAGCAACTGCACCGTGTCGGCCACGGCCTCGGCGAACCGTGAGCATGCGGCGAGGTGAATGGCGTCCAGGGTTCGGACGGCCGTCGCGCGGACGTACTTCCGGGCGAGAGACAAGGTGTCGCTGTCCAGCGGGATCATTCCGAGAGGGCCCGAGTCGGACGTATCGGCCGCGTAGCGTGCAAGCAGGTTCTCGGCGTCGGCGGCGTCGATGGCTTCGTCGCGCTGCGCCCGTGCGATGGTGCTGGCGATCTCGGCATCGGTCAGCTCGCTGGTCACGGCGGGATCGCCACCGCCATAAAGCACGTCTGCCAACGTGGCGCTGTCGTCCTGATCGCCGAGGTAGACGCGACCCAGAGCGCTTGTATCGATGTAGATGATCACCGTTCGTCACGCTCGGCCGAAACGAGCGCGGAGGCGTACCCGGCGGGCGTCGAGATGGTGCGGCGCGCAGCCGGTGCCTGCTGCGGGGCGCGGGAGACCAATATGCCGGCGCGAATCGCGTCGGCCTTCCAGGTGCGAGCGTCGGCGACTGCCCCACGAAGCAGCCGGGTGATGAACGCGTTGACGGATTCCCCGGTAAGCGCGGCACGCTCCTTGACGGCGTCCGCGAGCGAGTCATCGACTCGTGTGATCAGCTGCCTCATACGCTTATGATAGCAGCGGATGCGCTAATGCTATCATTCGACTCATGGCCGCTGCCCGCATCTCGTTTCAACAGTAGCTGGCTTGGTTCGCCAGCCATACTCCCAGCTATACTCCAAGTATGGCCAAAGTGATGGTGTCCTTCGCAGATGACCTGCTCGCCGACATCGATGCCGAAGCGCATAGGCGATCGACCACCCGGAGCGCGTTGTTGGCGACCGCTGCGCGTCGTGAACTCGGACGGCGGGATGCCAACCGTGTCGCCGAGGCCATCGCCCGGTCAGAGGCCAGGTTCCGCGATTCGGGCACATTCGACGCTGTGAACCTTGTTCGCGCGGATCGGGACGAACGCCGCTGATGGATCTGCTCATCGACACGTCGGTGCTCATCAAGTGGTTCCACAGCGACGGTGAGAGCGAGGTCGGCGAGGCGCGCCTCCTCCGCGACGCCCACGTGGCCGGCCAGCTGGAAGCGCACGTCATCGATCTTGCTTTGTACGAGGTGGGGAATGTCCTGATCCGGGCTCTGGGTTGGTCGGGTGAGCGAACGGCCGACCAACTCGATGACCTGGTTACCATTCTCGGAAGCCCACTCACGCCCACCGCGTCGTGCCTGCGCATCGCCGCCGAGTTGTGCGGCCGGCACGGCCTCTCGTATTACGACTCTGTGTGGGCCGCAACCGCCAGACAACTCGGCATCCCGCTGGTGAGCGCGCACCGGAAGTTGATCGCGGCATCGCTCGCGGAATCGCCCAGTGCCATAGCTGCTCGCCTTACCGCGCAGTGAACGCCCGCCTCCGGCCGGCGGCGAGCAGCACCAGCCCAAGAACGAGCACGACGCCGCCGGCGGCGAGCATGGCGATGATCGGGGCGCCGGTGTAGGAGAGCGCGCCGCGGTGTTCGCCGAGGACGAGGATGCCGCCCTTGCCGGGCGCTCCGGCGGCGCCGCGCGCCGGGCCGGCCACCACGGACTCGGTGCCCAGCACTTGAATCTGCGAGCCGCCGCCCACGTTCCCGGCGGCATTGCCCGGCTGCTGGACGCCCGGCCCCGCGCCGCCGCCTACACCACCACCTTGACCGCCGCCATTTCCTTCACCGCCGGTGCCGCCGCCGGGGTTCACCGCGGCGCTCGTGAGCTCGAGTTGCAGGTCGAACGTGATCCGCCCGTACTGGAACGCGTTGTCCAGCACCGGGTTTCGGCTCGGCAAGGTGGCCGTCACAGTCACCCCGAGTACGTCTCCGTCGTGCAGACCGCTGGCGAGCGTGACGCCGCTCTCCAGCGACACGACCGTCTCTGCTGCCTCAGCAGTGTCGCCCCCAGCCGCGACGTGGACGGTGAGGCCGAGCGCGTTCGCGAGCGCCTGCCCGGAACCCGCCCGGGTCGGCTCGCCCGAAGCCCCGTCGGCGATCGTCACGTTCACCATTTGCAGCGAGATCGCGTCCGTGAACCCGGATCCGCCGTGGTTGCCGCTCGCATCGCGGACCTGCATCGTGCCACTCACCGACCCGCCGGGCACCAGATCCGACATGTTCAGGAGCGGTGTGCTCGCGACGGTCGAGAAGTCCTGATCCCCGGCCATTTTCACCTGGATCGGCTCGGTCGCGGCGCTGGCCGGCGAGCCCAGCCACATGCCGCCGGCCAGGCCCAGCGCCACCAGCGCGAGAGTGGACAGCAGGCCGCCGGCACGGCGCAATGCCCGGCCACGGCGCGGGCGCGGACGGCCGAGCGGGGGAGTAAGCGCAGTCTGCGTCGTGCTCGTCATGGGCGTGCCAGCGTCTGACTGAGGGTGTAGTCCATCGTGAATCCGCCGGTCGCGGCCTGGACGGAATTGTCCGCGGACGCCGCCAAGCCGATCTCGAAGCGGACGCACACGGCGTCATGAGACTCGGTGAGCGAGCCCAGCGGCAGCGTCTTTGGATCGTGCAGTGCCGCCAGCACCGGGTACGTCGCGGCCTCCGTGAACCCGCCTGCCGGCGTGCACCGGCCGCCCGCCCAATGCGCATCGCCCTCGGACACAGGTGCGGAGACGGACACCGTCATCCACGCATTCTTGGTGAACGGTCCGGGCACCGCGCCGGCCAGCGTCATCGCCAGATCGGCCGCGCCCACGCCGGCCATGTCGGCTGTCACGAGCTGATCGGCGGTGCGGCTCTCGCCCGGAGCGAGGTTCTCGATCGAGAGGTCGCTGCCCTGGCCGTGGTTCACCTCGATCACCAGGTGCCCGGCACCGATGATGTTGTGCGGGATGGCGCCCACCGTCGGGATCAGCAGCCCAGCGGCGATCCCGCCGGCCGCCAGCGCGAACCCGACGACACCGGCGAAGCTGCCGACCTTCGTTCCCCGCCTGATGACCTGCCCCCGTTCTCCCCCAAGCGCTGCACAGAGCGCGGCAACACACACGTCCCGCACACTTTGCCGCCCCGACGCCAAACGGTCTCCGCCGCGACGCCACAAGGCGGGCGCACCCGTCCGCGCCTTTCAGCCTCTCAAAGATCATTCGTCCGCCCATCGCCAAAATTGACGATGTGTGCCCGAAGCGGGCGGGCCGGCGCAGAGCGCCGGTAAAGACGTCATCTCCGGCCGTTGGCCACGGCAGATCTGACCAGACCAGACCAAACCAAGTAACATAGACCCATGAGCGAGACCGTGAACGTCTATGAAGCGAAGACACACCTGTCTCGTCTACTCGCGCAGGTCGAGGCGGGGGAGGACATCGTGATCGCGCGGCACGGGCGGCCGATCGCACGATTGGTGCCGTTCGTGGCCACCAGGACGCAACGGCGACCGGGGGCGCTGGCGGGGAAGATCGACATCGCGGACGACTTCGACCCATTCGACGCCGCAGACGACGCGGCGTGGTACGAGGCGGCGCTGTGACCTATCTGCTCGACACGCACATCTTCCTATGGTGGCTGTCGGACGATCGGCGACTGTCGCAGGAAGCACGGACGGTCCTCGCGGACGGCGCGAACATCGTTTATCTATCGGCGGTGTCCATCGCGGAGATCGCCATCAAGAAGTCGCTGGGGAAGCTGAGCATGCCGGTATCCGTGGCCGAGATGCTGACCCTGAGCGACTTCACGGCGCTGCCGTTCGAGGCGGCCGACGCCGCGCTCTTGGAGGGCCTGCCATGGCATCACCGCGACCCGTTCGATCGGATGCTGATCGCGCAGGCAGGGCGGCAGGGGCTAACGTTCATTACAGCTGATACACGTTGTCGCGCCTACGATGTCGCGATCCTTTGATGGCGCGATAGGGGTGCGCGACGCCGGTCGGCGCGGTAGGGGCGGACCCTGTGGGCGGGTGGCCCGGACCGCCGGGTCAGCGCTTCTCGGCGACGAAGATCGCTGTCCCGGGGAATAGCACCCCGCGCTCGGGCGACCACTGGCCCCACACCCCGGCAAAGCCCTCCGGCCACTCGGGCTCGATCACATCGAGCACCGTAAAACCGCCTATGACGAGTTCCCGGATGCGGTCTCCCATCGTCCGGTGATGCTCCACATAGGCCGGCAGCCCGTCGGAATCCACCTCGACATAGGGCGACCGGTCGAAGTAGGACTGGATCGCCGTCAAGCCGCGCGGGCCCGGGTCGTCCGGGAAGACCCACCGCATCGGATGCGTCACCGAGAACACCCAGCGCCCACCGGGTTTCAGCACGCGGGCGACCTCGCGCATCGCGCCCAACGAGTCCGCCACGAAGGGGATTGCGCCGAAAGCGGAGAACGCGATATCGAAGGCGCCGTCCCTAAAAGGCATGGCACAGACATCGGCCTGCACCAACCAAGGGGGCACGGTCCCGGAGCCCGTGCGGCCCGTCATACATGTTCTTTCATTGCCAAGCCGAGCGTGCCGCAGCATCCCGACCGACAGATCGAACGCGACCACCGAGGCGCCCCGCGCCACCAGCCATCGCGCACACGGCGCCGATCCGCAGCCCACCTCCAGCACCAGCCGCCCGCGCACCTCCCCGAGCAGGTGCGCGTCCGCCTCATGCAGGTTCTCCGGGCACCAGACGAAGTCTGCGTCCCCCAGAAACTCGCCGTGCTCGGCGTGGTAGGCGTCCGCGTCGGCGTCCCACCAGCGCCGGTTCGCCGCCGCCGATGTCTTCTGGTCCGCGGGGATCATCCGGGGCTGGGTCGGGCCGATCTCGGTCACGTGCCCATCCAAGCACGCGCGTCCGCCAGACGACCGCGGACAAGGTAAACTAGCCGCCGCGTGGTGGGTGAGTGCTGTCTCGGAATGGAGCAGGCCGCACCGAAGGTTCTGCGCGCGGGCGGGTGGCAGGCACAGCACCCCAAGGCGCGTTGAAAGATCCGACGACATCCGGCGCGCGACCCGCCGAGTTACCCATCCACCATCGGAGCAACCACCCACATGACTGTTACCTCAGTCCCGACCACTCCCTCTTCGATCCCGCAGGTCGCCGTGAACGACATTGGCTCTGCCGAGGATCTTCTCGCCGCCATCGATGCGACGATCAAGAACTTCAACGACGGGGACATCCTCGAAGGCACCATCGTCAAGGTCGACCGCGACGAGGTCCTCCTCGACATCGGCTACAAGACCGAAGGCGTCATCCCCTCCCGCGAGCTGTCCATCAAGCACGACGTCGACCCGAACGAGGTCGTCGAGATCGGTGAGAAGATCGAGGCTCTGGTCCTGCAGAAGGAGGACAAAGAGGGCCGGCTGATCATGTCCAAGAAGCGCGCTCAGTACGAGCGCGCCTGGGGCACGATCGAGAAGGTCAAGGAGGAGGACGGCGTCGTCACCGGCACCGTCATCGAGGTTGTCAAGGGCGGCTTGATCCTGGATATCGGGCTGCGCGGCTTCCTGCCCGCCTCCCTCGTCGAGATGCGCCGCGTGCGCGACCTGCAGCCGTACGTTGGCCGGCAGCTCGAGGCGAAGATCATCGAGCTGGACAAGAACCGGAACAACGTGGTGCTCTCCCGCCGCCAGTGGTTGGAGCAGACCCAGTCCGAGGTGCGCAGCGATTTCCTCAACCAGCTCGCCAAGGGCCAGGTCCGCAAGGGTGTCGTGAGCTCCATCGTGAACTTCGGCGCGTTCGTCGACCTCGGCGGCGTGGACGGCCTGGTGCACGTCTCCGAGCTATCCTGGAAGCACATCGACCACCCGAACGAGGTCGTCGAGGTGGGCCAGGAAGTCACCGTCGAGGTG
>JAFIHI010000019.1 GCA_017848755.1 Nakamurella sp. | reverse complement strand
TGGGGGAGAAGCGCTGCTCGCGCGAGAGCACGTGGTGCACCGAGAACCGGTCCGGGAAGCGGTCTTTCAAGTCCGCCAGCTCGTCAACGAACATCACCTGGTCCCCCGAGCGGCTCGAGTACACCAGGGTGAAGGTGGCGCCCGGCGCGCCAGTGAGGACGGCGGTCGCCAGCGCCATCACCGGCGTGATGCCGGACCCGGCCGCGACCGCCGCGATGTGCGCGGTGGCCCTCGCATCGACGCGGGTGGTGAAGCTGCCCTGCGGCGTCATCACATCGACGGTGTCGCCGACCTTCAGTTCCGAGTTGGCGAAGGTCGAGAAGATGCCGCCCGGCTCGACCTTCACGCCGATGTGCAGTTCGCCGTCGCCCATCGGGGCACACAGCGAGTATGAGCGGCGGATCTCCTTGCCGTCATGGTGCGCGCGCACCGCTATGTGCTGGCCGGGCAGGTAGTCGAACTCGTCGGCCAGCGACTCCGGCACGGTGAAGACGACCTCCACGGCATCCGCAGTGAGCCGGTTGATCGCGGCGACCTCAAGCGGATGGAACGCGAGGCGTCGGCGGCGGAGCAGGTGCGTCTGCGCGGGGGAGGAGGGGAGCGCGGTTGTCATATCGACCATCGTTTCGGAGGCGGCGCGATCGGCGGGGTTCGGTGGCTAATGGACCTTGAAGTATTCGAAGGGTTCCCGGCAGGCGCGGCAACGGTAGAGCGATTTACAACTCGTGGCGCCGAACCGCGAGAGCTGCTCGGTATCGGAACTGTGGCAGAGCGGGCAGGCGACGGGCGCGTCGGCCGCCGCGCGGTCGGTGGCCGACGCCGCGGGCGGGGCGATTCCATTGTCCCGCAGCGCTTGTCGCCCTTCTTGCGTGAGGTCGTCGGAGGACCAGGTGTCGCTGAGTACCTTCCGCACGGTGACGTCCGGGTATCCCGCGGCGCGCAGGTTTATGACGACGTCCTCGGCCATGGTGTTCATGGCGGGGCAGCCCGTGTACGTCGGCGTGATGGTGACCGTGATGGCGCCGCTGTCCGGGTCGACGTCGACGGCGCGCAGCACGCCGAGGTTGGTGAGCGAGACCATCGGCAACTCGGGGTCCGGTACGGCGCCGGCGATCTCGGCGATGCGGTCGGCATCCGGCCCGGACAGGCGCACCGGTGGGCGGCCCTCCGCGATGGGCGAGCGGAACGTCGCGGGTCGGGTCATCGCCGGCTCACCAACTCGCGCCGGGGAACTGTCGGGCCAGGACCTGCATCTCGGCGAGCAGGTGCCCGAGGTGTTCGCTGGGGCGGCCGTGCCGCCCGCCGCCCGCGGCCGCGGGAACATCGGGCCTGGTGAGCGTGGCCTCGGCCAGGATCGGGTCGATCACGGCGTCGAACGGGCCGCGCAGCGCGGACGAGTCCACCGCGATGCCGGCCGTCGCCAGCCGCTGCTCGAGGTCGTCCGTGCGAAAGAGCTCGTCGACCAGCGGCCAGAGGTCGTCGATCGCCACCTGGATCCGCCGGTGCGACTCGTCCGTCCCGTCGCCGAGCCGCAGCGTCCACATGCGCGCGTGTTCCAGGTGGTACGCGACCTCCTTGACGGCCTTCTTCGCGATCCCCGCGAGGGTCTCGTCGGCGGACTCGGACAGCCGCTCGTACAGCTCCCACTGGTAGGCGGCGACCACCAGCATCCGTCCGATGGTAGCGGCGAAATCGCCGCGCGGCAGGCACATCAGGTGCGCGCAGCGGAACTCTAGATCGCTGCGGAAGTAGGCGAGCTCGTCCTCGGTGCGGCCGGTCAGCGAGCCCGCGTAGCCGAGCAAGGCGCGGGCCTGGCCGAGCAGGTCCAGCCCGATGTTGGTGAGCGCGACGTCCTCTTCGAGTTCCGGCGCGTGGGAGACCCACTCGCCCATGCGCTGGGCGAGGACGAGCGCGTCGTCGCCGAGGCGCAGCGCGTATTCTGCGATATCGCGCCTGTCCACCGCGGATGACGGCGATGACGTTGTGCCCGTCGCAGGCCCGTTCGCCGCTTGTTGTGTCACCGCTTGTTCTGTCACAGCCCCGGCACCCCCTCGCTCGCCGTGAAGAACGTCGGGTACCGGTAGATCTTGTCGCCCGCCGGGTCGAACAGGGCGTCCTTCTCGTCCGGAGAGGAGGCCACGAGGTCCGCCGAGCGCACGACCCAGATCGATACGCCCTCCGCGCGCCGGGTGTAGAGGTCGCGCGCGTTGGCGATGGCCATCGTCGCGTCCGCGGCGTGCAGCGAGCCGGCGTGGGTGTGCGAGAGCCCGCGGGACGGCCGGATGAAGACCTCCCACAGCGGCCAGGCCTTCTCCGGGACGGCGCTGCGTCCGGGATCTGCGCTGCCGCCCGCCGAACCCGCGCCCGCCGTACCGTCAACTGCTGCACCGCCCCCTGCCGAACCGCTCATGCCGCCGACACCTCCTGCCGCGCATCGTCTTTCGCCGCCTGCTTCGCCGCATACGCGGACGCGGCCGCCCGCACCCAGGCCCCGTCCTCGTGCGCCCGCCGCCGGTGTGTCAGACGCTGGGCGTTGCACTGTCCCTCGCCGCGCAACACGGCCTTGAACTCCGCCCAGTCCAGTTCGCCGTAGTCGTAGTGCCCGCGCTGTTCGTTCCAGCGCAAGCCCTCGTCCGGAAGCGTGAGGCCGAGTGCCTCGGCCTGCGGCACCAGCATGTCGACGAACCGTTGCCGCAACTCGTCGTTCGAGAAACGCTTGATCTTCCACGCCATCGACTGCGCAGAGTGCGACGAGTCCGCATCGGGCGGGCCGAACATCATCAACGACGGTGCGTACCAACGGTTCACGGCGTCCTGCGCCATCTCGTGTTGCGCCGCGGTACCGCGCGAGAGCGTCAGCAGGATCTCGAAGCCCTGCCGCTGGTGGAACGACTCCTCCTTGCAGATCCGCACCATCGCCCGTGCGTACGGGCCGTAGGAGCAGCGGCACAGTGGCACCTGGTTCACGATCGCAGCGCCGTCCACCAGCCAGCCGATTGCGCCCATGTCCGCCCAGGTGGGGGTGGGGTAGTTGAAGATCGACGAATAGCGCGCGGTGCCGGCGAGCAGCGCGTCCGTCATCTCGGCGCGCGACGTGCCCAGGGTCTCCGCCGCCGAGTACAGGTACAGCCCGTGTCCGGCCTCGTCCTGCACCTTCGCCATCAGGATCGCCTTGCGCATCAGCGACGGCGCCCGGGTGATCCAGTTGCCCTCCGGCTGCATGCCGATGATCTCCGAGTTCGCATGTTGGGACATCTGCCGTACCAATGTCTTTCGGTACGCGTCTGGCATCGCGTCGCGCGGTTCGATGCGGCCGTCCGCGGCGATCACCGCATCGAACTCGGCGGATGCTGCGTCACTCGACGCGTCGTGTGCCGGGTCGACTGCGGGTGCCCCGGTCGGCGTGGTGCTCTCCATATGCTCGCCTCCGCATTGAATAACCGACTCTCTAGTCGGTAATGTACCTGGGGATGCGACAGTTGGCCAGAAAAGCTCATTCTGGGACGGGGCGATCGAGTATGACGAGTATGACGTCGTCCCGTACCGCGGCCGCCCCGCTGGCAGAGCGTGTCCGGCGCCGCGGCCGGCCGGGCCACGATCTGGAGGCCGTGGTCACGGCAGGGATCGCCGTGTTCACCGAGCGCGGGTATGACGGCGCGACCATGGACGATCTTGCCGCCGCGCTCGGGATCGCGAAATCGTCGCTGTACCACCACGTTTCGGGCAAGGAGGAAATCCTGCAGCGCGCGCTGGACCGAGCGCTCGGGGCGCTCGAAGCGGTGTTCGACGAGGACGCCGACGGCACGGCTGTCAGCACAGCGCCCGACGGCTCCGCCGCGAACGTCGTCATGGCCGTCGATCGGCTGGAACGGGTGGTGCGGCGGTCGATCGCCACGCTCATCGCGGAGCTGCCGAGCGTCACGCTGCTGCTGCGGGTGCGCGGCAACAGTGCAGTGGAGCGTGCCGCCTTGGCCCGTCGACGTGCGATCGACGCGAGGTTCGCGGCCCTGGTGCGGCAGGCCGCCGCCGAAGGTGCGCTGCGCGACGACCTCGACCCGGCCCTGGTTGCGCGGCTGGTGTTCGGCACCGTCAACTCGCTCGCCGAGTGGTACCGGCCACGGGCCGATGGTGCTCATACCGGTGGTGCCCATGTCGACGGCGCGGCGGCTGTCGCGGATGCCGTGTGCGCCATGGTGTTCGGGGGACTGCGCGCCCCGGCCGGCACCCGGTCTGCCGTCCGGGCGGCGCCCCCACGGTGAGGGTTTGCTGCGAGTTGTCACCTACCGGCCTACGCTCCGAGGTAGTGCCGCGGGAGTGGGACGCATGACGTGAGGGAGCGAGATGGCCTCTGCTATGGGCTCTGCGATGGCCTCGGCGCCGGCGATCGCCATGACGGGCCAAGGACCCGGTAGTGGAATCGGTACTGCCGCGGTGACCGGCGCCCGCGCGATGTTCGCCGCCGACGTCGCCTCCCGGTCCCTCGGTATGGAGCTCGTCGCCGACGGACCCGGTACCGCGACCGTCCGAATGCGACTGCGACCGGACATGTGCAACGGGCACGGCATCGCACACGGCGGCTACGTCTTCCTGCTCGCGGACACCGCCTTCGCCTGCGCCTGCAACGAGGCCGGTTCGGTGACTGTTGCTGCGGGGGCGGATATCTCGTTCATCGCGCCGGGGCGCGCAGGCGATGAGCTCACAGCCGTCGCGGCCCTGCGCAGCAAGCGCGGCAGATCCGGGATCTACGACGTGACGGTCACGCGCGGCGCTGGTGCCGGCGCCGAGGTTGTTGCGGAGTTCCGCGGCCGGTCGCGCACGCTGCCGCCGCCGCCCGCCGGTCACGCGGCGCCCGTCGAAGTTCCCGTCGATGACGCAGCTCCGGACGATGCGGCTCCAGACGGTGATGCGGCGCCCGGCCGGATCGACGGCGCCGGCCCGCCGGCCGCGTCATAACACGTCGTTCACCTGGCAACCGCACACCGTCGAAAGGATGTGCCCCATGACGACTCTCGGCCTGGCCCCGGCGCCGGAACTGCTCGATGACGCGGAGAAGATGAGCCGCGACGAACTCACCGACCTGCAGAACCGGCGTCTCGCCGATACCGTCGCTCGCTGTTACAAGAACGTGCCGCACTATCGCAAGGCCATGGACGCCGCCGGCATTGCGCCGGGGGACGTGACCGGCTTGGGCCAGCTCGCCGCCCTGCCCTTCACCGGCAAGGCCGAGATGCGGGAGAACTACCCGTTCGGCCTGTTCGCCGTGCCGCGCCACGAGGTCCGGCGGCTGCACGCATCGTCCGGGACGACGGGCCGGCCGGTGATCGCGGGGTATACGGACGCGGACCTCGATATGTGGGCGGACGTGGTGGCGCGCTCACTGCGCGCGGCGGGGGTGCGCGCCGGCGATCTCGTCCACAACGCTTACGGCTACGGGCTTTTCACCGGCGGGCTCGGGCTGCACGACGGCGCGCAGCGGCTCGGCTGCACGGTGGTGCCGGTGTCCGGCGGCATGACGGCCCGGCAGGTGCAGCTCATCAACGATCTCGCTCCCGACGTCATCTGCTGTACGCCGACCTACCTGCTCACGGTGCTCGACGGGTTCGCCGACGCGGGTATCGACGTGCGGAAGGCGAGCCTCAGGATCGCAGTGCTCGGCGCCGAGCCGTGGACCGACGCCATGCGGGACGACCTGGAGGAACGCGCCGGGTTGCATGCACTGAACATCTACGGCTTGACCGAGGTGATCGGCCCCGGCGTCGGATGCGAATGCGTCGAGACCAAGGACGGCATCACGATCTGGGAGGACCATTTCTACCCGGAGATCGTCGACCCCGTGACCGGGGTGCCGCTGCCCGACGGTGAGCTGGGGGAGCTGGTGTTCACCTCGCTCACCAAACAGGCGATGCCGGTGCTCCGGTACCGCACCAGGGATCTCACGCGCCTGCTGCCCGGCACGGCTCGGCCCATGCGCCGCATCGAGCGAATCTCCGGTCGCACCGACGACATGCTCATCATCCGCGGCGTCAACGTCTTCCCCACCCAGATCGAGGAGATCGTCGTCGCAACGCCGGGCCTGTCCCCGCACTTCATCCTGGAGCTCACCAGGCCAGCCCGCATGGATCAGCTCACGATCAAGGTCGAAGCAAGCCAAGGGTTGTCGGACCCGGCGAACCGGGAGTCCGTCGCCGGGCGTCTGGTTCACAGGATCAGGGATCGGATCGGCGTGACGGCGACCGTGACCGTCGTCGACCCGGCTACCCTGGAGCGGTCGGCGGGCAAGCTCCGCCGCGTCTACGACCTCCGGCAGTAGACCCGCGGCGGGCGCGGTGCGCCTGATGCGGAGTCCCTGGGTCGAACGGCCGCTACTGCTTGGCGACCATGGTCAGAACGGTGTAGGTGGCGACGGTTTCGCCGCGTTGGTTGGTGATGGTGGTGGCCCAGCGGACTTCGCCGTAGTCGTCGGTTTCGCGCGGGGTGATCTGGGCGGCGACGAGGATGACGGTGATCTCGTCGCCGGGCTTGACGGGGGTGATGAAGCGTAGGTCTTCCAGGCCGGTGTTGGCGAGCACGGGGCCGGGTGCGGGATCGACGAAAAGCCCGGCGGCCCAGGAGATCAGCATGTAGCCGTGTGCGACGCGGCCGCCGAACAGGGGGTTGGCCTCGGCGGCTTGTTGGTTCATGTGGGCGTAGAACATGTCGCCGGTGGTGTGCGCGAACGCTTCGATGTCGTCGAGTGTGACGGGGCGCGGCCCGGCCTGCACGGCGTCGCCGATCCGCAAGCGGGACAACGGTTTCCGGAAGGGGTGTTCCCACGGAATGTCGTCATGGGCGGTTTGTCGGGTGCGGATGGGCGCGCCGGGGACGTACCGGTCGGTGACGGCAGTGAGCAGGTTCGGTGAGCCCTGGATCGCGGTGCGTTGCATGTGGTGCAGGACGCCGCGGATGCCGCCCATCTCCTCGCCGCCGCCGGCGCGGCCGGGGCCGCCGTGCACCAGGTGTGGCAGGGGGGAGCCGTGCCCGGTTGATTCGGCGGCGTCGTCCCGGTCGAGCAGAAGGATGCGGCCGTGCCACGGGGCCAGTGCTCGGGTGAGATGCCGTGCGCTGTCGGGGTTGTGGGTGATGATCGAGGCGACGAGGGAGCCGCGGCCGCGGGCGGCGAGTTCGGCGGCGTGGTCCAGGTCGCTATAGCCGATGAGGGTGGCGACGGGGCCGAATGCCTCGACGCGGTGCGGGGCGTCGGCGCTGGCGGGCGACGAGATCAGGATCGGCGGCAGGAACGCGCCGGCCTCGGCGTCGGCCCCGGTGACCGCGAAACGGTCGATATTGCCGATGGCGAGCTCGCCGCCGTCGGCGATGAGCTGGTGGACCCGTGAGAGCACCTCGTCGCGTTGCGCGGTGGAGACGAGTGCTCCCATGGTGACGCCGTTGGTGCGGGGGTCGCCGACGCGGACCTTCGCGGTGATCCGGTCCTGCGCGGCGTCGATGACGGCCTCCCGGAGCGACTCCGGCACCAGGGCACGGCGGATCGCGGTGCATTTCTGGCCGGCCTTCGCCGTCATCTCGGTGACGAGAGCTTTCACGTAGAGGTCGAACTCGGGCGTGCCGGGGGTGGCGTCCGGGGCGAGGATCGAGCAGTTCAGCGAGTCCTGCTCGGCGGTGAACCGGGTGCCCCGGACGATGACCGCGTCGTCCCGCCGTAGGGTGCGGGCGGTCGATGCGGATCCGGTGAACGCCACCAGGTCTCGCTCGTCGAGGTGATCGAGGACGCCGCGGGCCGGCCCGGTGAGCAGTTGCAGCGCGCCGGGCGGCAGGATCTTCGCCTCGACGATCGCCCGCACCGTGGCCTCGGCGAGGAAGGCGCTGGCCGTGGCCGGTTTCACGATGGTGGGTAGGCCCGCGAGAAACGCGGGTGCGAGTTTTTCCAGCATGCCCCACACCGGGAAGTTGAACGCGTTGATCTGCACCGCGACCCCGGGTAGTGAGGTGTAGAGGTGCTGGCCGTAGAACGTGCCGGTCTTGCCGAGCTTCTCGGCTGGCCCGTCTAGATACACGGTGTCGTTGGGCATGTCGCGGCGGCCCTTGGATCCGTAGGTGTAGAGCACGCCGATGCCGCCGTCGATATCGATCCACGAGTCCGACCGGGTCGCGCCGGTCGCATACGACAGCGGATACAGCGTGTCCTTGATCGACATCAGGTGCTGAGCCAGGGCCTTGAGCATCAGTGCGCGCTGGTGGAAGGTGAGTTCGGCCAGTTCCCGGTGGCCGACGGTGCGACCGAAGTCGACCATCGACGCGATATCCAGTTCGCCGTCGGCGATGGTGGCGACCTCCCGCCCGGTCGCGGCGTCCAGCAACGGCGTCTCCCGCCCGCCGGGGGCGACCCAATGCCCGGCAATGAAACTGCGCAACGGCCCCGCGGCCACCGGCGCACTCGATGTCGCCGCACCCGATGTCGTTGCACTTGATGTCACCGCCATGGTGCCTCCCCGCGATCCGGCGCCGGCGGCCGTCCGCCTGCGCTCCCATCGTCGAACCCTGCTGCAGTTGAGTCGTCCTAGGACTCACGTCGGTCCGTTGCCGGCGTTCCAGTCGTAGAACCCGTGTCCAGTCTTACGCCCGAGCTCGCCGCGGGCCACCTTTTCGCGCAGCAGCCGGGGCGGGGCGAACCGGTCGCCGAGCTTCGCGGCGAGGTAGTCGGCGATGCCTAGCCGCACATCCAGCCCGACCAGATCGGTCAGTTTCAGCGGCCCGATCGGGTGTTTGTAGCCGAGCACCATGGCCGCGTCGATGTCCTGCGGGGTGGCGACGCCCTCCTCGACCATCCGGATCGCCTCCAGCCCGAGCAGCACCCCAAGCCGGGAGGATGCGAACCCGGGGGAGTCATTGATCGTGACAGCCGTCTTGCCCAAAGCCGTCACGATCCGCCGGGCGCGGTCGACCGTCGCCGGCGCAGTGCCCCGCCCGACCACCACCTCCACCAGCGTTGATGCCGGAACCGGGTTGAAGAAGTGCAAGCCCAAAAACCGCTCCGGCAAGGTGACGCAGCCGGCCAGCTCCGAGATCGACATCGACGACGTGTTGCTCGCAATGATCGCCGACGGCCCCACCACCTCCGAGATCGCCTGCAGCACCGAATGTTTCAGCCCTGCGATCTCCGGGACCGCCTCGATCACCAGCCCGGCGTCCGCGAGCGCTGCTACATCGGCGACGACCGTCAGTCGGGCGGCGATCGTCTCCTCGCTCTCGGCGACCGCGCCCCGGGCAACCGAGCCGCGTATCGCACGCATCACCCCGTTCCGGGCAGCAGCGACCCGAGCCGCATCAGCCTCGATCAACGTCATAGACGATCCGCAAACGAGGAACGCGTGGGCGATACCGGAACCCATCCGCCCACCACCGACCACACCCACGTGCGCAGGAACATCAGGTTCCATCTGTTCCCCTCCCGCCCAAGACGCGCGACCCGGTGAGGCTCAAGGCTTCTCGACGAGCATCGCCACGCCCTGACCGACCCCCACGCACAGGGTGGCCAGCCCGCGGCGCGCGCCCTCCCGCTCCATCCGGCCCAGCAGCGTGATCAGGATCCGGGTGCCGGAGCAGCCCAACGGATGACCCAGCGCGATCGCGCCGCCGTCGTTGTTCACGATCCCGGCATCCAACCCGAGACGCCGCATGCATGCCAGCGACTGCGTGGCGAACGCCTCGTTCAACTCGACCGCACCGACATCGGAAAGGTCCCAACCACTTCGCTGCAGCACCTTCTGCGTTGCCGGCACCGGGCCCAAACCCATCACCGACGGCGCCACCCCCGCCGACACGGACGCCACCACCCGGGCACGGGGCTGAAGGCCTAAGCGCTGCACGGCCGATTCGGAGGCGACCAACACCGCCGCCGCCCCGTCATTGAGCGAGGACGCGTTCCCCGCCGTGACCACCCCGCCCGGTTTCACCACACTGCGCAGCGAAGCCAGCACCTCGGCGCTGGTATCCCGGCGCGGACCCTCGTCGGTGTCGACCACGCGCATCCCGGCCCTCGTCGACACCGGCACCGGAACGATCTCCGGCGCGAAGAACCCGGCGTCGATCGCGGCAACGGCCCGCTGGTGCGAGCGCAGCGCGAACGCATCTGCGTCCTGGCGGCTGATGCCATCGATCTCGGCGACCTTCTCCGCCGTCTGCGGCATCGAGAACGTCGCCTCACCGCCATCGACTTCCGCGAACCGCGGGTTCGCGAACCGCCAGCCGATCGACGTATCGAACACGGCACCCGGCTTGGCGTAAGCCTTCTCGGGCTTGGCCATCACCCACGGGGCGCGCGTCATCGACTCCACCCCGCCCGCGAGCACCAGATCCGCATCCCCGGCCCGCACCATCGACGCCGCCGTCGCGACCGCCGTCAGCCCGGACGCGCACAGCCTGTTCACCGTCATCCCCGGAACCGACACCGGGAACCCCGCCAGCAGCGACGCCATCCGCGCCACATTCCGGTTGTCCTCGCCCGCCTGGTTCGCCGACCCGAACACCACCTCGTCCAACTCACCCGGATCGGAAAGGCCCGCGCGATCCACCACCGCCCGCATCACCAACGCCGCCAAATCATCCGGCCGCACCGACGCCAAGATCCCGCCATACCGACCCAACGGCGTGCGAACACCCCCCACAATGAAGGCGTTTCGCGTTGATTCAGTCATGCTTCCTCCCGGACCGCGCTTGCCGCCGGCATACTGCTGTCTTCATCGAACCCTAGTGAGCGCCGGTTGCGCGGTGCCCGGCCGCCCTTCCGCCCCGCGGAATCGTGTGGTGCAGATCGCCGATGACGAGGTTCTCGTCCGCGCCCATCCCGCCCGCCCCGCGACATGGCATTGCCTCTCAGGGACCGTCATCGGTGTCCCCGGACAGCAGAGCGCCGGTGAGGGAGGC
>JAFIHI010000018.1 GCA_017848755.1 Nakamurella sp. | reverse complement strand
GCCGTGAGAAGCCCTGTGTCAAGCCGCCGCTTGTTGATCTTGGTTGAGGGTGCGTTGCAGGGCGCGGTGGCGGGTGGGGTCGTAGGGGGTTCGATCTTGCCAGCAGTGCCAGATGATGGTGATCCAGGCGCGGGCGAGGATCCGGACGGCGTGGGGGTGGTCGTGGCCGCGGTCTCGGGCTCGTTGGTAGAGGTCCGCGGCCCAGGGGTTGGTTTGGCGGGTGCCGTTGGTGAAGTCGCAGACGGCGTCGCGGAGTTGTTTGTCCACGGCCCAGCGGAACGCGACGACGCGGGCCTTGCCGGATTGTCGGGTGGAGGGGGCGACGCCGGCCAGGCAGGCCAGGGATTCGGGGGTGGGGAATTTGGCGCGGCAGTCGCCGATTTCGCCGAGGAGTCGGGCGGCGCGGACGCGGCCGGAGCGGGGCAGCGAGGTGAAGATGCGCTGGTCGGTGTGGGCGGCCAGTTGGGTGTTGATCTGTTTGGCCAGGGTCTTGATCTGTTGCACCAGGCTGACAAGGACGGTGACGAGGCTTCGGGTGATGCCGGCGTCGGCGGCTGCGTGGTTGCCGGTGGTGCCGCGGGGCGCGGCGGTGAGGTGGGCGTGCATCTGCGCGGGGTCGGTGCGGCCGGGGTAGCCCTGTTTGCGCAACCAGGCCCCCAGGCGGGTGGGGGTGAGCCAGTCGGCCTTCGCTTGGGTGGTGAACCGGCCAAGGAAGGCCAGGCTGATCGGGGAGTCGATCTCGGCGAACAGGCCGACGGCGCCGGGCAGTGCATTGCGCAGGTGGGCGCGCAGTTGGTTGGCCATGGCGACCCGGTGTGTCACGAGGTCTTTGCGGGCGCGGACGGCGCGGCGCAACGCGACGGTGGCCGGGCTGTCGGGTACCAGAGGGTGCAGGCGGGCGCGGTCGGTGCGCAGGGTGTCGGCGAGTACGAACGCGTCGAATCGGTCGTCCTTGTTGCCAGCCGAGCCGTATCTGCCGCGCAGGTTCTTGACCTGGTTCGGGCTGACAACCACCACCGTCAGCCCTGCGGCGAGCAGAGCATCGACGACGGGGCCGTCCGGGCGCTCGATGGCCACCTCCGCGCAGTGCGCGTCGGTCAAGGTCGTGATCAGCTCGCGCAGCCCGGCAGCGGAGTGCTCCACGGTGCGCCGGGCCACTTCCCGTCCGCGGGCGTCCACGACCGCGACGGCGTGGTCGTCGCGCGCCCAGTCCAGGCCGCCGGTCACACCTCCCGGCGGGTCCTCGGGCAGATGCAGGGGTTCGCGGGGTTGGTCGGGCGGGTTACTGCTGGCAGACTTCACGTCAGCCTCCTCGCTGCTAGTCCCAGTGGGGAGGCGCCCACTTGTGGTGCCGATGGTTCCGGGACGCGGCTGCCGGTTCGCTCACTGATCGGCACTCGCAGCCCTGAGGGGCGTTGGTGCTCAGCCCTGTCGACGGTCGGCACGTCCCGGGGAACCGCCCCGCCTCGCAAATCTCACGGTGGACATCAAAAGTGGCCAGCGAGCCGGGCGATGACGAGGCGGCACCTCGGGCGCATCAGCAATCCATCCGAGATCACTGACACAAGGATGGTGCACCAGTGAGCGAGGGCGGAGCGGACGGGGCCCGTCGCGGCGGAGTCGCAGGGTGCGGTCGCGGAGCGCGGAGCGAACAATCAGACACCGTGCGCGAGGGCGACCTTGGTGGCTCGTGTGGCCCAGCGGCTGCCCTGCCGCACGGTGAACCCGGCGACTCGGGTTCTGGGCTGCGGCTGACCGGATTGAGTGTCGGATACCGGGGAGGGCCGGGCCGTGGGCGGCACCGTACGCGGGTGGTGCTGGCTGATCTCAGCCTGACGGCCATGCCAGGGGAGGTGACGATGCTGTTGGGCCCCAACGGATCCGGCAAGTCCACCTTGCTGCGGACGGTGGCATGCCTGCAGCGGGCGCTGGCCGGCCGAGCCGACGTGGACGGCGCCGACCTCGCGCGCATGCCGGCGCGGTCGCGGGCGCGGCTGCTGGCCGTGGTGCTCACCGACCGGTTTGATCCGGGCTTGCTGACCGCCGGCGAAGTGGTGGCACTGGGCCGGCATCCGCACCTAGGCCCGTCGGGCTCATTAAGCCCCAGCGACCGGTCGGCGGTGGTCGAGGCCATGGCGGTGATGCACGCCGAGGACCTGGCCCGCGAGCGGGTGGCGGAGCTGTCCGACGGGCAGCGTCAGCGGATCATGGTCGCCCGTGCGCTGGCCCAGCAGCCGCGCCTGCTGGTGCTGGATGAGCCCAGCGCCTTCCTCGATGCACCGGCGCGTATCGAGTTGCTGGAGCGCCTGCGGGTGATCGCGGCCGAGCGGAACATCGCCGTGGTGCTGTCCACTCACGATGTCGAGACGGCGCTGCGGGCCGGCGGTCCGGCCTGGCTGATCGGTGGCGTGCGCGGCGCCGCCGGCGACGGTCGCGGCGCGAACGACTCGCCGCGGGCAGTCATCAGCGGGTCGATCGGCGAGCTCGCCGCATCGGGCGCGATCAATGCCGCGTTCGACACCCCCGCCGTTCGGTTCCGCGCCGAGCGCGGCACCTTCGGGTTGCGGTAGGTTTCCGGGCCGACAATCGTCGTCGAAGGTGACGGCGCAGCAATCCTGGAGCGGGCCTGCGGCGGCGTCCCCCACGCCTCGGATCGGCTTCGAAGCCGGGCACCCGCGGATGGCCGCGCAGCTGGCAGCGCCGGAACGGGGTCGCTGAGAGGCGAGGTCGGGGTAGCTCCCGCCGCGCGCTACTCCAGATAGTCGCGCAGGACCTGGGAACGCGACGGGTGGCGCAGCTTGGACATCGTCTTGGACTCGATCTGCCGGATCCGTTCCCGGGTCACCCCGTAGACCTGGCCGATCTCGTCCAGCGTGCGCGGCTGGCCGTCGGTGAGGCCGAACCGTAGCCGCACCACCCCCGCCTCCCGCTCGGACAGCGTCTGCAGCACGGACTGCAGCTGGTCCTGCAGCAGCGTGAACGACACCGCGTCGACCGCCACCACTGCCTCGGAGTCCTCGATGAAGTCGCCGAGCTGCGAGTCACCCTCGTCACCGATGGTCTGGTCCAGGCTGATGGGTTCCAGGGAGTACTGCTGGATCTCCAGCACCTTGTCCGGGGTGATGTCCATCTCCTTGGCGAGCTCGTCCGGAGTGGGCTCGCGGCCCAGGTCCTGCAGCAACTCCCGCTGGATGCGACCCAGCTTGTTGATGACCTCGACCATGTGCACCGGGATGCGGATGGTGCGTGCCTGGTCGGCCATCGCCCTGGTGATCGCCTGCCGGATCCACCAGGTGGCGTAGGTGGAGAACTTGTAGCCCTTGGTGTAGTCGAACTTCTCGACCGCACGGATCAGGCCCAGGTTGCCCTCCTGGATCAGGTCCAGGAACGCCATCCCGCGGCCCGTATACCGCTTGGCCAGTGACACCACCAGCCGCAGGTTGGCCTCCAGCAGGTGGTTCTTGGCCCGCTCGCCGTCCCGCTTGACCCAGTTCAGGTCCCGGCGCATCTGGGTGGTCAGCTTCTCCCCGGCCTCGGCGAACTGCCGCAGCCGCTCCACCGCGTACAGGCCGCCCTCGATGCGCTTAGCGATGTCGACCTCCTCCTCGGCGTTGAGCAGTGCGACCTTGCCGATCTGCTTGAGATACGCCCGGACCGAGTCGGCGGACGCGGTGAGTTCGGCGTCCTTGCGCGCCTGCTTGAGTGCCTCGGACTCTTCCTCGTCATCCCAGGCGAATTCGTCGGATTCGCCGTCCTTCTCCTTCGCCGCTCCGGGAGCGCTTGGAGCAACGGTTGCGTCCACAGCATCGGCACCGGCCGGGGCGCCGTCCTCCTCGTCGACGG
>JAFIHI010000154.1 GCA_017848755.1 Nakamurella sp. | reverse complement strand
CGATGGTGCGCCCGGAGCAGCTTCCGTCCGTGCTGCGCGCGATGCTCGATCCGGCCGAGTTTCTCTCGGACCACGGGCTGCGCAGCATGTCGGCCGTGCACCGCGATCACCCGGCGTCCGTCGCGGTGGACGGTCAGGTGATGCAGGTGGACTACGAGCCGGCCGAATCGCGCACCCCGCTGTTCGGCGGGAACTCCAACTGGCGCGGGCCGGTGTGGTTCCCGGTGAACGCGCTGCTGATCAGCGCGCTGCGGCGGTTCGCCGCGGGTGGGGCGGAGCCGGTGGAGTTCCCAACCGGATCCGGGGTGATGACGCCGCTCGGCGACATCGCGGATGCGCTCGCGGGCCGGTTGATGACGCTGTTCGTGCCGGGGCCGGACGGTGTGCGCCCGTGCCAGCGGAATCTTCCGTGGCAGGACGATGTGCTCTTCAACGAGTACTTCCACGGGGACACGGGCGCGGGGCTCGGCGCAAGCCACCAGACCGGGTGGACTGCCATGATCGCGCTGTTGGCGCTCGGCCTGCCGAACTGAGCCTTAGTCGCTGTTTCCCCTTCCCACCTGCGCGTTGTGGATAACCCGGGGCGATGGGCGGCCGGATGTGAGACGTTCTGCGCATGAAGACTCTTTTCGCCGCCCTCGGCCTCTTCGCGACGTTGGTGCTGACCGCCTGTTCCGCGTCGTCTCCATCACTATCTCCGGGCACCACCTCGGCCGTGCCGCCGGCGGTGTCGATGAACACACCGCCTCCGAGCGTGCCGCCTGCCTCCGCAGCATCGGAACCGACGCCCGCCGCCTTGACGCCACCTGCGACACCTGCGCCGTCCACGGTGGCGGCGGGCTCCACGCTTTCACCGGTCGATGCCGACCCTGATGTGGGCGTGTCCGGGGCAACGGATTCGGGAACAGCTTCGGGAACGGGCTTGTCTGCCTCGTCGGGCGCAGCGGTCGGTGAGCCGTCCAGCGACGCGACCCTCCGATTCCTCCGGACCGGCGGCTGGCTGGCCGATGACGGGAAGCTGCTGCTCCGCACGAACGTGAAGGGCAACGCCGATCTGACGAACGCCCTATGCGAGTACGCATTCGGTACGACACAGGATGTGTCGAACCGCATTCGGTTGTCGGCCGAGGCGACGTTGGCCCCGGGAAGCGGCCCGAAGACGTCGGCCACCGGCGGGTTCGTGCTGTGCGGGTATGCGGTCGGTGGGAACCTGCAGGTCGCGCTCGAGGTCGGACACAGCGACGACGAGTGGTCGAACGGTTTGACCACACTCGTCCGCGACGGCGACGTCCACGCGGTGGTGAGCTATGTGCCGGACTACGCCGGTCCGCGGATCGCACCGGCGGCCGCGCGGACGTGGCTGGCACAGGTCCTCCGCCGAATCAGCTACTGAACTCGGCGGCGGTGACAGCCACCAACCGGTTGCTATGTGCGCTGGAGAGCTACCGCGCCCGTCACCACCCGGAAGCCAGCTGCGTCGAAGCGCAGGCCGGGCCTGGGTGGTCATGCGTTCGAGTTGCGAGCGAATTTCGTTGTCGGCGACGCCGAGAAGAACCAGCGCGCCAGCGGCTCGGGCATCGAGTGGTCGGCCTCGAAGGCGTCGGCGACGTGCTCGGCAGTGTCGCTCCGGTCGGGCATCCGACCAGCCTCGCGTCCGGTCTGCGGTTGATTTCTCGTCGACCGGGAGTGGTGCAGGGCTCCGGGCGCAACTTTCCCTGCAGCACTCCCACTCGACGCTCGTGTCCGCGGCGTCCGCGCCTCGTCAGAAGGCTTCTCCCCATTTCACACACCTCCTCCGTCGGGGATTTCGCCCTCGGCATGCGGACGGCGGTCCGTCATCCAGGGGCAACTTCTGCCGCGGCACGCGTGTCTGCGCCGGTTCAGGCAGGTGACTTGCTGCGATGGGCGAATCGCAGGAGCGAGATGCCGACGATGACGAACCACACCCATAGGAGCGGTCCGTATACGGCGTAGAGGGCCGGCGTCGCGAAACGTAGAGCCTCGCTGACGAGGCCCAAGGCGCCCACAGCGATCCCGAGCCACCCGGCCCCTCGTTCGTTACCGGCACGGCAAGGAGCGCCGTCCAGCAGGCTCCGCCGACAACGAAGCCCACCACCGTGAGGCTCGGACTGGTCGGGAACAGGGCAATCGGGAGAGCCACGAACAGGATGAGCCCGAACAGCGCCGGCACGAGCCACAGAAGCTGCTGTGCGACGTAGGAGGCCTTATGGTCCGCGATGAACCGTAGCGTGGCCTCGCCACCGGATACAGGAGGCGGACTTGCCGCATAGAGGGCGAGGGCTGCCGCATCGGAGAGGACGAACAGGATCGCGGCGAGACCGCCGATCCGACACAGCGAGCCCCACGTCGGGGCCTTGGGCCACGATGGCGCCGACATGCGTCGATGCTAGGCGGGAAGATCGCCGTCTTTCGTGGGCCGAAAGTCCCTCATCTGGGAAGCAGATCGACGCCTTCCGCCGCCGGACCGGTCAGGAACCCGTTTCCGTGCGGTCAGTCAGGCTCTGCGATGGAGGCCGCTGGGATCGGCCAGAGCGGCCTGGATCTCGCGGACGATCGAGGCCAGCACACCGGAGGTGAGCAGCCCGGGCCCCAGGGGGCCGGCGGCATTGGTACCGAGCGGTGGCAGGCGCCGAAGCGCACGTCGCGCCTCGGTGGTTATGTGCGCCAATTGCCAACGGATTTCGTCGGCGGCGGCCTCGGGCCGATCGGGCTCGGCGAGGCCGATTGCCTTCGCAGCGTAGGCGGCCGCACCCAGCGCGTGCGCACCCATATGAGCAACGGCAGCGGCCTGCGCGGCTGCCCGGGCAGCCGCCACTGCTGCCGGACTGCTCACCTCGCGAGCGGCGCGCCCGGCGACGAAGCGCTGGCGAATCTGCCCTGCCGCGTCGAGCTCGCCGCGAGCGAATGCTCTGGCCCTGCCGACGGCATCGCGCGGACGCCCGTCTTCCGGCGCCTCCGCTTCGAAAACGGCCAGAACCCGCTCCGCGCAATCCGCCGCCCACATCGCGACCGCACGGCGATCAGCCACGCTCAGAGCTTGTGGGGACACCACGCCACAACAATCGCACACAGGGGCCGATCGCATCCCCGATGTACTCGCGGCGGGGCGCAGGCGAGGCCTCTCTGCGACGGGCAAGCGACTCGGACCGGTTTCCCTCCGCTGCTAGGCGATCCCCATGTGTTCGGCGACCTGCCTCTTGACCCGGGCCAGCATCGCCGACAAGCCACGCAGCCGCAATGGGCTGACCACGTCTGCCACTGGGAGTTCCAATGCGAAATCGGCAGGCACCGCAAGGATCTCGGTGACGGGACGGCCGTCGAGCCCCTCGTGCAGGATGCCAGCGAATCCCCGGGTGGTGGGCGCCTCGGGCGGGGCCGAGAAGAACAGCTGCGCCGTCGGCTCGGATGCCGAGCGGTCGACCTCGACGATCAGGAAGACCGGCGATTGGCATTCCGGCACGGGCTCCAGCAGTTCTGGGTGGCTCGCGTACCTCTCCGGCAACGGCGGAAGGGACTCGGCGAACTCCAGCAGCAATTGGAGCTTGTCCTGGCCGGCGAGGCTCGCGAAGTCGTCGATGATCGACTGCAGGCCGTCCGGCATGTGCTCCGGCACGCCGTGCGTCATCGTCATCCCGCCGAAACCTGCGGTGCCGCACCCGGCTCCTCACCCTGCACGATCGGCACCCGGACCGTATTGCCCCATTCGGTCCACGATCCGTCGTAATTGCGCACGTTCGGCAGGCCGAGCAGGTGGGTGAGCACGAACCAGGTGTGGCTGGAGCGTTCGCCGATGCGGCAGTAGGCGATCACGTCGTCGTTCGCGTGCAGGCCCGCCTCGCCGAAGTAGATCTGCTCCAACTCGGCGCGCGGTTTGAACGTGCTGTCTGCGGCGGCAGCGCGCGACCACGGCACCGAGACGGCGCCCGGGATGTGCCCGCCGCGCAGCACACCCTCCTGCGGATACTCCGGCATGTGCGTGCGGGCGCCGGTGTATTCCGGGGTGGAGCGCACGTCGATCAGCGGCACCTGGCCGAGTGTCGCGAGCACCTGCGACTGGTAGGCGCGGATCGGCGCGTCCACGCGCTCGACGACGGGATAGTCCGTGACGGCCCGCTCCGGAACCTGCTTCGTCATCTCCCGGCCCTCGTCGATCCACTTGGCCCGGCCGCCGTTGAGCAGCCGGACGTCCTCGTGGCCGAACAGCGTGAACACCCAGAGTGCGTAGGCGGCCCACCAATTACTCTTGTCGCCGTAGATCACGACGGTCGAATCCCGCGAAATACCTTTCGCAGACATGAGTTTCGCGAAGCTCACGCCGTCGACGTAGTCGCGGGTCACCGGGTCGTTGAGATCGATGACCCAGTCGACCTTCACCGCCCCGGGGATGTGGCCCGTCTCGTAGAGCAGCACGTCCTCGTCGCTCTCGACGACGACCACGCCCGGGTCGTCCTTGTGCGCTGCCAACCACTCCGTGCTCACCAACCGACCAGGGTGCGCATATGACGCGAGAGCGGGATCTGGATCAAAGGGAACCGGCATCGGCCTACCTCCATATGGGTGTCGACATCAAGGGCGACGATCGCTGCGGGCCCCGATCTTCGTCGTCACACGAACGGCACGGCCCGTCATCTCATCGTTGCACCGAGCCCGGCGAACGGTACGAGCGGTGTGGGCCACTCCGCGTCCACGTACGGGACGGTCGGCCGATCGCCCCCGGCGGCGGGAATCGGCAGCAGGAATCAGAGCGCTGCGACCAGGCCGAGCCCGACCAGCGCATCGCGTTCCGGTGCGGCGAGCGCCAACAGCAGCGCCGTCTGAACTGTCGGGACGGTCGGTGGGCGGCGCAGCACCAGATGTGCCTCGGCGGGTGTCCGGTTGCCCTTGCGGGTGTTGCAGGCGACGCACGCGATCACGGTGTTCTGCCACGTGGACAGCCCCCCGCGGGATACTGGCAGGAGGTGTTCCACCGTGGCTCCGTGCCGACCGCAGTACGCGCAGACGTGACCGTCCCGGCGCAACAAGCCGGCCTTCGACCACGCCGGCACCCGCTGGCGGTAGGGGAGCCTGATGTAGCGGAGCAAACGCACGACCGTGGGGACCGGGAACTCGATACCCGATGCCGAACGCAACGGTTCGCCGTCACGTTCGGCGACGATCTCGGCCTTCTCCCGGAGCAGGTAGGCGATGGCACGATGCAGCGCGACCACAGACAGCAGTTCGTAGCTGGCGTTGAGCACGACGACACGATCGCTGTGCGCCGACGGCATCCTGGCCACACTTCACCTCCCAGGTGCTCCCACATCCAGGCGACGGCCAGCGGGTTGACCGCCCCGACCAGCATAATCCGCCGCATTCCGCGGCCACGGTAATGACGGTGTCGCCTCAACGGACCGTGCCGTGCGCGCACCGCCCGCGGTCGGCTCGGCCCCCGGCCCGGCAGGGCATCCAGGCGGCAGACAGACTGAGCCGATGCACGAGTACCGGTTCGACAGCGATACCGCCGTGGCGGGGATGGACACGCGGCGGGCTGCCGTCGAGTTGCATCCCGAGTGGAACGTGGACGGCCGGATTCTGAACGGCGGCTATCTGCAGGCGGTGGTATTGCGCGCCGCGCTCGCGGCGTGCCCGACCGCCGGGCAGCCGGTGGCGGTCTCCAGCCTCTTCGTGGCTGCGCCGGCGCCTGGGCCGGCGGTCGTCGACACGGAGGTACTGCGCGCCGGACGGCGCATCGCGGCGATCGGCGCGACACTGCGCCAGGCCGATGCCGTCATCGCGAGCTCTCTCGTCACCGTTGCCGCAGCCGGGGCGCTGCCGGCCGACGACCGCGCGGCCTCGCTGCCCATGCCGCCGGTGCCCCCGCCCGAGGCGTGCCTCCGGGTCGCGCCGGCGCACCTGCCCGGCCCGCCGGGCCTGGCCGACCTGGTGGACTACGCCTTCGTGCCGGAGAACTCGCGGTGGCTTTCCGGCGACACCTCCGGTGGTCCGCACATCCGGTGTTGGTTGTCCTTCGCGGACGGTCGGCCGCTGGATCTGCTCGCGGCCCTCGCGATGGTCGACATGGCTCCGCCGGTCTGCTTCGCGCAGGGCAGGTTCGGTTGGGCGCCGACGCTGCAGTTGCAGGTGGGCGTGTTCGGCCAGCCCGCCCGGGGCCCCTTTCTGCTGGATCTGCGCGGTGAGCCGTACGAAGGAGCGATCGTCGCCGAAGACGGGCTGCTCTGGGACGCCGACGGCACGCTCATCGCGCGGTCCCGTCAGATCGCGCTCGCGCCGCGCGGGTGACCGGCGGGTCGACAGGACAGCCGTGGCTCCGCCCGGCAGGATGAGGCGATGAACTCCGTCCAGCGCCTCGACCGCTCACCGGCTCGGCTCATTGGTGGGCTGGTTGCGCTCGTCGCGCTCGCCGCTCTCACCGTCGCCAGCGTCCTGTCGCTGATGCCGCCCGCGCCGAAGGCCGCGGACGCGCCGATGACGGAGTTCAGCGCGACACGCGCCTTCGCCGATGTCCAAACGATTGGCCAGCGGGTGCGCGTGACCGGCAGCGCGGCGGCGGCGCAGGTGCGCGAGCACATCGTCACCACCCTGGACGATCTCGGTTACCACCCGCAGGTTCGGGAGGGTATCGGCGAGACGGATGCCCTCGGCGGCCCGGCTGTGGCGCATGTGCAGAACGTGATGGCCGAGATCCCCGGCACCGCCTCGACCGGCCGGCTGATCCTGATGGCGCACTACGACTCGGTGCAGGTGTCCTACGGCGCGAACGACGACGGTTCCGGCGTTGCAACGCTTCTCGAGACCGCGCGGGCGTTGACGAACGGGCCGAAGCTCAAGAACGACGTCATCCTGCTGTTTACGGACGCGGAGGAGGCGTGTCTGTGCGGTGCGGAATCATTCGTCCACTCTGATCCCCTCGGAGTCGACGGCGGGGTTGTCCTCAACTTCGAGTCGCGAGGCGCCAACGGGCCGTCGATCATGTTCGAGACCGCCTCCGGCAACGCGAATCTCATTGACGAGTACGCGCGCGCCGTGCCGTATCCGGTTGCGACGTCGATGGCCGTCGAGGTGTACCGAATCCTGCCGAACGACACCGATTTCACGCCGTTCCGGCTCTCCGGCCGGTTCACGGGGTTGAACAGCGCCTACATCGACGGCTCGGCGGTCTACCACTCGCCGGAGGACCGTCCCGAATACATGGATCGCGGCACGCTGCAGGCGCAGGGTTCGAATGCGCTGGCGCTCACGCGGCAACTCGGCGATGCCGACCTCGTGTCGCTCGCCCACCCCGCTGGTCACGATGCGACGTACTTCCCGGTACTGGGCACACTGATCCGCTACCCGGGCACCCTGGTCTGGCCGCTCGCCATCCTCGGCCTGGTGGCGGTGATCGGTCTGGCCGCGGTGGTCCGCCGCCGCGCCCGTGTCGGTTGGGGCCGGTTGGTCGCAGGCTTCGGGCTGATGGCGGTGCCGCTGATCGGCGCCGCCGTGGTCGCTCAGCTTTTCTGGATGCTGCTGGTCGCGATCCGGCCCGCCTACGCGCCAATGATCGATCCCTGGCGCCCGACCTGGTTCCGGTTCGCCGTGGTCGCGCTCGTCGCGGCCGTCGTGATCGGTTGGTACGCGTTGTGGCGCAAGCGTTTCACGCCGTGGGGCCTTGCCGTCGGCGGGCTGACGTGGCTGGGGCTGCTCGGGGTCGTGATGGCCGCGGCGACACCCAGTGGCTCGTATCTTGCGAGCCTCCCGGCCCTGTCCGGCGCCGCCGCGGGGATCGTCGCTGTCGCGTCGCGTCGGTGGTGGGTGCGCCTGACGGCGATGACGGTGTCCGGGGCGATAGCGGTCCTGATCCTCGCGCCTACCGTCGTGCTCTTCTTCCCGGCGTTGGGGCTCGCTACCGGAGCGGCCGGCGCGCTGATGGCCGCCATGCTCGGTCTCGCGCTGCCGCCGGTGATCGAGCACCTGCACCCCGCGCTTCGCCACGCGTCGACCACGGCCGACACCATCGCATCAGGAGACGCATCGGTCTCGGCCGACGTCTCCGCCACGGCCGGCGCGAGCGATAGTACCGCTCACGGGGCCACGCCCACAACACGCCCGCGCCGCCTGAGCGCCGCCGCAGCGACGCTAGTGGCAACGGTGCTTGCCGTCGCCTGCGCCGGAATCGGTCTGGCCACAGACACTTTCGACGCGCGGCACCCCAAGCCCACGCAGCTCATGTACGCGTTGGATGTCGATGCCGGGCAGGCGTTCTGGGCCAGCCAGCAGACGGACCCCACCGGCTACCTGAAGCACTACATCACAGGAACCAGGGACCTGTCCGCCGAGTTCCCGCTGCTGCACGGCGCCGTTGCGTCGGGGCCCGCTACGGCCGCGGACTTGCCGGCGCCGGACGTCACGGTGGAGTCCTCGGCCGAACACGGTGCGACACGCACGGTCACGTTCACCGTCCAGTCGCTGCGCGCGGCCCGCCTGATCGACCTCGACGCGCCAGATATCACGGTGACCCGAGCATCGGTCAGAGCGGGCAACGTGAGCCGGGACTTGCCGATCGCCGCGCACGGATTCGGCCTGCTGTTCCATGCGCCGCCCGCGGACGGCATCACCGTCACCCTCGAGATCACGGGCAGCGGCCCGGCGACGATCCGCGTGATGGACGGATCCGACGGTCTGACCGGACTGCCCGGTTTCGTGCCGCGGCCGTCCGGTGTGGGGGTGCAGGGCTCGCACACCTCCGAGTTGGTGCTGGTAGCGCACACCGCCACCGTGTGATCGCGCGGCGCCCGGCCTGAAGGGAGAATGGGCTGGTGCCCGATCTCGTCACCAGCTTCGCGAACCCGACAGTCAAAAGGTACCGGGCGCTCGCCGCCCGCAAGGTCCGTCGGCGCGAAAACGCTTTCGTGGTCGAGGGTTTGCAGCCGGTGTGGCGGGCAGTGGCGTCGTCGTGGGATATCGACACGCTGATCGTCGCGCCGGATCTGCTCACCAACGACGCGGCCCGCCAGATGGTCGACGCGCAGCGGGAAGCCGGGCGCCCGGTGGTATCGGTGAGCCGCGAGGTCTTCGCGCATCTCTCGGACCGGGACGGCCCGGCGGGGCTTGCCGCGATCGTCCGCGGCTGCGTCGGCGGCGTGGAACGGTTCCGGCCGCTGGCGGACCGGCCGGTGGTCGCGTTGCATCAGGTCGGCAATCCCGGCAACATCGGCACAATCCTGCGCTCTGCCGACGCCGCCGGCGCCGGTGGCGTGCTGCTCGTCGGGGCCTGCGCCGACCCGTTGGCGCCCGCCGCGGTGAAGGCGTCGATGGGGTCGGTATTCGCCGTGCCCATGGCGTACGTCGACTCGGCGGACGACCTGTTCCGCTGGTCCGCGGCACACTCGCGGCAGGTGGTCGGGGTCACCGGCAACACCCGAGACTCCTTGTGGCGCACGGGCGTAGAGGCGCGCTCCGTCCTGCTGTTCGGCAGCGAGGGAGACGGGCTGCCCGAGGACCTGGCGGCACGGTGCGCCGCATCGGTCGCGATCCCCATGGAGGGCACCGCCGAATCGCTGAACCTGGCCACCGCCGCGTCCGTCGCGTTGTTCGAACTGGCACGCCGCCGCGACCAGAAGGATCGAATATGACGATGTCCGCGGCCACACCCATCACGGAACCCGGACCCCTTCGGCGCCGCCCGGTGACCGACGGTTGGACGGTTCGTGTCGACTCGGACGGCCCGACGGCCGTACCCGCGGAGGCGAGAGCCGTTCAAGGACAACCGATTCCCGCCGTGGTTCCGGGCGCCGTGCACAACGACCTGCAGCTGGCGGGGCTCCTCGCCGACCCGTTCGTCGATAGCGGCGAGGATGCGGCCGCCTGGGTCAGCCGCACCGACTGGGTGTTCGAGACACGGCTCCCCGCAGTCGATGTCGCTCCGGACGAACGCGTGGATCTCGTCTTCGACGGCCTCGACACCGTCGCCCGGATCACCCTCGGCGGCGTGGAACTCGGCCAGACGCGGAACATGCACCGCAGCTACCGGTACGACGTAACGGATCTGGTACGCGCCGACAGACGTGATCTGGCAGTCCATCTCACGTCCGCCTACACGGAAGCGGAAGCGGTGCAGGCCGCCGTCGGCCCACGGCCCAACGCCTATCCGGAGCCGTTCAACTTCATTCGCAAGATGGCGTGCAGCTTTGGTTGGGACTGGGGCATCACGCTCGTCGGTGCCGGCATTTGGCGCCCGGTGTGGCTCGAAACCTGGTCCGTAGCAAGGATCTCCGGTCTGCGCGCGTTGGCGGATGTCGACGGCGACACCGGAACGCTCAGGTTGCTGCTCGACGTGGAGCGCGCTCCGGTCAGCGCGGGTACGTCGTTGTACGTCGACGTACTGCTCGACGAGAAGCCGGTTCTCACCGGCACTCTCGCGCCTGAGGACTCCGAAATCGAACTGACAGCGACCGTTTCGGGGATCCGACGTTGGAACCCGGTGGACTACGGCGCGCCGTCGCTGTACCGGTTGACCGTTCGTCTGCGTAGTGTCGACGGGGCACTGCTGGACAGCACTGAGCGCAGCATCGGCTTTCGTCATATTCGACTCGACCGCACGCCCGACGCGACCGGCACGTCCTTTACGATCACGGTGAACGGTGCCGCCGTTCTGGTGAAGGGCGTCAACTGGATACCGGGAGATGTGTTGCCTGGCCGCATGTCTCGGGAACGCTACGCGACGCTGCTGCGTGCCGCCGTGGACGCGAATGTGAACCTGATCCGCGTCTGGGGCGGGGGAGTCTACGAGTCGGACGAGTTCTACGATCTCGCCGATGAGCTCGGACTCATGGTGTGGCAAGACTTTCCGTTCGCCTGCGCCGCGTACCCGGAGGACGAGCCACTGCTTGGCGAGGTGCGCGCCGAAGCGGAAGAGAACGTCACCCGCCTCGCCTCCCACCCCTCGCTGGTGCTCTGGAACGGTAACAACGAATGCCAGTGGTTGCACCTCGCGGAGGACTGGCCGAGCCAGCCCGGCGGCGACAAGCCTTGGGGGGAGCGGTTTTACGTGGAGACGCTGCCGGAGATCGTCGCGCGCCTCGACCCGACCCGGCCGTATACCGAGGGCAGTCCGTGGTCCGGCAACGTGGGCCGGTACCCGAACGATCCTGCGCACGAGACCTTCCATTCCTGGGACGTGTGGAATCGCGAAGACTACGGGCACTACCGGGATACGGTGCCCCGGTTCGTCGCCGAGTTCGGCTGGCAGGCGCCGCCCGCCTGGCAGACGCTGCGCGACGCGGTAACCGACAATCCGTTGACGCCAACGTCTCCCGGTGTGCTGCGGCACCAGAAGGCCACCGGCGGCATGGGGAAACTGTGCCGCGGACTCGCGCCGCACGCGGACGTTCCGGACGACTTCGATGCCTGGCACTACCTCATGCAGTGGAACCAGGTGCGGGCGATCGAAACCGGGGTGATGCACTGGCGGTCGCACTGGCCGCGCACCGCCGGAACGATCCTGTGGCAGCTCAACGACCTGTGGCCGGTGATCTCGTGGTCGGCCATCGACGGTGCCGGGCGGCCGAAGCCGCTGTACCACGCCCTACGCGAGATGTATGCGCCGCGGGCGCTCACCATCCAGCCCGGCGGCGACGGGCTCGCACTGTGCGTGCTGAACGACTCGCCGGATCCGTGGGTGGGGGAGGCGGTGGTGCGACGAGTGTCCGACGCCGGGGTCGACTTCGCTCGTCGTATCCTGCCGGTCCGGGTCGCTCCGCGCAGCGTCGTCCGGCTCCCGATCCCGCCGGAGGTCACGGAGTTCGCGGACCTGCGGTCCGAGGTGCTGGTTGCCGAAGAGGGCACCGTGCGGGCGCTGTGGTACGGCTGCGAGCCGAAGCACTCGGATTTCGTCGGCGCGCCGCCACGGATCGACCAGCGTCCCGTGCCCGGCGGGCTCACCGTGGACGTGACCGCGACGACGCTACTGCGCGACTTCCTGATCCAGCCGGACCGCATCCACCCGCGTGCCGTCGCCGACCGGGGCTTCCTGACGCTGCTACCCGGTGAGTCCGCGACGGTGACCATCACCTGCCCGGAAGCGCTCGACCCGGACACACTCCACACGCCGTGGGCGACGGCCTATCTGGACCAGGTGCTGCACTCAAGGTGATCTGCCCGCGGTGGCGATTCCGCATGCGAAAGCCGGGTGCCGAGCATGCCGCCCGTCCGTCCCTTGACTTCAAGTACTTGAAGTTCGCACAGTAGGTGGAGTGAGTACACCAACCACGCAGCACACCTACTCCATCAAGGAAGCGGCCGCCCTGACGGGTTTGCCTGCCAGCACACTGCGCTAATACGAGTCGATCGGTGTGATCGCGCCTATCGGTCGAGGTGAGAGCAGCAAACACCGGGTCTACACGAATGAAGATCTGGACCTGCTGACCTGGGTGGCATGCCTGAGCGCCACCGGTATGTCGGTGAGTGACATGCGACGCTACGTCGCCAACCGGGCGCTGGGTCCGGCCGCAGCGCAGCAGCAACTCGAGCTTCTGGTCAAGCAGCAGGAGCAACTGACGCTGGAAGCAGAGCTCGTCGCTCTGCGGCAACGATATGTCGACTTGAAGATCGCCTATTGGCGGGCGGTCGGGGCTGGCGACGATGCTCTGATCGAGCGGCTGTCGAACGAGGCGCGTGCGCTGGCCGACGAGCTCAAGAAGGCCAAGAAGAACTAACGGGCACGCCGTCCGCCGGTCGGTGGGGGCGGAAGCCCGCGAGTCGGGCGCGTCCGCCGTGCGAGGAGGAACCGTGCAAGGAGGAAACATTATGAAACAGATCAACCCACAGACGTCGAAGGGGCCGGACGACTGGTTCACCGGCGACGTGCACCCCACGATCGTGCTGGCAGGGGAGGAGCCGTCCCGGGTCCGAATGGGATCGGTGCATTTCGCGCCCGGTGCCCGCACGGCCTGGCACTCCCATGCGGTCGGGCAGTACCTGCACATCGTCGAGGGCATCGCGTTGGTACAGGAACGCGGCGGCGACGTCGTCACCCTGCATCCGGGCGAAACGATCTATACGGCACCGGGTATCGAGCACTGGCATGGTGCCAGCCCGGATAGTTTCATGGTCCATCTGGCTATCTGGGAGGTGCCGGGTGATGGTGGCGCGGAGACCACCTGGGGCGTGCACATAACCGACGGCGAGTATCGCCAGGCCGCAGATGCAAGGACGGGTGCGTGATGCGGGGCGTTGTCATGTACGCACCAGGAGACGTCCGGGTGGAGGACGTGCCCGACGCGACGATCATTGAGCCGACCGATGCCGTGATCCGCGTCAGCGCCACGTGCATCTGCGGGTCGGACCTCTGGCCGTACCGCGGCCTGCAACAGGTGCGTGGACCCAGCCCGATGGGACACGAGTACATCGGCGTGGTCGAACAGATCGGCGGGGCGGTCCGCGACATCAAGGTCGGGGACTCCGTTGTCGGCTCGTTCGTCGCCTCCGACAACACCTGCGAGATCTGCCGGGCCGGCTACCAATCCCGCTGCATCCATCAGGTCATGATCGGCTCGATCGGCACCCAGGCCGAGCTGGCGCGAATCCCACTGGCCGACGGCACCCTGGTCCCGGTGCCCGGTGAACCGACGGAGGCACAGAAGGTCAGCCTGCTGGCTGCCTCGGACGTGCTGGGTACCGGTTGGTTCGCCGCCGTCGCGGTTGAGGCCGGACCGGGCAAGACCGTCGCCGTCGTCGGTGACGGAGCGGTCGGCTTGCTCGCGATCCTGGCGGCCAAGCGGCTCGGCGCGGAACGCATCATCGCGATGAGCCGGCATGCCGACCGGCAGGCACTCGCGAAGACGTTCGGCGCCACCGACATCGTCGAAGAGCGCGGCGCCGACGGCGTTGCCGCGATCAAGGAACTCACCGGCGGCTACGGTGCGCACTCGGTGATCGAGGCGGTCGGCACCCAGGAGGCGATGCTGCAGGCCATCGGCGCCACCCGGCCCGGCGGCCACATCGGTTACGTCGGCGTTTCGCACGGTGTCGAACTGTCCGGGGCGGACCTGTTCTTCGCCACCGTACATCTGCACGGCGGCCCGGCACCGGTGCGTCGATTCCTGCCCATGCTGGTCGACCTGATCATGACCGGCGAGATCAACCCCGGGGCCGTCTTCGACATGACCCTGCCGCTGGACCGGGCTGACGACGGATACCGGGCCATGGACGAGCGCCGCGCCATCAAGGTGCTGCTGACCATGTGATCGTGCCTTTAATTGAGCGTATGCTCAAATCGAGAGCCCGACCGGTCAGGAGGTGCGACGATGGCGACGAAACCTCGTGCGCAGCGCACGACTGAATCCGCCGACCGGACCAGGTCCGCCCTGATCGACGCGGCGGTCCGCGCGCTCGCCGAGGTCGGATTCGCGAAGGCCAGCGCTCGTGAGATCGCCGGACGTGCGGGCGTCAATCAGGCCCTGGTCTTCTACCACTTCGGCACCGTCGCGGACCTGCTGCTCGCCGCGCTCGATCAGGTGAGCAGTGCTCGCCTCCGGGCATATACGGAACTCATCGACGGGGCAGCCAGCCTGACCGCCTTGGTCGATTCCGCCGAGGCGATCTTCGTCGCGGACCTCGACGCCGGCTATGTCGCGGTGCTCGTCGAAATGGTCAACGGCGCCCGCCCGGACCCCGAGCTTTCCGAGCAGGTCGCCGCGCGCCTCAAGCCGTGGCTCGGCGTCGCGACTTCCGCGATCGAGCGTGTGCAGCGGCTGCTCCCGTTGCCCGCGCCGATTCCGAAGGCGGAAGCCGCGTACGCGGTGGTCGCCGGATTCCTCGGCCTGGAACTGCTCGCCGAGTCCGGCGGCGGGCGGGACGCGACGCTCGCGCTGTTCGCGCGACTGCGCACCTGGGCGACGTGGGCGGACGCGCTCGCCACTCCGCGCCGAATCGTCTTCGGGACGGTGCATCGCCGTGGGCAGCGGTAGGACGCGGGTCTGGCGCCTGCGGGTGTCCGAAACGGTGCTGCTCGCCGTCGCCGCCGGGTGGTCCGCGCTCGTGCTCCCGCTCGGCGTCGCGTTCGCGCCCACCTACTCTGGTGTATCCGTCGACAGCGTGACGGGAGTGCAAACCTCCAGCACCGCGACGATGGTCGAGGTGAACGGGCGATGGGTGCTCTGGTACGCATTCGCGCCGTTGGTGGTCACCGCGATCCTCGCGCTGCTGTTGTGGACGCGCGGCGCCGGTCGCGGCCCGGGCGCCATCGCATGGATCGTGACCGGGCTGCTCGCGGCGTTCACGATGCTCGCAATGATGACGATTGGCCTCTTTATCTTGCCGGTGACCGGCTGCCTGATCGCGGTGTGCTGTGTCCGGCAGGCGGGAGCGACACACCGGGCGCGAGTGCCCCGGCCGCCGCGCCCGTGACGCCGCCGCGATGACGGCCGAAGCCGCGACCATGGTTGGGGAGTGGTCGGCGGATCGCGTAGAGTATCTACGCGCGGTCCTCGGGGCGCGCACCACCTGTCCGGGTGGCGGAATGGCAGACGCGCTAGCTTGAGGTGCTAGTGCCCTTCAACGGGCGTGGGGGTTCAAGTCCCCCTCCGGACACAAACGGAGAATGGCTCCTGACCTGGGATTTCGTTTCTGAGGTCGCTGATGCGGTCGGAGTCGATCCGCGCACGATCACCATGAGCATCGACAATGGTTCGATCCCGTCCGCGCGCCTCGGGATGCTCGCGTTCTTCCAGCCTCACCTACGGCGAGCAGCCAACTCAGCCCGCAATTGGGCGTGCGACTCGTCCACGTCCAACAGTTCGACCTTGCGGCTCTCAATGTCGTCGATGCGACGCCGAAGTTCGATACGCCAGGCGGCATCCACCTCGGCGTGATCCACGTTCGCATCCTTCGGGTGCAGGCTTCGCAGGGCACGACGGATCACGGCGGCGCGATCACGCTTCGAGCGCGAGTAGCGCCTGCTCGACTTCCGTGACGTTCATGGACATGCGCTGAGTGTACGTCGGAACACCGACAGAACCGGAGAACCTGCACTCACCCTCGGAGTCCACGCGCCGGGTTACCCCGCCGGGGCGTACTGCGACGATCCTGCCCGTAATCGCGGAGACGGGCGCACTCGTGCTCGGCTCGTCGCGGCATTCCTCACCGACTGTTCGTCTTGAGTTTTCGGTCGATCAGCACCGTGCGTTGGGTTGACCCGGCGCCTACTTTCGTGCGAGTATGTGACGCAGAGCACACTAAGGTTCTGCGGAGGCCAATATGAAGCGAAGCTTGCTTAGTATCGCTGCCCTCGCTGTAGTGGCCGTACAAATACCGATCAATGCCGCCGCAGCTACGACTGCACCTGTGTCTGTCAGTGCGGCAGAGGGGAGCGCTTCTCAAACGGGTCTAGGGGTCGGCACTTTCCCGCCTGGCGGTGGCTCTGGCCAGTCTGTTCGGGTTCGAGCAGACGGCTGGATCGAGTACCCATCGGTGTTGACGCGAGCAGGGGTATCGAAGGCGTCATTAGCCAGTTCGAGAACGGTGAAAGTGCCCTTGAAGCGCGTCAGCGGCGCGTGCATTGACGAGGGCCTGGCGAGTGCGCCTCCCGGTGAGTCTGTATACGTCGAGGAGACGGCATACGATCCCGCTAGCTGCACGATGGAGATTACGACTACCAAACTCACGCCCGCCGATGTGGCTCTTGTATGTTCGGTCGGCGGCGGCCAAGACGTTTACCCTCATGCGGTACAAGCGGCCGGAAGAGGTTACGGCAACATGTCGTCTTCGTGGATTGATCCGGTGAACATCACGATTGCCAGCCAATCCCTCTACTTATCTTGGTTGACCGCAACGGGCGCGCCAGTTCTGTACGAGCCGCACAGATACGGATTTGCGGCGCCGTTGATTACCCCTGCAGGAACGACGATTTATGACGTTACTTATCTTACTAGCAGTTCTGCTTCATTGGTAGGGAACAAGTATAAGGCGACAGCTCACTTCAGGAATGACACCTTCTACTGGTGGGTTCTCTACTCATTTGGGCCGGCTGGTGAGGCTGTGTGCCTGAACCCGTCTAGCAACGTGGCGTTCTTCAACTTTGAGGACACGATCTGGGGGTCGGGAACTACTGTCTACGGGTCGTGGAATGACACGAAGAGTGGCGCTTGTACCAACCTCGTTCACCATGGGGCGCTAGTGTCGCAAGGGTGGCCCACGTAGCTGCTTTCTGACTGCGAAGGCGAAGGGTACAACCCTGATGGCTAGGGCAGCTGCTTATGTCTCAGCAATTATGTGCATATTGCTCGTGGTAAGTTGCGCACCACGGGAAAGCCCTAGTTCCCCATTGGGAACAGCTAAAGCGAGTCGGTCCGAGGGAGCAATTGATCGAGGTAACCCTGGCGATGTCGCTCTGCGGTTTACTGAGCTTGTTGCTAGTGGTGACTTTGCGGGTGCTCAACAGTTCGTGGTGCCGTCGCAACGGGGCGTTCTCGATGCGCTGGCGCTCGGAGCTGATACTGATTCGCAGGCGAAAGCTGACGTCAAGCTGGCGGTTGGGGAAATCCGTACCTCCAAAGGCAGCGCTACGGTCAGCCTCGTCGGCACTCTGTGCAAACCTTCCACTTCGCCGGCAGGGGCAAGTATGTGTGTGGAAAATCGCGATCCTGGGACTGCTAATCCGGCGTTCCTAGTTAGACTTGAGCGCGGCGCGGATGAGAGGTGGTATGTTCGATTTGGGGCTGAGGGTGGTGAGTTGAGTGCGCAGCCGACGCTCCCAACGGCGCCTCCGGTCGGTAGCTCTCATGTCGGCGGTTGAATGTGACGCGGCCCTTTGGGTAAGGCCACGGTGTCGTGGTCGCTTCGGAAGCAACGATCGGCAAGTTTAAGCTTTGTCGGGCGCTTCGGTAGTGCAGTGTGACCTGAGTTTACAGCTAGGCGATCGCGTCACCGCACCTTGTTGTGTAGTGGCGGTCTAATTCGTTTGCGTAGTGCAGTCCGAGTTCCGCGCCGTGTTTAGCTATCCAGTCACTGAAGTGGATGCGTCCAGTCGTTGGCGCGTCGGAATCGGCGAGGCCGTCGACCATTGCGTGGTATTCGTCGCTGGTCAAGAGAGTGTCGTGCAGGGCCCAGCCGAGCAGCCGTGCAGTGCCGGTGAGCAGACCGGCCGGGACCGGCATCAGGAGTGACCTGCTGCCGACCGCGGTGCGGATCGTTCGTACGATGTCGCGGAAGGTGGGGCGGTCGGGGCCGACGGCATCGACCGTAACGATGTCGTGGTGCGTGCCAAGCGTGACACATAGCTCGGCCAGATCGCGGATGTGGATCCCGCGTACTCGGTAGGAGCCGTCTCCGCCGATCGCGAAGATCGGCAGGTGCCGCAGCAAGTAGGCGATGTTATTGATGAGGACGCCGCCTTGGCCGAATAGGATCGCCGGCCGCGCAATGGCATAGGGCACATCGATCTCCGCGAGCGCCTGTTCGGCCAGGGCCTTGCCGCGGAAATAGGAGTAGGGCGAGTCGGGCGAGGCATGCGTGATCGACACGTGCACGACGCGGTGCACTCCGGCACGGGCTGCAGCACGAAACAGCACTCGGCTGTTGGCAACGGCTAGGTCATGATTGATGGTGCCGTGTGCGAAGCGCACCCAATATGTGTTGAACAGGGTGTGCGCGCCGCGCATCGAGTCGGCTAGCCCGGCCGGGTCGGTAAAATCCAGCGGGTAGGTTTCGATGACGGTGCCCGCCGGCGCGCGATCGGGATGGCCGGTTAAGGTCCGCACACGCCTTCCGACAGCTAACAATCGTGCCGCAATTGCCGCGCCCGAGTATCCGTATGCGCCGGTCACCACATCGAAGGCGCCTTCTACGTTCGTCATCAACGCTCACCTCGCAGCCCGTCGACTCCCGAATCCGCCACGATCCGGTCGTCAGCGGTCGGTCCGCTGCCGTCTGACCCTCGCGCACTTGGTGCGACGGCCCCGACGATCGCGCCCACGGCCGCGCCGAGCCGGGCAGGCGGCATGCCGACGTCGGGCACTGCGAACCACTTCGGCGGCCGATGGTCGAAGCCAAGGCCCAGTCCCACCATGGCGTACGACGACTCGGAGAGGGAGGCGAGATCGCCAGTGGGTGATCCGACAACCTGACCGGTGGAATCGCCGAGGCCCCATGTGCACCCTCGTGGCTTGCGCATCATCTCCAAGCCTCCCATGTGCTCATCCGTTTATTTGAGCATTCGCTCAATAGTCAAAGCATAGGCTTACTTTGAGCGCTATCTCAAGCACGGTCACGGTCGCGTCCCACGACCACTGGCTACGCACGGCGTGGGCAGGCGAGCACTTCACCTTCATCGACCACGCGAACGACGAGTAGGACACGGGCCGTGCCGATCTCGACGCTGCATTTGACGACACGCGATGCCACATCGGTGGCGACGCGCATATAACCGACCTGCACTCCAACCTGACCGAGGAGGAGGCGGTGGCGGCGGT
>JAFIHI010000153.1 GCA_017848755.1 Nakamurella sp. | reverse complement strand
CGAACGCTCCATGGCCCTACTGACCCCGGCCGACACCGACGAGATTGAAGGGCAGGTGGCGCCACCGGAACTCATGACGGCATGATCAGAGCACTGACCTGAGCAGGAGAGCGAAAAGCCACCAAGCCAGGGGACGTCACCGCCGTTTGGCCAAGGAGTTCGGTCTCGTGGCCGTCTGACCGCGAGCATGCTCACCTGATGCGCGCCGTTCACCGAGGAGATTCGGCACGTCGAGGAGGAACTCGACGCACTGATCACACTCATGGCACCGGCGCGCTTAGGCATGAACGGCGTCGACCTACCCATCGCGGCGAAGCTCATCGGCGAGACTCGGACGTGCTCCGCTTGGCGTCCAAGGACGCCTACGCCCGACACAACCGCAGCGCGCCGCTGGCCCGGCCGGTCTGGGAACCGGGCAGCGGCACAGCCTCAGCCGCACTCGCGGGTACGCCTCGGCGGAGCGGCGGGGCAAGGCGGCGATGTTGAACCAGCTGGTGAGGCAACGACCCAGTCCACACCGATGTTTCCACTGAGTCAGCCCGGCCCTATTGTGGTGAGCGATTATATTGGGCACAATATAGATATGAACAATTCCTCGTCGATTTATGAGCTCTCCTTCACCGACAATCACGGCCGGGCGGTGTCGTTAGCCGGTTACGCTGGCCGGCCGGTGCTGGTCGTGAACACGGCGAGCAAGTGCGGCATGACCCCGCATTACGAGGGCTTGCAGATGCTGCACGAGGAGTACGGTGGCCAGGGATTGGTGGTCCTGGGCTTCCCGAGCGACCAGTTCGCGCATCAGGAGCCCGGTGATGACGCCCAGATTGAGGAGTTCTGCCGTCTCAATTACGGCGTGACCTTCCCCCTGTCAACGAAGGTCGACGTCAACGGGGCTCACACCCACCCGGTGTTCGCGTTCCTGAAGGAGCGGGCAGGCGGCGTCATGGGGTCACGCATCAAATGGAACTTCACCAAGTTCCTCGTCTCGTCGGACGGGTCCACCGTGAAGCGGTTCGGCCCGAAGACTCCTCCGGAGAAGATCCGGGCCGACATCGAGACGCTCCTGGCTACCACGACCCAGTCATGACGGCGTCGGCGGTCAACGACGCGCTGCTCCTGGACAACCAGTTGTGCTTCCTTGTCTACCGACTGCACCGGGGCATCACGGACCTGTACCGGCCGATCCTGGCTGACTTGGGCCTGACCTACCCGCAGTACCTGGTGATGCTCGTGCTCTGGGAATCGCCGACCAGGACCGTGGGTGAGCTCGGCTCGCGGCTGTCCCTGGATAGCGGCACCTTGTCGCCGCTGCTTAAACGTCTGGAGTCCGCCGGCCTCGTCCAGCGCATGCGCGCACCGTCCGATGAGCGGTCCGTGGACGTGTCACTCACCGACGCGGGGCGGGCGCTGCGCACAAGGGCCCGGGCGGTCCCCGCGACGATCGGCGGGTGCCTGTCGACATCTGAGCGCGAGTACCTCCAGATCCGCGATCACCTGTCAGGCTTGCTGGACCGCGTCGACTCGTGCCGCGCGAATCAGCGGTGAGAACCGCGCCGCCACGGTGACTGAGGCGACCGGTCGTTGTTCACGGACCCTCATGCGCGACAGCCGTGTGCGAGGGGACGCATGCCAGGGACTCTCACGGGCCCCGCGGGCATCACGAACATCCCCGCCGGTTGACATGATTTGGGCGATCCGCGCCGCCCAGGGCGGTCCTGTTGGACCTTCCCCGCGCGCGGGCGGCAGCGAAGCGCCGTCGGTGCACACTTGGGTCTGCGACGTGCGCGCGTGGCCGGATGGGACCGTGGCCGGGGTTGTGGAGGAGTACGTCGGAGGATCGGTTGCGACGCCGCGGCAAATCAGCGATCTGGCGCTGTCAGGGTCGGTTCGTGTCCGGTCCTTTTGCTCCGGTCGCGAAGGCGTGCGACCTGCGGACGAGTTCGGCGACGAGGTCCGCCTCCTGGTCGTCGCGCGGGGCATAGACCATGACGGCGCCGGGCGAGATCAACCCGAGGCGGGCGATGGGGTGCTGCTCGGCCCATCCTGCCTCGACGACTGCGGCGGCGTCGTTCGTGGGAAGGATCAGGTGCAGGGAGTGATCTGGGGTCGGGTGCAAGTGCGCGAACTCGGTCCCGATCATGAATGCAGCGGGCGGGCCGGTCGCCAGATCCGCTCGGAGGGTCAGGGCGATGGCACCGGGAACGGAGATCGCCGATCCGGTCCAGGTCACCCCAGGTAGGTCCGCGAGGTGGCTCATCAGGCGTTGGCGGGGTGCACCGGTGGCCGGCTGCTGATCCAACTGCTGGTGCGGGTTCGTCGGTGTTGTTGCCGGTCGCCTCCCAAGGCGAGGCACCAGGCGTAGCTCATCTGGCATGGCCGCCTCCCGCAACGGCCTGCGCAACGGCGTGAGCCAGCGTGGTGGGAGGCCGCCCGATGAGGTCGCCCAGATCGGTGCCGTCCACAAACAAGGCGCCGGACGCGAGCCCTACATCCTCGTCGGCGAGCATCGCCGCGACCGGGGCGGCCAGGCCGGCGGACTCCAAGATTCCCTGATACACCTCGGCGGGAAGGTCGACGTAGCGAACCTCGTCCCCAGTCTGCTGTGAGATCTCGGCGGCAACGTCGGTGAGCGTGTACGCAGGGCCACCGAGCTCGAAGGTCCGCGAGCCGGGCCACGGCCCGGTCAGGACGGCGGCGGCGGCGTCGGCGTAGTCTGCGCGGGCCGCGCCGCTGATCCGGCCAGCGCCCCCGCTGCCGACGATGCCGCGCTCAAGGTAGCCGGGGATCTGGTCGGTGAAGTTCTCGTGATACCAGCCGTTCCTCAGCACCACGTACTCAAGTCCCGCGCTGCGCAGGTATTCCTCGGTCTGCCGGTGCTCAGCCGCCAGGATCGTGGTCGCAGTACCGGCATTGACCACGCTGGTGTAGACGAGCCGGGTCACCCCGGCCCGCTGGGCCGCGTCGATGACGGCGCGATGCTGGGCGAACCGCCGCCCGACGTCGGTGGCGGAGATGAGCAGCACGGTGTCTGCGCCGGCGACGGCGTCGTCCACGGATTCGGGAGCGTCATAGTCGGCACGTCGCGCCGACACGCCCAACGCGCCCAACGCGACCAGGCGTGACTCGTCGCGCCCGACCGCGATGATCTCCGATGCAGACTGACCTCGGGCCAGCAAGGCGCCGACGACGAGGCCCCCCAGGTGGCCGGTCGCTCCCATGATCGTGACTGTCATGTGCATCCCTTGCTTGTCGCAGCCAGTGCCCGCCTGCGGACGTGGGGCATGTCGGCGGTGGTCCCTGCAGTAAAGGCTCCAACACCGGTCGACTCGGAGGCATTCCGCAGGCACTCCTGCGCTCGGCGCGGGTTCCGGTGACCACAGCGCGAGAATGCGGCACACACGCCACGTGCGGATGACGCGGGCGTGCAGATGCCCACTCTGCTCGCGCCCCGCACGCCGCGGGGGGGTGTCCCTATGTCGTTCGTCAAGCGGCAGCGGGCTGGGCGGGGGTGTAGGGCTTGTGGTCTCTGATCATGGCGAACAGGACGTCGGTCTTGCGCCGGGCGAGGCAGATGAGGGCAGCGTTGTGCTTCTTGCCCTCGGCTCTCTTGCGGTCGTAGTAGGCCCTGCTGGCGGGGTCGGCTCGAAGCGACGTGAACGCGGCCATGAACAGGGCGTTCTTCAACCGCTTGTTGCCGCCGCGGTTGACGTGCTCGCCGCGGATGCTGGTTCCGGACCGCTTGGTCACCGGTGCCAGGCCGGCATAGGCGGCCAGGTGCGCCGCAGTGGGGAATGCGGAGACGTCGCCGCCGATCTCGGCCAGGAGTCGTGCTGCGATCTTGACGCCGACTCCTGGCATGGACGTCAAGACCCGGGCAAGAGGGTGCGCATCGAGGACCTTCTCCACGTCCTTGCCGATCTCTTTGCGCTGGTCGCGCAGCTGCAGGATCTGGGCCGCGAGTCCGGGCAGGACCTTGGCCGCTGCGGTGGTTCCCGGCACGACGACGGTCTGCGCTCCGAGGCCGGCCCAGATCTCGCCGGCGAGGCGGTCGTGGATGCGGGGTGCGTGCTTGGCCAGTTCCTTGTCGATCCGTGCCCGACCCATCTTCCGCAGCCCATCGGGTCCGCCGGCCTTGATGAGCAGATGCAGGACGGCGTCGTGGGAGACGTTGTCTCCCAGCGCCTTCTCCAGGCTGGGATGGATCTGGACCAACAGCCCACGCAGCCGGTTCACCGCCGCGGTGACCTGGGCGGCGAGGTCGTCGTCGTAGCCCAGCAGCATCGCCAGGTCCGCCTGCGCCTCGCTCGGTACGTCCAGCCTCCTGAGCGTGTGAGGAACGGTCAGGGCGGCATTCGCGATGACGAACGCGTCCCGGGCGTCGGTCTTGGCGTTCCCCGGATGCAGGTCCGCCAATCGTCGCATCGACAGGCCCGGCAGGTAGGCGGTGTCGAGCCCCATCGCCTGGGCCACGGTCACCGGCAGGGCCCCGATCGAATGGAGCTGGTCCACCACGACCAGCGCACGACCTTCCGCGGCAGCCTGCGCGAACACCTCCCGCAGGGCCGTCTCGGTGTTCTCGACCTCCTGGTCCAGCAGGCGCTTGCCATCCGGGTCCAGGGCGCAGGCGTGATGGCGATGCTTGCCGACATCCAGGCCGATCACCACGTCGTAGGACATCAACGGGACCTCCCCTCGCGATCCTGGCCAGCACGGCGTCAGCGTCCGGCAGCCACGTTACGAAGAGACCAGCAGGTTCGCAGGCCATGTCCCTATCAGCGATCCACCGACACCACCAGGACCGGTGACAACACCCCCCGGATCATCGACGACAGGGGAAGCAAGTCATGCCGGACCCAGCAGCCAGGAGTCCCCACCCGGGGACCACGAGGAAGGTAACGGGGGGCCGGCTCCTTCATGGGCGTGATCGCCGGCCCGTCGGGCACCGGGGATCGGGTGCGCGAGGTCCTGCTCGGCGTGCCGCCGCCGCGCCGCCGACTGCACCCCTCGTGGTCTTCGCGCACGAGGAGAAGACGAGCCTCACCCATACTTGCCGCAGGCGTCGCGGCGATCGGATCTCGACCTTGCCGTCCACCGTGCGGTCGGCCGGGCGGTGGCTCCGCGGTGCCGCGAGGACGTCCTCGTGTGGGAAGCGCGTTGAGCTCTCACCAGGCGCGCGATCGTCCAGAGGATCGGGTGCGACGACCAGGACCTCGACCGGTCCCCGGCGCATGTCGGTGAGGGTGGGAGCTCGCACCCGTCGCGCTTGGGTGGGGCTGCGCGCCAGCCTCACGCGGGAGGTCGGTCACCTGGCAGGCACGAGCATCCTGGGAGCGCACGCGCCGTGACGCGGACGCGCCTGTGTGCCGCCATCAGGGCCGTGGCCCGCCGATCACCGTCATGTTGGCCCGGTTCGCGTCCGTGGCCTGGTTCGCGTCCGTGGAGCCTCTGTGGCGGGTGGAGAGGGTTGGGGTCCGTTGATCGTCGGCGTCACTGCTTCTGGGGCGGCCCTCGGCCGTGGCCAGAGCCGCGGGCGTGGTCACCGCGAAGGGTCCGAGGGTGTCAGGGTGCTGTGCCACGTCGGCGATATCGGGTGCGGACGACCGGCTCGCGTGCTGCTGGGCGATGATCGTGCCTGAGTGGGGTCGGCGCCGGGTGGAGGGGCGCGCGCTCCGCCGGCCAGCGCCACGGGACGCCCAGCGTCACCGTGCCTCGGCTTCCCAGCCCGTGAGGTCGGAACCCTTGGCGGCGGTGTCGGCGGCGGCGTCGGCGGTGTCGCCGGAGCGCAGGTCGTACGCGGCCCGAGCCCGGACGATGTCGTCAAGGTGGTCGTCTGCCCAATCGACCAGGTTGGTGATCGTCGTCAACAGCGTCCGACCCATCGGCGTCAAGGAGTAGTCCACCCGTGGCGGGATCACCGGGTACATGGTCCGCGAGATGATGCCGTCGCGTTCGAGCCCACGCAGGGTCACCGCGAGCATCCGCTGGCTGATCCCGTCGATACCGCGCCTCAACTCGGTGAATCGCATCGTGCCGGAGCCGAGAAGGTGGATTACCGATACCGACCACTTGTCGCCCACGCGCGCGAACACTTCGCGGGCCCGGCACGGCGACTCGGCGTGCTTTCCTCCCTCAGTGGCCGTCATCACAACTCCCGAGGGATCGCCCGCCGCTGCCTGCCTCGAACATCCCCAGTGTAGCGCCAGCGCTGGACGACAACACCGAGTCCGATTACGATTAGGTACTACAGTCTGAATGAGTACCAAGTTATCTCCGTATCCATGAATCGAAGGAGGCATCGTGACCGAACCCGCGGTGAGCATCCCCGGCTACGTCGCCGGCACCTGGGAGATCGACCCGGTCCACACCGAGGTGTCGTTCGTCATCCGTCACATGATGGTGAGCAAGGTGCGAGGGCGGTTCGACACGTTCACGGGAACCATCGTCACGGCCGCGGCTTGGGGTGACTCCACAGCATCGGCCGCCATCGACCTGGGGTCCATCAACACCGGCAACGAGACCCGGGACGCCCACATCCGATCCGCCGACTTCTTCGACACCGAGCACCACCCGCAGATGACGTTCGAGTCCACCGGTGTCCGTGTCGACGGCGACGACCTGGTCCTCGAGGGCAACCTCACGATCCGCGGGGTGACCCGGCCCATCGCCCTGGCCGTCCAGGTCAACGGCGTCAGCCCCGACGTCTACGGCGGAACCCGCATCGGCTTCTCGGCCAGCGGCCAACTCAACCGGCATGACTTCGGCGTCAGCTACAACGGCCCGATCCCCGGCGGCGGCTCGGTGCTCGGGGACCACGTCACTATCAGCATCGAGGTCGAGGCAGTCCTCCAGCAGTAGGAGCCACGTTCGCCGGGCCGCTGACCTGGCGTCGCGCGGTCCGAGGGGGTGGAGCGCGGGCACCGTCGGTTGACTCGCTGAGTTTGGGCCTGATAGCTGTCGGTCAGCGCTGCGACATGCCATCGGCGTGGCCTCGCCGACGGCCAGTTCGACGGCGATTGGCTCGTCGACCGACTCGGGACCAACGGTAGACGGGGCTGGACTGGACCAACCTCCTCTTGTACGCTTGTACAAATCAGCCGAGACGCGAGGAGTGGGCACATGAGGGCAGCGCAATTGGTTGGATACGGCGAGCCGTTGCAGATCCGCGAGGTCCCGCGGCCCGAGCCGGGTCCTGGGCAGGTGCTGATCCGTGTCGGGGGATCGGGGGCATGCCATTCGGACCTGCACATTCTCAGCGGCGAGATGAGGCTGCTTCCTGAACTGCCGTGGACGCTGGGCCATGAGAACGCCGGCTGGGTCGAAGAATGCGGCTCGGGGGTCAGCGGACTGGACCGTGGCACCCCGGTGGCGGTGTTTGGCGGCTGGGGCTGCGGGCGGTGTCGTGTGTGCCTGTCGGGCCAGGAGCAGTTGTGCAACACGATGACGTGGGGCGGCATCGGCTCGCCGGGAGGCTACGCTGAGTTCCTGCTCGTTCCTGCGGCCCGGCACCTGGTGCTCCTGCCAGACCTCGAGCCCGCGATAGCCGCGCCGCTGACCGACGCCGGGCTGACGCCGTACCACGCAGTTCAGCACGCCCTGCCCAGGCTCGTGGCTGGATCAACTGCCGTCGTCATCGGGCTGGGTGGGCTGGGGCACTTCGGGCTGCAGTTCGTGCGCGAACTGTCCGCCGCGCGGATCGTGGCCGTGGATACGTCGCCCGCCAAGAGGGCGTTGGCCCTCGAACTCGGGGCGGCGGAATCCCTGGACCCTGCCACTGACGACATCGAAGCCGCCGTGAAGCGCGGCGGGGAGGGAGCGGCCGCGGTCTTCGACTTCGTCGGCGCCCCGTCCACCCTGGCCCTGGCACAGTCCCTGGTGGGGCGGCAGGGGATGGTCGTCATCGTCGGACTGGCAGGCGGGTCGTTGCCGTATTCCTTCATGGGCATGCCCGGGGAGTCGGTGGTCATGGGCAGCACCTGGGGCACCCGCAACGAGCTGGAGGAGGTCTTGTCGTTGGCGGCCACCGGACGACTGTCCTTCCACGTTGAGACGCACTCCCTCGATGACATCAACGACGTGTTCGACCGCCTTGAGCACGGACAGATCCTGGGCCGAGCCGTGCTGGTCCCGTGAGTCACGCTGGTCATCGGTGCGCGCCTGATTCACCTCGCGTCCACTGTCGCGGCAGGCGACCGCGGGTTGCATCGCGCGCGTCGGCCCAGGACCTGTCATCGCCACGGACTGGCCCCGTTGCGGTGTGCCCGTGATCGCAGGTGACGTCGCGCGCGATCTCGACCCGGCCACCTGCCTGTGTGCGACCACGTTCATCGACTGCGAGGATCCCATGATCGTGGCCGCCGCGCGAGCGTTCGACGTCGGGGCCGACCCGGTAGGACGCGCCGTGGCAGCCTTCGAGTTCGTGCAGGACGGCGTCGAGTACGAGTTCATGGCGCATGCGGATCCCCAGGAGTACGTCGCGAGCCACGTCCTGGCGCAGCGGCGGGGATTCTGCATCCCCAAGGCCGTCCTGCTGTGCGCGCTGGGCCGCGCCCTGGGCGTGCCGACCGCGCTTGTCCTGTCAGACCTCACCGATCACACCCTGCCTCCTCGAATCACCGACGTGATGGGCACCAACACCATGTATCAGCACGGTCTGAACGCGTTTCACCTCCACGGCCGGTGGGTGCTGGCCGACGCGAGCCTGTCGGCCGGCATCGTTAACCGCAAGCGCTACCGGCCGATCGTGTTCTCTGGTGCCAGAGATGCCCTCCATTCCTCGACACGACTCGACGGGACCCCCCACGCGCACTACGCGGCCTTTCACGGCCTGTACGCCGACTTCCCCTATGAGCAGGTCATGACGGCTTTTGCCGTCGGCTACGCCCACGTCGACCCCGCGCGGATCACGGGCCTCCACTACTGACCTGCCCCTGGTGCAGTTTGACTCGATACCTGTCGCCGCCGGATCGGTGCCTGAACGTCGTGCGGGACCAGCGTGAGCGAGGTCACGCTGGTCCCGGTGTCGCGTGTGTCGTACGGTGTCGTCGTTGCACGAGCACGGATCTGACTCGCCATTGCGGCCGCAGTTCATTGTCGACGCGGTCGAGTCCGGCAATGGGTGGATTCTTACTGCGCGCACCCCTGCTGGTGTTGTCGTCCGTGAGGTCGAT
>JAFIHI010000152.1 GCA_017848755.1 Nakamurella sp. | reverse complement strand
GAATGGTCCAGTGGTCGATCCAACTCGATCGGCGCGATCTCGCAAGTTCTCGGTGTATCGCTCGACTTGGACCGTTGGTGCTCGATCGAACAGGTCACCAACGCTGCGCAGCAGGAACCAAACTTCCACAGACGCTCGACATGCACTGCATCTCAACGTGGCGTCAATGCTGACAGCCTGATCACCCAAGCCGAGACACGAGAGCTCGTCTCCCGACTCAAATGTGCGTTGGTCGTCACACTGGCGGCAATGGAAGTTGTGATAGACCTTGCCGACCTTGATCTTCTTGTGCTTGCCCCAGCCAAGTCGGCGGCCGTCAAGAAACCCCTCCACTTGCGCAGGGGACGGGCCCGGGGCCTTAGAAAGCAGATCAGACAACCTCATGTCCCACTGCTTCCAGGCTCGCGACAATCTCATCGATAGCAGCCCTGACCTCCGCCTGTCGAGCAACGGCCCTCGCAAGCTCGGCGTTCAGCTCAGTGATATCCACGGCTTCCGTGGTGTCCTCTTGCTCCACGTACGACGACACTGAAAGGTTGTACCCGTTGCACGCAAGGCCACTGTTCGACACGAGTGTGGCGAAGTGTTCAACTTCCTTGCGAGCCACGTAGGCGCCCAGGACCTTCTGCTGGTTCGCCTCGGAGAGCTTGTTCTTGTTTCCGGGTCGAACCGACTCGGCAGACGCGTCGATAAATAGAACTGAGTTGTCCTTCTTCGACTTCTTGAGAACGAGGATGCACGTAGCGATCATCGTGCCGAAGAATAGATCGGACGGGAGCTGGATGACCGCGTCGACGTAGTTATTATCAATGAGGTATTTGCGGATCTTCTGTTCTGCACCGCTGCGGTAAAGGACACCCGGGAACTCGACGATAGCTGCGGTGCCGTTGACCGCCAGCCACGAGAGCATGTGCATCGTGAACGCGAGGTCGGCCTTGCTCTTCGGAGCGAGGATGCCCGCGGGTGCAAAACGGGGGTCATTGATCAGGAGCGGGTTAGCATCGCCCTCCCACCTGATCGAGTAGGGCGGGTTGGACACGATCGCCTCGAACGGCTCATCGTCCCAGTGCGCAGGATCGATTAGTGTGTCACCGTGCGCGATGCTGAACTTCTCGTAATTCACGTCGTGTAAGAACATGTTGATGCGAGCCAGGTTGTACGTCGTTAAATTGATCTCCTGGCCGAAGAAGCCCTGACGAACCCGGTCCTTGCCGAGCACCTTCGCGAACTTGAGCAGCAGCGAGCCAGAGCCGCAGGCGGGGTCATAGACCTTGTTCACCGACTTTTTGCCAACGACCGTGATGCGTGCGAGAAGTTCGGAGACCTCCTGCGGTGTGTAGTACTCGCCGCCGGACTTCCCCGCGTTGGCGGCGTACATCTGCATGAGGTACTCGTACGCGTCACCGAACGTGTCGATGGTGCGGCCGTTGAAGTCGCCGAGGTTCAAGTCACCGATGGCGTTGAGCAGTTTGACGAGCTTTTCGTTTCGCCGGGCTACGGTGTTGCCCAATTTCGGACTGTTGACGTCGAGGTCATCGAACAGGCCCTTGAGGTCGTCTTCTGAGTCGGTACCCTTCGCCGAGCCTTCGATATTGCCGAAGATCCGTTCCAGGGTCTCGTTGAGGTTCTCATCGCCAGCGGCCCGCTTGCGGACGTTGACGAACAGCTCGCTCGGCAGGATGTAGAAGCCCTTCTCGGCGACCGTCTCCCGGCGGCCAACCTTAGCCTGCTTGTCACTCAGCGTGGCGTAGTCAAAAGCCTCGTCGCCAGCTCTATACTCGCCCTCGTTGATGTAGGCAGTCAGGTTCTCGGAAATGAACCGGTAGAAGAGGATGCCAAGTACATAGCTCTTGAAGTCCCAGCCATCGACGGAGCCACGCAAGTCGTTGGCGATCCGCCAGATGGTCTTATGAAGCTCGGCGCGCTGAGCCTCCTTGACGCGGTCCACCATCAAGACGCCTCTCCATCGAGGCTGATGCAGGGTGCACTTGGCTTGGTACGGCGTCTCATCTGTCCTCCATTGTGTCACGATCCCGAACACATGTTCGCCCAGTGTCGGCCGACGTCAACGCCCGGTTCAGGATCAGCTTGTCAGCGACAACCGACAGAACCCGGAAATGGCCACTCGGAGACGTCTCGGCGACCGCCCACCCTTTGCAGACATCCGCCCTGGACCCGTGAGCTAGCGAACGCGCCGACGATCCCACCGCGTAGTCAGACATCACGCGCTCACCGGCACAAGGTGGCGTACATACTCGCGGACCTCGGCGGGCGACAGGTTCAAGCTGCCCGCCGCCTCCGTCGCAGTGATCCGGGCTCTCGCACCGAACATCACCTTGCGCAGGAGCTGCGACGTCTCCGGCACGATGCCGCCCGGCTCGGCGCGCCGGAACCCCCGATCGGACAAGGTGATGCACACCGAGCGGTACTGCCAGTCGGTTAGGAGGTCCAGCTCGTGCAGCCGATGGGTCATCGCCATGGCCGACACCTTCCAATACGACCGGGCCACCAGGACCCGCTCGACGCTGGCGGCTCGCATCTGCTGGCTCTCGACCGCGGTCTTCGGCATGAGGAAGCTAGACGCGAAGGCGTTGGCTTCCGCCTCCCGTTCCTTGGAGGTACTCGGGTCCATCTCTAGCTCGCTGTGCAGGACGAGGTGACCTAGCTCGTGGGCCGCATCGAATCGCTGGCGTTCGCCGGTCTTATCGGTGTTCAGGAAGATGTACGGGACGCCGTCGCGGTAGAAGCAGAAGGCGTCGACGTCGTCGTAGGCATGGTTGAGCGAAGCCACCCGCACGCCCTTCGCCTCCAGGAGATGGACCATGTTGGAGATCGGACGGTCTCCCAGGTTCCAGCGGTGGCGGACGAGCTCGGACGCTTGATCCGGGGCGAGCTTGTCGAGGGTGGGGATGTCGGGGGTTGGGAGGCGGAACCGGTCCTCGATCGTTTCGAAGAACTCCAGAGCCAGGGATGCCTTAGCGAGGACAGCGTCGCGTCTCCTCGCACTTGCCTTGCTGAGCTTGCGGAAGCTCGCGGCTCCGGCGGCCACCGGCTCGATCGACTCCCGCTCAAGGAAGGCCACCGGCACCGATAGCGCATCGGCGAGCTTGACCAGCGTGTCTGAGGTCGGCGGTCTGTGACCGTTCTCGTAGTCGGTGAGAGTGCGCGGCGAGACGCCGCTCACCTCGGCCAGCTTGGTGAGGGTGTAGCCGAGGCGGAGGCGCGCCAGCCGCAGGCGACTTGGGTTGAACATTTCGGCAGAACTCCTGACGACCAGTCAGCGTGGCTCTACCGGCACGTCGAACTCGTCGGGACCGTCGTCGTCCGGCTGATCGAAGACCGACAGGTCACCCTCCAGCGACAGGAAGCCGACGCGGATCCGATCACCCCACTCGTTGACGCTGCCGCCCTCCGTGATGCGGGCCGGCCGCGCAAGCTCGATGTGAACGCCGCCACCCCACGGTGCTCGCTCGCACAGTAGAAAGTAAAACGGTGCCGCGGCGGCCTGCGCGACCAGCTCGGGAGAGTCGGCACCGTCTTCGTCCCCAAACAGCACCGGATGCGGCGACCGCGGTGCAAGCGAGCCCCGGGTGGCTTTGCCCTTACGCCGTGTGCGAGGCCCACGGTGGAGGTCAACACTCCCGACATTGATCCCAGACGAGATCGTGAACGCCAGCGCCCCAGCCGGATGAAGCAGCCGCGGCTGGCCGTCGACTTGCACCTCACGCCACCTATCGGCCGTGAGTAGTTGCGCGAAATCCTCCATGCCGTCTTGGTAGATGTCGGTCCCTCCGGCCGTCTTCAACGCGTGCGAGCTGCGGTTCGCGGCACGCTCGGCACCTCGACGGAGACCGTTGTGGATGAGCTCGGTCGAGAGCCCGAACGCTTCCAGGCGACGCTCGTCATCCTCGCCGTACCGCGGGGCGGTTGTGATCGCCATCTGGCGCTCCTCTCGCTTCATTGCGCTAAACCATACCGCAGATGCGGTCAAATATCGCGCAATTCAAATGCCAGGCGCGTCAGCGTCGTTGAAGTCTTTGGCACCGTCAGCTGACGCCCAGGCCAACTCCGACCCATGCGGACCCGTCAACTCAATAATCGTGCTGATTGACAGCCTGACGACGGCGCCAAACGCTCTTGCGGCGCCACGCTGAGGCTGAATCGCCGATGCTAGTCGTCGGCGCCCTAGCAGTCTGCCATGGTCGGCCTGGGACTTTGGGGTCGGCGTAGCAACAGAACGAACTTGGTTGTTTTGAGCCCTCAGGGACTCGGCGGTGCTGGCGGTGTCGGCGGGCCGTTCTTCTTGGCGGCGGACTGATGGCGGTAGAGGGTGGCGCGGCTCCATCCAACGAGCCGCGCCGCGGCAGCGGCGGTGTGACCCTTGGCGCGGGCTTCGGTAGCAACGGCGAGCTTTTCGGCGATGACGTTCGGGTCGGCTGGGGGCCGGCCGAACCGGGTGCCGGACTGCCGTGCGGCAGCGATCCCGGCGTTGACCCGTTCGGTGATGAGCTCCCGCTCGTATTCGGCGAGGGTGGCGAGCATGTTGAGCATGAGCCGGCCGGAGGTGGTGGCGGGGTCGATGCCGTCTTGGACGGACCGCACATTGATGTTCTTCTCGCGCAGCAGGTGCACGGTGTTGAGTACATCGATCCGGGATCTGCCGAGCCGGTCGACCCGCCAGACGACCACGGTGTCCCCGGCGGTGGCGTATTCCAGCAGGCGCGCCATCCCCGGGCGGGACACGGCGGCGCGCGATCCGGAGGTGACGTCGGTGAAGATGTCCCGCGGTTCGACCCCGACGGAGGTGAGTGCGTCGACCTGCAGCTGGGCGTCTTGGCTTCGGGTGCTCACCCTGGTGTACCCCAGTAGCCGCATACCTTCATCCTGCCTCACAAAGTCATGCGAAGGGGACCCACGAGACAGTTCGTGTTGAGATGACTTCCCGAGACGGCAGGAGTGGCCGAAACACGGGCGGAACTGATGATGCCTGTCGGCGAGGCAGGTGTCTTGTAAAGCTATAGGTTCATAAGACGTGTCTGCCGGTGGGGACGATTCAGAGCATTGATCCGAGGTCGGAGCCGATGGTCGGGTAGGCGGCGGTCAGTGATCTCAGTTGGCGGGTGGTCAGGCCGAGCTTGATGGCGAGCCCAACGGTGTTGATCAGCTCGCTGTATTCGGGGCCGAGCATGTGGGCGCCGATGATCCGGTCGCTGGTCCGGTCGATGAGGATCTTGGCGGCGGCTGTGGTCTCGCCGATGCGGTAGTTGGAATACCACCTGCTGGTGTCGCTGTAGCGGACGTCGACGTCCATGCCCCGGTCAGTGGCGTCCTGTTCGAGCAGGCCGACCCGGGCCAGTTCGGGGATGGTGAACACTGCGGTGGGGATGCCGGTGTAGTCGGGGACGGTCGTGGTGTCCTTGAGCATGTTGGAGGCGGCGACCTTGCCCTCGGCCACGGCTACCGGTGTCAGCGGCATGCCCGGGGTGTCAGCGGAGTCTCCGGCGGCGTAGACGGCCGGGTTGGTGGTGCTTTGCAGGTGACCGGCTACCTGCACGCCGCGCGCGCTCCACTTGACACCGGCGGCGGCCAGGTCCAGTCCGGCGAGCTCGGGTGTGCGGCCGGCTCCGTGCACGATCAGGTCGGCGTGCATGGTCGCGGGTGTGCCGGATCGTTCGAGGCTGACCAGGTAGCCGGCCCCGGTCGGCTCGACCGCGGTGATCGTGGTGGAGCGGTGCATCTGGATGCCGGCGGCTTCGCCGCGGGTGATCAGCAGGTCGACCAGGTCGGGGTCGAAGGCCTTCAGTGGGCGGGGTCCGCGGTCGATGATGACCGGGGAGCTGCCGGCCCGGGCCGCGATGTGGGCGAACTCGAAGGAGACGAACCCGCCGCCGAGGAACAGGATCCGGGGCGGGAGTGCCGGCAGGTCCAGGAAGTCGGTGCTGTCGATCAGGTGCTGGTGACCGGGGAAGTCAAGCGGTCGCGGGTGCGCGCCGGTGGTGATCAGGAAATGCCCGGCCTCGTAGCTGGTGCCGTCGATCTCTACGCGGTCGGTGCCGGTGAACCTCGCGTGGCCGTGCAGGGTGGCGACACCATCCCGGGCCAGCCCGTCCTGCATGTTCTGCGGCACCGGGTCGGTGAAACCGTGCTTGTGTCGCATCAGATCGGCCCAGTTGATCGACAGGTCACCCATGTCGATGCCCTTGCCGCGCATCAGCCGTGCGCTGTCGATGATCTCCGCGCCTCGCCGCAGGATCTTTTTCGGGTCACATCCGCGCAGCGCGCAGGTACCACCGTAGGGCAGCGCGTCGACGATCGCGACGGCCCAGCCCTGGCCGGCGCACTTGGTGGCGGCGGTGATGCCGGCCATGCCGGCACCGATCACGATCAGGTCGTATCGCTGGGTCATCTTCAGAGCCTCCTGGTTTTGTCGGTTTCGGGCGAGGCGGCGACTGCCGATGAGTGGCCCGACTGGTCCCGGCCGACCCTGACCCGGCGCAGTCGGCGGCGCGGCCGGCCAGCACCACGTTGAGTTAAGGCTCGGACCCTAATCGTTTGGATCCTATGGCGGGATTCTTACCGGCACCCCTGTTGCGGGCCGGTGCGACCCATCGCCTGGGTCAGCTCGCGCAGTATCCGGCCAGGCTGCCACCGTCATCGAGCAGGTTGTCGGCCAGGGGCCGGGCAAGTCGATGGGCATCGGCCACGGGCAGCACGCCCATGCCGGGATGGTCGGCGAGCCAGCCGCGCGCGGCGGTGGTGTCGGCGTAGAAGTGCACCTGGTTGCAGAACGCCTCCCGCACCGAGGACACCTCGTCGGGGGCGACGATCGAGAGGATCGAGACGACCGCGGCGGGTGGGTCCAGGGCCGTGACCCCGCTGATGGGATCGACGTGCAGGCGGATCGGGGTGCCGGTGGCGTGGCAGGGGGACTCCACGTCGGCGGGTGCTTCCAGGATGGCGGGGAAGATCAGGGTGTCCAGCGCGCACCAGGTGAACAGCTGGTGCCCGCCGGTGGTGAACCGGTGCGCGGTCGGGCGTTGCGTCAGGCCGTAGCCGATGATGCGCCCGTCGTGGTCGTATTCGGTGTCCGGCCAGCTCACGACCGCCTGGGCCACCTCCGGCTCGGGCCGCCCGGCCGCGGCGGCCAGCTCGGTGATGGTGACGGGTGCGCCGCGGGCCAGCATCCGCAGCAGCGGCCGGTACAGCTGCGGCGCGGGGTGGGCGCCGGTGGTTCGGGCTCGGGCCAGGCCGGTCGCGATCCGGTCGGCCAGCTCCTCGTCGTGGTCGGGCATGAAGGGGATCTCCTTGTGGTGTGGGGTGGTCAGGCGGCGCAGCAGGACAGTTTGGCCACGTCGGAGGTGAACGTTTGGGCGGCGAGCTTGAGGCCTTCAGCCATGGTCAGGTAGGGGGTCCAGGTGTGGGCCATCTGGTGCACGGTCATTTGGTTGGCCAGGGCGTAGACGGCGGTGGTGATGATCTCGCCGGAGTTCTCGGCGAGGGCGTGGGCGCCGAGCAGCCGGCCGGTGTCGGCGTCCGCGACGAGCTTGATCAGGCCGCCGGTGTCGCGGTTGACCAGCGCCCGCGGCACGTAGTCCAGCGGCAGTACCCGGCAGTCGCAGCGGTAGCCGGCGTCGTTGGCCTGGGCGTCGGTCAGCCCGACGGCGGAGATCGCGGGGCTGGTGAAGGTCACTCGTGGCAGGGTGGTGTAGTCCAGGGTCCGGCCGGCGCCCTCGAGGGCGTTGTCGGCGACCAGGGTGCCCTGCGCGGCGGCGACGTAGACGAACTGCGGCCCGCCGGTGACGTCGCCGGCGGCCCAGATGCGGGGGTTGCTGGTGCGCAGGTGCTTGTCGACGGCAACCGCGCCCCGGGCACCGGTGTTCACCCCGACCGCGTCGAGGTTCAGTCCGGTGGTGACCGGGTGCCGGCCGGTGGCCACCAGCAGCTGCTCGGCGCCCAGCGCGGTGTTCTGGCCGTCCGGGCCGGTGACGGTGACCCGGTAGCCGCTGGCCTCGCGCTCGACCCGGGTGGTCGTGGTGTCGGGCAGCACGCCGATGCCCTCGCGTGTGAACGCTTCGGTGAGTGCCTGGGAGACTTCGGGTTCCTCGAACGGCGCGATGCGCCCTAGAGCTTCGATGACGTACACCTCGACCCCGAGACGGCTCCAGCTCTGGGCCTGTCCCAGGCCGACGCCGCTGCCCCCGATGACGCCCACCGCATGCGGGCGGCGGCCCAGGTCCATGCCGGCGCCCGCGGCCCGGGATCCGGCCTCGCCCAGCGCGGTGTTCTGGCCGTCCGGGCCGGTGACGGTGACCCGGTAGCCGCTGGCCTCGCGCTCGACCCGGGTGGTCGTGGTGTCGGGCAGCACGCCGATGCCCTCGCGTGTGAACGCT
>JAFIHI010000151.1 GCA_017848755.1 Nakamurella sp. | reverse complement strand
GGGCGATCTGACCCTGCGTGGGACCAAGCCGGGCAGACGATCCGGGCCGGCAGATGAGGAGCGCGACGCTTGCCTGGACGTGAGAGATGACGGCGCCGAGGTAGTCGTCGATCGGCTCGCGGTGCTGGCCCGAGACCCGGTTGCGGCTTGCGGGCAGCGCGTCGATGAGGGCCGCTTCCAGCGTGTCCAACTGCGAGTCGGTCCAGGGCAGTCCGAGTGGGCTGACGACGAGCAAGTGACTGACGGGGAAGCCTTGCTCGGCGATGCTCCCGGGTACGCGGTCCTGCACCTGCCGCGACTGGCCCACGTACACCGTCTGCAGCGTGAGCGACAGCAGCACGTAGATGGCAGCGCTATTCGGCAGGCTCGCAGCGAATGCCCCATCCGTGCGAAGGAGGTCCACCCGGATCGCCGGGTGCTGGACCGACCACTGCCACCGCTGCCCGGACATCTGCTGCCATTCCTGTCGTGCCACCGGCCACCTCCGCGCCGATCCTGCGCGACGTCCCGACATGCACGTGGGCCTTCTTGCGAGCGCTGTTCGCAGGTACCGACTCTGGCCCGCTGGGAAGGCTCTGCTGGCCGGTTCGCCGGCTCTCGTCGTCGATGACGTCGTCCCCGTCCCGCCGCGCCGGGCGACGCGCAACGTGACGGCGTACACGTCGCTGCACCGGCGGCCCCTGTCGGTTCTGGAGGTCGGTCGGACGGGACCCGACGCGGTCATCCTCGATCGGACGTGTTCGGGGCTGGGGTTACTCCGGAGCACCGTACCGGCACGTTCACGGCGTAGGTGACTGCCGCGAAGTACGGCATCGGCAGACTACGGTCAGGAGCGGGCGGCGCAGTAGCTGTCCACCAGGGGGAGTGCGTTGATGCTTGCGACGATGCGACCGCCGAGGATTCTGGCCGACCAGCGCGGTGGTGGTCGGGGATGACGGAGCTCGTCGACCCACGTGAGCGGTGGTACGAGGCGGCTGCGCGCCGAGTGGTCACGCCGGGCGAGTGGATTAGTCGGCGTGTAGAGACGATGCACTTCTTGGCGGACGGGGCGACGCGGCGCAGCGTCAGTGTGGACGTGACGGTCCCGCTCGAGTTCGTCGAACTGGGTTGCCTACCGGTCGCCATCTTGGGCAAGCAGGTCCTTCACGCGTTGGATGTTCGGGACCCAGAGGGTGCCGCTTTGTCGGTAATGAACACAGGGGAGGACGCCGACCTGGCTGCGCGGATGCTCAGCACCTTGTTGACTCCGGGACCGGGGGGTGGCCCGCGCCGCGAACTGTTGTCGAATGTCGTGTACTTCACGGGGACGGCGGCGGAACGTGATCGGCTGTTGGATGAGGTTCGCCTTGTCGCGGCTCCGAGTCTGGTCAGCGAGGCCGCCGCCCTTGCGCAGAGCCTCATGGCTGGCTTCTTGTTCGTCGTGATTCTGCCGGCCGGCGTCACCGCGGGCCAGCGCTGGATGGTCAAGTTCGCGTACGAGGAGCCGGTGTCGATCGACGGGAAGATCTTCCCGGAACCAGCATGGACGTACGTGACACCTTGGTGGTCCGAGCGCTACCACTTCGAGGTGCGGGCCCCTCGACCTCTTCTCGTGGACCGGCTCGAACTGTGGTCGCCGGTGTCCGGTACGACGCCGGAGGAGGGCGACGAGGAGGTTCGAGTCCTTGAGCAAGACGGGCCGCGGGGAGTGCGCGTGGCGCATGTGGCAACCGGCGGCCTTGGGACCGGGGGCGACCATCTGGTGTGGTTCACCTTGCTGGCCGAGCGTCGCGGGATGGTCACGGTTGCATGGTGGGCCGTCCTGGCGACGCTGACGGTGTTCGTGGTCCCCGCGGTCGGTAACCTGCTCGCGCCGGATGCGTGGCGGGTTCCGACGGATGGCACGTCGGCGGCGTTGCTCTTGCTGGTACCGGCCGTTTTGGCGACGTTTCTGGCTCAGACGGGAGACCACGAGGTGGTCGCCCACAGACTGCGGGGCGCGCGGTTGCAGCTGGCGCTGTCGGGCGGCTTGCTTTTCGCAGCGGCAGTTGTGCTCAGCGGTGTCGTGCGTGACGAGTGGCGGGCTCCTATGTGGTACGGCCTCATGACACTCGCGGCAGCGACGTTCGTTTTTTCCGTTTTGTGGAGAGGTGGGGCGACTGTCAGTCCCAGGGTGTCTAGTGACATTTCCGGCTGAGGGTGGTCGCGGACGGTACAGTGCGGAGCGGAGGGCCCCGATGTCGAAGAGCAGCGAGCGGTTCGTGGATGCGCCAAAGCGGGCGACTGGGCGTATTGAGGCTCGGTCGGTTCGTGGCGCGTTCCAGATCCGGTCGGCGGATGCCCGTGTCCCAGCAGCCACCCGGTCTGACACGTCGTCGAAGTCCGGCAAGGCGGTCAAGGGGTAGGTCGGCGCGCGCTGCGGTCGGCCCTGCGACGCTCGTGGGTTCTCCCGGCCATGGGGCAGCCGCGGATCGGAAGTACTTGTAACGGTGCAGGGGCCTCGCCGCGCACGGGATCGAAAGACCTATCGTCAAGGTCTTGCCGCGACCTGCGCGGCAAGCGTGCGGCCCGATCACGGCCAACTGTCACCAGCCACGTCGCATTTCACGGCTTGAAGGAGGGCGGCGATCGCCGCCCTCCTTCAAGCCGTGAAATGCGACGTGGCTGGTGACAGTTGG
>JAFIHI010000150.1 GCA_017848755.1 Nakamurella sp. | reverse complement strand
TGGGTCGCGTCCCTCCGTCGCGCCGTACCTGGGTCGTCGCGGGGTGGAACGCGGAAGGCGCGCCCGGCGGAGCTCGCCGGGCATACCGCAGCGCCACCGTCAGCACCGCCGGCACCGCCGCAGGCGTCGTCCACTCCGGTCGCCATGGGCGCGGCGGGAGGTCCGCGTCCGGCGCCGCAGCCTGCGCCGGCGGCGTTCGGTCTGCATCGCGCACGGCATGCTACGTCGCATCGCCTGCTGCCGGTCCCGGCCGACATCACCCCCGGGTTGGGGCAGTTCGTGCTGTCGGAGCGGTCCCGCATCGTCGTCGACTGGGGATCCGCGCAGGCACGGCCTATTGCCGATGCCCTGGCGACACAGCTGCGACCGGCGACCGGGTTCCGGCTGTCGGTCAGCGACGGCCGCGCCTACCGCGACGACATCAGGCTGTCGCTCGCGCCGACCGACGACCTGCCTCCCGCGGGATGGGACGAGGGCTACGTGCTGCGCTCCGGCGTCTCCGGAGTCAGTCTGACGGCCCCGTCGCTGCGGGGGTTGAACCACGGAATACAGACCATCCGGCAACTCCTGCCCGTGTGGATCACCGCCGATCACCGAGTGCCTGGGCCGTGGACGATGCCGGCCGTGACGATCATCGACTACCCACGCCTCGCGGAGCGGACCGTTCGCATCGACCTGACGCGCCGTGACACTCCCCATCGCGACATTCCGCGCGACGTGTTCCGCACGATCGTCGACCGCATCAGCGACTACAAGATCAACAGGGTGAGCCTGAAGCTCCCCGACGGAGTGTGCGAACCCCCCGCGGACATCGTGGAATACGCTGCGGCGCGGTTCATCACCGTCGTCGCGGAACTCGGGGTGCCGGCAGGTGCCGGCAGGTCGGCCGACTCCGGTTCCCAGGACGACGTCCCACGGATCGTGGACGAGAGCGGTGCGCTCAGCGACGCGTTGCTGGTGGCCGCGGAACGGGCCTGGTCGCACGCGAGCACTGCGGTGCCCGGACAGGGCAGCGACACTTTCGACCGCCGAGCTGCCGCCCAGGGCGCGCGGCTCGCCCTGACGGGCACGCCGCTGCGGCTGACCGTCGACGCGCCCTGGCGGCTCGATCTCGTGGCGATGCCCGCTCGGGCGCACCGGCGGCAGGTCTCGGGGGCGCTCGGCCTCCTTGTCGCCCCCGGCTTCTCCGTCGAGCATCTCCGCGTCGTCATCGACTGGGGCGACGGAGTCGCGACACGCGGTGCGCTCATCGCGGGTGTGGCCGTCGATGGTCGTCCGGCCCCGTGGTACACGGTCACCGGTGAGCACCGCTACGCCCGGCGGGGGACGTATCGCGTCGCGCTGCTCGCGACCGGGCCGGACGCCGTTCCGGCGCGCGCGAGCGTGGTGATCCACGCGGGTTCGGTCGCTGGGTCGCATCCGCGGCGAACCCCGCGGTCGTCGCTCGATCCCCTGATGACGATCCATGACGGCGCGCCGCAGGGCGCCGGTACGCGACGATCGGAACCCACCATGGCGGACCCCGCCGTCGACTGACCGCTTCGTCCCGCGTGGGCGGATAGGTCGCGGCGCGGCAGCGGGGCGCGCGAAGATCAAGGCATGGTCCCAGCACGCGTGCTCAGCGTCGACCTGCCGGCCGACGTCTTTGCGATCGTGATGGCCACGGGCATCGTCTCGGTGGCGGCAGACGACCATCACTACCGGCTCATCGGCTCGGTTCTCGCCGTGATGGCGTCCGCAGCGTTCGTGGTGCTGGCCGTCGGGCTCGGAGTGAAGATCGTCGCGCGCCGTGACGTCGTCATCGCGGAGTCGCGCGATCCGGACACGGCCCTGCGCATGTTCACTTTCGTCGCCGCGGCCTGCGTGCTCGGGGTCGTCTGGCGCGCGGATCGGGTCGCGCTGTGGGTCCTTGCGGTACTCGCGGCGCTCGGATGGCTCGTGCTCATGCCGCTGGCCATCCGCGACGTGCGCTCTCGGCCGCGCGCCGAGCTGCAGGACCACGCGCGCGGCTCCTGGCTGCTCGTCAGCGTGGCAACGTCGGGCCTGGCGACGACCGCGGCAGACCTCGGTATCGCCGCCGGACACTGGTCGGCCACGGTGTGGCTCGCAGCGCTGCTGTGGGTGCTGGCGGTCATGCTCTACGTCGCGGTTACCGGGCTCATCGCCCGGCGCGTCCTGTCGGCACCGCTGCGGCCGGACGCGGTGACTCCGGACAGTTGGATTGTGATGGGGGCCATGGCGATCGTGACGCTCGCCGGCGATCACATCCTGCGCGCGGCCCATGCCCTGGCGCCGCTGCACCCCCTCGCGATCGCCGCTGCACCCGTCACATTCGCGGCGTGGATGGTCGCGAGCCTGTGGATCCCGTTCCTGCTGTATGCGACGATCTGGCGCATCGACCAGCACAGCGGATCGCTGCGATTCGCCGGCGTGTGGTGGTCCGCGGTGTTTCCGCTCGGCATGTACGCCTCCGCGACAGCCGCGACCGGAACCGACCTCGACAAGCCGAGTCTCGAAACGGTGTCGTTGGTGATGTTCTGGATCTCCCTGGTGGTGTGGATGACCGTCGCGGCGGGCTTGCTTCGGCGCGGGTTCGCCCGGATTCACGCCTGGCACGCATGACGGGCCCGCCACGGCGCGGACACGAACATCGTCATACCCGATCACTTCGCCCAGGCACCGCCCGCGAGAACCGGATAATGCAGCCATGGCGCACATGCGACGCTTCGATCATGTCGGCATCACGGTTTCGGACATCGACAGAGCAACGGCGTTCTTCCTCGGGCTGGGTCTCGGGGTCGAGGGCCGGATGTTCATGGAGGGCGAATTCGTGGACACCGTCATCGGCATTCCCGACTCCCGCAGTGAGATCGTCGTGCTGCGGCCACCCGATGGCGGCGCCGGCGTGGAACTATCGTGCTTCGTCCGGCCCGACCACCAGCCCGGATCTCCCGCGGCGATGTCCACCGAACTGGGACTGCGCAATGTTGCCTTCGAAGTCGACGACCTTGACGCGATCCTCGACCAATGCGCCGCGGCGGGCTACGGCCTGGTCGGCGGTGTGGGTCAGTACGAGCATGTCTGGCGCATGGCCTACGTGCGTGGACCGGACGGAATCATTGTGGCCCTGGCCGAGCGGATCGGCTGACGCTGGCCTCAGCAAACCCGAACCGCCGGTCCGCTCCGGGCAGAGCACAGCGATCGCCGTTGTCGCATACACGGATCCACTACCCGGATTCGCCGGCCATCACGTGCGGCTGTCGCGGCGCCCAGGCAACAATGCACGCTGCCGGTGCGGCATGCCAGGATTCCGGTATGGGAGCTGAACTACCGCCGCTGACCGTCGACGGGGCCGCAGCGTGGCGAGCGTGGCTGGGGGAGCATCACGCTGTTCATCGCGGGGTGTGGCTGACTCTCGCGAAAAAAGGCGCCGTCGAGCCCACGAGCTTGACGTATGACCAGGCACTGGAGGAGGCGCTGTGCTACGGCTGGATCGACGGGCAGGTCCGTGGCGGCGACGAGCGCAGCTACCGGCAGCGCTTTACGGCCCGCGGGCCGCGCAGCGGGTGGTCGCAGCGCAACGTCGCGATCGCGGAGCGGTTGATTGCTGAGGCGCGTATGCAGCCAGCCGGGCTGACCGTGATCGAGCGGGCGAAGGCTGACGGTCGTTGGCAGGCGGCGTACGCGGGACCGGCGAGCATCGCGGTACCGGAGGATCTCGCCGCGGCCCTGGGCGCCGATCCCGCCGCGCGTGCGATGTTCGAGGTTCTGAGCGGCCAGAACCGCTACGCCGTCTTGTACCGCATCCAGACCGCCAAGCGGGCCGAGACTCGTCGCCGACGGATCGAGCAGTTGGTCGCCATGCTCCACCGCGGAGAAACCATCTACCCGCAGCGGCGGCAAACAGCGCGGGTGGCGCGACGACGTGCTGTGGCACGATAGTCGAAAGCTGAATCCGCGGAGAATGCCGCGGGGGAAAGGGCGATAGCCATGAGCAGTTTCGCGGTGGTCAATCCGGCGACGGGCGAACTCCTCGAGGAGTTCCCCGAGATCGGTGCGGCGGAGCTTGAAGCATCGATTGCGTCGGCGGACAGCGCGCATCGCACCTGGTCGCGCTCGACGACGGCGGCTCAGCGCGCCGAACTGGTGCGGCGAGTGGGCGAACTGCACTCGGAGCGCCGCGAGGAGCTGGCGGACATCATCGTGACGGAGATGGGCAAACCGCGGGACCAGGCGCTCGGCGAGGTCGACTTCTGCGCCGACATCTACTCGTACTACGCCGACAACGGCCCGTCGCTGCTCGCGGACGAGCCGATCGAACTCAGCGGGGGGAGCGGATCGGCGCTCGTGCGATACCAATCCCTGGGCGTGATCCTGGGGATCATGCCGTGGAACTTCCCCTACTACCAGGTGGCACGGTTCGCCGGACCGAACCTGGTGATCGGCAATACGGTGCTGCTGAAGCACGCGCCGCAGTGCCCGCGGTCCGCGACCGCCCTGGTCGAGATCTACCGCGACGCGGGCTTTCCGGAGGGCGCGTACGTCAACATCTTCGCGACGAACGCGCAGATCGAGGGCGTGATCGCGGATCCGCGGGTGCAGGGCGTGTCGCTGACCGGATCCGAGCGAGCCGGATCGGCTGTCGCCGAGATCGCCGGGCGGAACCTGAAGAAGGTGGTACTGGAGCTCGGCGGTTCGGACCCGTTCATCCTGCTCAGCACGGCCGATATGGACGCGACGGTGGAGTCGGCGGTGGCCGCTCGGCTGGACAACAGCGGGCAGTCCTGCAATGCCGCCAAGCGGTTCATCGTTATCGATTCGCTCTACGACGAGTTCCTCGACAAGTTCACCAAGGCGCTGACTGCCGCGAAGCCGGCCGACCCGGCGCAGGACGGCGCGGCGCTCGGGCCGCTGTCGTCGGCGACGGCGACGGCACGGCTCGGCGACCAGGTGGACCGCGCGGTCGCCTCGGGCGCGAGCATCGTGGGCGGCGGGCACGACGGCAACTTCTTCCGGCCTGCCGTGCTGACGGGGGTCGAGCCGAGCAATGATGCGTACCGCGAGGAATTCTTCGGGCCGGTGGCCAGCGTGTATCGCGCGACATCCGAGGAGGATGCGATCGCCACGGCGAACGCGACACCGTTCGGGCTGGGGTCGTACGTGTTCACCACCGATCCGGATCAGGCAATGCGGGTGGCGGACGCCATGGATGCGGGCATGGTCTTCATCAACGTGGTGGGCGCGGATTCCGCCGAGTTGCCGTTCGGCGGTGTGAAACGGTCCGGGTTCGGCCGCGAACTCGGAAAGTTCGGCATCGGCGAGTTCGTCAACCGGAAGATGATCCGGATCGGATAGCCGCCTCCGCGGCGGCGGTGGCCGCGGGCGACCGTGGCCGCGCGTCCGGCCGGGCGTTCATGAGAATCACAAGCGTTTCACACGCTTGCGGGGAAGTCTTCCTTTATCGCACGCATTCACCGGTGTGACGAATGCCGCCGGAAGGCTTCTGTCTTCCCTGAGCCAGAAAGGGTTTCGAACCACAGTGTGCGGGATACCCTTCCCGCCATTCACCTCGACGGTGCCCTCGCCGTACAGTGCCTCCGCCCTGATGAGTGACCGATCGGTGTTCCGCAGCGCCATGCACGACGCGTGGAAATCGTGTCGCGGCGCGCAGGAAATGGGTTGCTATCGAGGAGGCACTGCACAATGGCCACTACTATCCCCCAGATCGATGTCATCGCCGGTGACGATCATCGTCTGAAGAAGGACTTCGGTGCTGTCGGCCTGCTTTTCACCGCGATCGGGTCGATTATCGGGTCCGGTTGGTTGTTCAGTTCGTTGAACGCCGCGAAGGAGGCCGGCCCGGCCGCGATCATCTCCTGGGTGGTCGCGACCGTCATGTTCCTGCTGATCGCGCTGAGCTATGCGGAACTCGGCGTGATGTTCCCCCGCAGCGGCGGCGTCGCCCGCTACCCGCATTACGCCTGGGGCTCGTTCGCGAGCTTCTCCATGGGATGGGTGACCTGGCTCGCGTGCGCCGCGGTGGCGTCGGTCGAGGTCTCGGCCGTGCTGACCTATGCGACCTCGTACCTGCCGTGGATGGAGCACAAGAACGCGACGCTCACCGCGCCCGGGCTGATCATCGCGATCGCCATCATGGCCGTGTTCGTGATCGTCAACTATTTCGGCGTCAGATGGTTCGCGCGGATCAACAACCTGCTGGTCTGGTGGAAGCTCGCCATGATTGTGCTGGTGATCGTCGCGCTGCTGATCACGGCGTTCCACGGCGCGAACTTCGGCCTACACACGAGCAACGGCAGCGGGTTCACTCCGTACGGCCTGAAAGGCGCGTTCGAGGCGATACCCGCTGCGGGCATTGCGTTCTCGTTCCTCGGCTGGCGCCAGGGAATCGAGCTGGCCGGAGAGACCCGCAACCCCCGCCGGAACGTGCCGCTCACCGTCATCGGTTCGGTCGTCATCTGCGGAATCCTGTACATCCTGCTGCAGGTCGCGTTCCTCGGCGCCGTGCCGTCGGCCGCCGTCGCGAAAGGCGGATGGGCTGAGATCGGTTCCAACCTGGTTGCCACCGGCGGGGCCTCCGCGACGTTCAGCCCGCTGGCCGTCGTGGCGTCGATCCTGGGACTCGGCTGGCTGGCCGGCCTGCTCTATGCCGACGCGATCATCTCGCCGTCGGACACCGGCCTGATCTACACCAGCGTCACCGCCCGGATGTCGTACGCGATGGGCCGCAACCGCAATGCCCCGCGAATCCTGGCCCATGTCAACGACAATGGTGTGCCTTGGCCGAGCCTGATCCTCGCCTGGATCGTCGGCTGCATCTTCTTCCTGCCGTTCCCCAGCTGGCAGGCGCTGGTTTCCATCGTGACCTCGCTGACGGTGCTGTCCTTCGGGAGCGGCTCTATCGCGCTGCTCACGTTCCGCAAGCAGATTCCGAAGCAGGAGCGCCGGTACCGCCAGCGCGGGGCCTGGATCATCGCGCCGCTGGCGCTGCTGTCCACCAACCTGATCATGTACTGGGCGGGCTGGGACCAGGTGTGGAAGATGATGCTCGCGATCGTCATCGGCTACATCCTGCTCTGGATCTTCCAGATGGCCGACGCCACCAGGAATCGCGCACCGAAACTGGACTTCGCGCACGGCTGGTGGGTGCTCGTCTGGTTCGCGGGCATCACCGTGGTCAGCTACCTGGGCAACTACTCCGGCACCTCGGCGGTGCGCGCTGGCCAGCTCGGCCTGTACAAGTTCGACGGCGGCATCGTCGCCAACATCATCCTGACGGTGGTCGTGCTGGCTTGCGCGTGGTACTGCAAGCTGCCGGGCGAGCGGGTTAGGGAGATCCTGGAGGAGACCGAGGAGAACGCGGTGGTCGGCGGCAAACCTGCGGCGTGAAGGAGCAGCGCGGGCCGATGTTCACCGATCGGGTGGCACCGGCCCGGTCGATTCGCGCAGCAGCAGCGCGGTGCCCAGGCGCTGCTGTCGTGGCTCGGGTTCGACCGCTCCGTTGATGGCCTCGATGAGGTAGTCGGCGGCGAGACGGCCCTTGGTGGCGATCGGCTGGCGGATGGTGGTCAGCGTCGGGGTGGTCCAACTGGATTCGGCGAGGTCGTCGAATCCGGAGACGGACAGTTGCGACGGGATGTCGACGCCGGCCTCGCGCGCGGCGTCGAGGATTCCGTACGCGATCACGTCGCTGAACGCGACGATCGCGGTCGGCCGTTCGTGCCGCGACCACAAGTCCTTGAACGCGTCGACGCCTCCGGCGCGCGTGCACGGAACCTCCACGACCGTCACCTCCTCGCTGTCGGGGGTGAGGCCCGCCGACGCGAGACCCTTGATGGCGCCCTCCATGCGGCGAAGGACGGGCCCGCGCCAGTGCCGGTATCCGCCGTCGATCCCGGTTTCGATGACGGCGAACGCGATGCGCCGGTGGCCATGGGCGAGCAGATGTTCCACGACGTCCGCGATGCCGCTGCCGTCCTCGATGTCGACGCTGGGCACCCCGTCGTGCCACTCGCTGTCGACGAGGACGAAGGGGATTCCGCGCTTGCGAAGCGCCTGGACCTCGCCGCGGTCCGATTCGAGCCCGGCGACGATGAAACCGTCGACGGCCGCGTACGGGATGGTCTTGAGCATCGAACCGCGCAGCGGTGGGGCCAGTAGCAGCGTATATCCCTCCCGATTGCAGACCTGGCCGATCCCCTGCAGAAACATTGAGTAGTAAGGGTTTTCGAAGACTTTGCCGATCTGTTGGGGGAGGAGGAGGCCGAGACTTCCGGTGCGCCTGGTGCGCAGCATGCGAGCGGTCGGGTCCTGGCTGAATCCGAGTTCGTCCGCGGCGGCAAGGATCCGGCGCAGGGTGTCTTCCGAGAGTTTCGATGCGTCGTTGAACGCCAGCGAGACGGCCGACTTCGAGACACCCGCGTGCTCGGCGACGTCCTTCATGGTGGTTCGGCGCGCCGCCATCACACGGCCCCCAGGATCGCGCTGCTGTGGGCGGTGATATGGATGGGCTCAGCAGTGAGTTTGGACAGCGACGGATGGGCCGAAGGATCGAGTATGACGCCGTTCCCGCGATGTGCGATGACCAGGACGGTGTGCTCGCCGAGCGTCCGTTCGACCATCAGCGTGTCGGGATCCAGCGCCCACACCTCTTGGTCTCCTTTTCGTAGTGCCTCGCTGCTTCGTCGCATTCGCCCCAGGTTCCGAATGCCGTCGATGAGCCCGCGAGACCATCGGGTCTCGTCCCATTCCATGCCCGCGCGGCAGCCGGGGTCGTTGTCACCGGTCATCCCGACCTCGTCCCCGTAGTAGATCATCGGCGAGCCCTGGCAAGCGAACGTCAGGGTGAAGGCCAGCAGCGTCGCGCCGTCATTGCCCTGGTGTCGGGTCCGCACGCGTTCCGTGTCGTGGCTTCCGAGCAGGTTGAGCATGCCGTGGCGATAGTCGACGGGAATGCGAGAGTTCAGACGGCGCAATCCTTCTGCGGTCTGTTGCGCGTCACGTGTCCGGTCGGCGGTGAATCCCAGGATCAGGTCGCGCAGCGAGTAGTTCATGGTGCCGTCGGCGGTGTCCCCGCGCAGCCACTCCTCTGGATCGCGCCATTCCTCGGCCACGATATAGAGGTCGCTGTCGATGCTCTTGACACAGTCCCGGAACTGCCGCCAGAAGCTCGTCGGCACGAAATACGGCACGTCGAGCCGCCACCCGTCGATGCCCTGCTCGATCCAATGGCGCGCGACCCTGAGGTGGTGGGCGCGGACCTCGGGGTTGTACGTGTTCCACTTGGGCAGGTAATAGCAGCCGGAACAGGTCTGGTAGTTGGGCTCCGGCTCGGCACGGACGGGGAAATCCTCGGTGAAGAACCAATTCACGTAGGGCGAGCTCGCCTCGTTGGCGACGACGTCTTGGAATGCCCCATGGCCGTTGCCGCAGTGGTTGAAGACGCCGTCGAGGACGACCCGGATTCCTCGGTGGTGGCAGGCATCCAGGAGCCGCTGGAACGACGCGAGATCGCCGAGCCGGTGGTCGATCCGGAAGTAGTCGACCGCGTCGTAGCGATGGTTGGTGCGGGCTTCGAAGATCGGCGTGAGATACAGCGCGTTGACCCCGAGGCTCTGGATGTGGTCGAGGTGGTCGATGATCCCCTGCAGGTCGCCGCCGAGGAAGTTGTCGCGTGTCGGCGCGGCATCCCAGGGTTCGGCATCCGGTGGCGTGAGGGACGAGTCGCCGCTGGCGAACCGCTCCGGGAAGATCTGGTAGAAGATGGCATCTTTCAACCATTCGGGTGCAGCCATCGGGCTCAGTCCTTCAGTCCGGTCGTCGCGATTCCGCGCACGAGGGCGCGCTGGCAGAACAGGAAGACGATGATGCTGGGCACCGTCGCGGTCAGCGTGCCGGCCATGAGGTAGTTCCAGCTCGTCCCGTAGCGGCCGACGAATGCCGCCAGGCCGATCTGGATGGTTCGCGAACCGTCCGTATTGGTAACGAGCAGCGGCCACAGGAAATCGTTCCAGGCAAACAGGAAGCTGAAGATCGCCAGCGTGGCGAACGCGGGTTTGCTTAAGGGAGCGACGATCCGGAAGAACACGCCGGCGCGGCTGCACCCGTCGATGCGGGCGGCGTCGTCGAGTTCGGCGGGCAAGGAGACGAAGTACTGCCGCAGCAGGATGATGCCGAACACGTCGGCGAGACGTGGGACGATCAGCGCGGCGTAGCTGTCGATCCAGCCGAGGTCCGCGACGATCGAGTAGGCGGGGATGATCGTCACGAACGTCGGCACCATCAACGCGGCCAGCAGGACGACGAAAATGCTGCGCCGGAACGGGAACTCGAGGCGTGCGAACGCGTAGGCGGCGAGCGCGTCGCACACCACATGGCCGGCGACGACGCCGATCATCATGATGATGCTGTTGAGGTAGTACTGCCCGAACGGCGCCGCCGTCCAGGCGCGCGCATAGTTCTCCCAATGCCACGCCGTGGGGAAAACCGATGTGTTCGTGTAGGTTTCGGCGCGCGTCTGCAGGGATGTGGTGAACATCCACAAGAACGGCACAATCACGAACGCCGCGCCCGCGAGCAGGACGAGATGGCGTGCCAGGCTCGACATCGTTCGCGTCGTCATAACCGTGCCTTGCTGGAACCGTTCGCGCGGCCGGAACCGTTCGCGCGCCACTGGACGAGCGTGATGCCCAGCACCAGGATCAACGTCACAAACGCGATCGCGGTGCCGTATCCGAAGTCGCCGAGGCGAAACGCGGTGCGGTACATGAACATCCCCAGGACGTCGGTTCCGCCGCGCGGCCCCCCACCGGTGAGCACGTAGACCAGATCGAAGGCCTGGAAGCTGGTGATGAGTGCCTGGATGACGACGAAGAACGTCATCGGGGCGAGCAGCGGCACGGTGACGAACCGGATGCGCTGCCACAGGGATGCGCCGTCCAATTGGGCTGCCTCGTAGACGCTGGCCGGAAGGGCTTGCAGAGCCGTCAGGTACAAGATCGCGTTGAACCCGAGGTTCTTCCACACGGTCAGCAGGGTGAGTGCGCCCAGTGCCAACCAGCGCTGCTGCAACCAGTCCGGGCCCGCGATGCCAACTTGGCCCAGCAGGGCATTGACGAATCCGGCCGGGTCGAGCATGTATTTCCACACGATCGCTGCGGCCACGGACGACGTCACGGCCGGCAGGAAATAGACGGTGCGGTAGAAGCCGCGTCCGCGCAGCGGCGCATCCAGCAGCAGCGCGATCGCGAGCCCGGTCACCACGGAGAGCACGCACACGCCGGCCGCGTAGGCCAGGGTGACGGCGAGGCTGTTCCAGAACTCCGGATCGTGCGCCAGGCGGAGGTAGTTCGCAAGTCCCACAAACGGTTTCGTCGGTGCGAATCCGTTCCATGACGTGAGGCTCACGTACCCGGCGTCGATGATCGGGTAGAGCACGAACACGCCGAGCACGACGGCCGCGGGGGCGAGGAACGCGAACGCGGTGAGCGTCTGCTCCCGGTCCCATCTGCGCGGACGCCCCGCGCGTACGGCGGAACCGCCCGAGGGGGCTGGCGGCGGGCGCTGCCGCCGTGCTGTAGACGCGATCGTCACGCGGGGAGCCGCGTGCGATGACGGCGTTGATGACCTGCTCGGCAGTGGTGAGTGCC
>JAFIHI010000149.1 GCA_017848755.1 Nakamurella sp. | reverse complement strand
TCCATCTTCATCGACTCGAGAATCACCAGGGTGTCGCCTTCCGAGATGCTGTCGCCCTCGGCGACGAGCACCTTCCAGACGTTGGCGACCATCTCGGCCCGGACTTCCTCCGCCATCGACATTCCTTTCCGCCACGTGCTTCTCACGTGCCAACGGCACCCGCTGCCGTGCCCCGAGGGGTATTGCATGGTTCGTTCACGGGAGTGAGGTACATCCAACCACGGCGCCGAGCGCGATGTGTCCGGCGACCCTGCGCAGCATGGCACGATGGAACGCGGTGCGCCACCGCGGCGCGCTCGGTCGCCGCAGCACCCACGGTGGCCACGAGCAACCACGTCGTCCGGCGATCAGCGCATCGTCATACGCGACAGCACAGCGAGGAGTAACGATGGGCAAGCGCTCACGCAAGAAGAAGGCCCGCAAGGGATCGGCCGCGAACCACGGCAAGCGCCCGAACAGCTGAGCGTGCCGTCGGCAGCAGTCAATCGTCCGACTCGGGCCCGGCCTCCGCGGACAGCGCGGAGGTCACGGATAGCGTGACGGCCGTCATAGACGTCATCTCCGCCATCGACGACGCGACGGTCTCGGACGTCTCGGACGAAACCATCTCGGACGCGACCGAGACACCCCCGGACGCTGTGGATTCGGTGGATTCTGCACGCCAGGCGACCAGCTGCGTAACGATCCGTTCCCGCAGGTGCGAAGGGGCATGGTCGCCGCCGCACTTGAGCGCCAGCAACTGCTTGAGTTTCGTGTCGATGCCGGCTTCCTCCAGGCACGGCGAGCAGTCGTCGAGGTGCCGCTGGATCGCCGCGCGCCGCTCCGGGTCGAGCTCGTTGTCCAGGAACCGCCAGACGTCCAGCATGACGTCGGCGCAGTCGTCACCGGCGCTCTCGTCGCCGATGGTGCCGTCCGGATCGGGTGCGCACACCATCATGAACCCTCCGTGACAGGCGAACCCGCGGCATCCGGCCGGATCAGCCCCTGTTGCGTCGCATAGTCCGTAAGCAGGTGGCGCAACTGCGCGCGCCCGCGATGCAAGCGCGACATCACGGTGCCCAGCGGGGTGTCCATGATCTCCGCGATCTCCTTGTAGGCGAAGCCCTCGACATCCGCGAGGTAGACGGCCAGCCGGAATTCCGCGGGCAATTCCTGCAGCGCACTTTTCACATCGCTGTCCGGAAGCCGGTCCAGCGCCTCCATCTCGGCGGAGCGCAGACCGCTCGACGTGTGCGACTCGGCCTCCGCGAGCTGCCAATCGGTGATCTCGTCGGTGGCCTGCTCGAGCGGCCGCCGCTGGCGTTTGCGGTAGTCGTTGATGTACGTATTGGTGAGGATGCGGTAGAGCCAGGCGCGCAGGTTGGTGCCCGGCTTGAACCGCGAAAAGGCGCCGAACGCCTTGAGATAGGCCTCCTGCACCAGGTCTTCGGCGTCCGCGGGGTTGCGGGTCATGCGCATGGCGGCGGCGTAGAGCTGGTCGAGCAACGGCATCGCCTCGGCGACGAACCGCTCGGAGAGTTCTGGGTCCGGTGCGGTCTCGGGCCATGCGTCGGGCTCAGTGTCGGGCTCAGTTTCCGCCGCTGTGCCGATGTCGGCGTCGGGCTCCGTGCCGATGTCGGCGTCGGGCTCCGTGCCGGTTTCGGCGTCGTGCGCGGCCGCGCGTGCGGTCTCGCGTCCGCCGTCGGTCGGCAGATCGGGTATGACGATGTTCGCGGGCGCACCGCTGTCGGCAGGCGCGGCGTCAGAAGCGGCTGTGTCAAGGGGCGTCGCACCGGACGTAGGCACAGCCCTCGACGGTGCTGGTCCGGCCACGGTCACTCCCTCGGCGATCGGCACGACGGGAACGGTCTGTCCCTGGCCCGCCGCGTCCGGATAGCCTACCGCCGCAGTACGACAGCGAGCCCGAGCCGGTCGCCCGCCCCGGGAGGTTTGGGGGGACCGGGAGCCACGCATGTTCCGGGGGGAACTCGAAGAACGGGAAGTGCGCTCGGCATCTTTCTGGCCGACCAAGGTCGCTGGCACGGGCATACCTCCTCGGTCTGAGCCAACGCGGGATCCCGGCGCGATATTCCCGGGCTGCAGCGCCGGGCGGCGGCCCCGCCCACCGCATGATCGAGCCACTGTCAGACGGCGGGCGTATGGTCGCGCACGGACGAACCAGCGCAGTGACAGTGAGTGACAGGGTTCAACAAGAACGTTCGACGACTACATTGGGCAACTACGTCAGGGTTCGAACCGCAGGCAAGGCAGGCCAGACAGCACACGTTACGACAGAGACCGGACCGGGTAGACACCAAGCACCACCCGAACGACAACGCGCGGGGGGACGATGATCAGCTTCCGATCGGTGGGCAAGACCTATCCGGGCGGCACCCACGCGGTCGCCGGGATCGATCTCGACATCCCCGCCGGGAAGCTCACCGTCTTCGTGGGGCCGTCCGGGTGCGGCAAGACGACCTGCCTGCGGATGATCAACCGCATGGTCGAGCCGTCCACCGGGACGGTCGCGATCGACGGCGTGGACGTGCGCGATACCCACGCGGCGCAGCTCAGGCGGGGCATCGGGTACGTGCTCCAGAACGTGGGCCTGTTCCCGCATCGCACCGTGCTCGACAACATCGCGACCGTCCCCGTGTTGAACGGCGTCGGACGGCGCCGGGCCCGCGCCCGGGCCGCGGAGCTGCTGGAGCGAGTCGGGCTGTCCCCGGAGGTGGCGCGCCGCTATCCGGCGCAGCTCTCCGGCGGGCAGCAACAACGGGTCGGCGTCGCGCGGGCGCTCGCGGCCGACCCGCCCATCCTGCTGATGGACGAGCCGTTCTCGGCCGTCGACCCGGTGGTCCGCGCCCAGCTGCAGGACGAGATGGTGCGCCTGCAGGCCGAGCTCGGCAAGACCGTCGTCTTCGTGACGCACGACATCGACGAGGCGCTGCACCTCGGGGACCTGATCGTGGTGTTCGCGCCCGGCGGCCGGATCGCCCAGGTCGCCGAGCCCGCCACGCTGCTGGCCGCCCCTGCGGACGACTTCGTCGCCGACTTCGTCGGGCACGACCGCGGCTACCGCGCCCTGTCTTTCGCCGATGCCGGACCGCTGCCGATGGTGCAGGCGCCCACCGTCGATTTCGCATCCGCCGTCGCCGCGGCCCATGCGGACGGGCAGGTCGGCGAGTATGACGATGTTCTCGGGGCCGGGCGCGGACTGCCCCGATGGGCGTTGTTGGTGGACGACCGTGGGCACCCGCAGGGCTGGCTGGACCGTGCCGGCCTCGTCGCCGGGCGGCCGCTCACCCGCGACGACATCCGCCTCGGCGGCACCCTCATCCGGCCCGGCGGATCACTGCGATCGGCGCTGGACGCGTCCCTGTCGTCGCCGTCCGGGGCGGGCGTCGCGGTCGATGCGGACGGCCGACTGATCGGCACCGTGTCCGCGCAGGCTGTGCTCGCCGCCATCGAACGATCGCGCGCCGCCGCGGCGTCGCCGGAGGCGGAGGGGCCCGTCGTGGGCTTCGCCGACAGCGACACCGTCCGAGCAGTGGGCGAAGCGAGATGAGCAGACCATGAACTGGGATTGGCTGGCGCGCAACGCATCCGAGATCATCTCGTGGACTCTGGCGCACGTATTGCTGTCGGGAGTGCCGACCGTGGTCGGGCTCGCCCTGTCCATCCCGCTGGGTGCGCTGGCGAGCCGGTACCGGTGGGCGTACCCGCCGACGGTGACGATCGCCGGGCTGCTCTACACGATCCCGTCGATCGCGCTGTTCGTGCTGCTGCCCGGGATACTCGGCACCGGCATCCTCGACCCGATCAACGTGATCGTGGCGCTCACCCTGTACACCGTCGCGCTGATGGTGCGAACCGTGGCCGACGCGCTCACGGCAGTGCCGCCCGACGTCCGTCAAGCCGCCGTCGCCATGGGCTACCGGCCGCTGCGGCGCCTGATCACAGTTGAGCTGCCGGTGGCGATACCGGTGATCGGCGCAGGCCTACGGGTCGCGGCGGTGTCCAACGTGTCGCTGGTGGCCGTCGCCGCCCTGATCGGCGTTCCGCAGCTCGGACAGCTCTTCACGCAGGGGCAGCAGCTGGACTTCTACACGCCGATCGTCGCGGGCATCGTGCTGTGCGCAGCCATCGCCGTCATCTTCGACGCGATCATCCTGTCCACGGTGAAACTCGCCACCCCGTGGCGCAGACTCGGGCGGGCAGCGGCATGATCGGCGACATCTGGGCGTGGTTGACCACCTCCGCGCATTGGACCGGCTCCGACGGGATCTGGCAGCGCACCGAAGAACACGTCGAGTACACGCTGATCGCGGTGGCGGTGGCCGCCGTCATCGCGCTGCCGATCGGTGCGCTGATCGGCCACACCGGCCGCGGAACCGGACTGGTCGCCGGAACTGCCGACGCGCTCCGCGCACTCCCGTCGCTCGGGCTCCTGGTGATGCTGGCGCTGTGGGCCCTCGGGCACCTGCCGGTCGGCATCGCGCTGCAGACCGCGTCGATCGCGGTGCTGGCACTGCTGGCGATCCCGCCGATGCTGACCAGCACCTATGCGGGCGTCGCGGCGGTGGATCCGGCGGCCCGGGATGCCGCCGAGGGCATGGGGATGAGCGGGGGCCAGGTGCTGCTCCGGGTGGAGCTGCCTATCGCGGTTCCGCTGCTCTTCTCCGGCCTGCGGTCGGCATACCTGCAGGCGGTGGCAACCGCGACAATCGCCGCGTTCGTCAGCCTGGGCGGCCTGGGCCGGTACGTGATCGACGGTTTGGCGCAGCACGACTACCCCAAGATGGCGGGCGGCGCCCTGCTCGTCGCCGTGCTGGCTGTTTTAGGTGATCGGATACTGGCAGTGGTCGGTCATTTCGCGGCTTCGGCCGGGCTCACCAGCCGGCGAAGGCTATGGGCGAACGCATCGCCATACCGGTCGTCATATCCGACGGCATCACTCAGCGAAACGCAACCCGAGGTGGTGAACGCAGCACGGCAATGACGGACGCACCGGTGGCGCCAAGCGCTAACTGACGGTGGCCACCGGGCGCCGCCGACACGATCCTCGCCCGGGGGGCCGAAAGGGGTCCTCCGGGAGGGACACAGAAGAGGGAGAGTTCTCCAGTGAAACGCACACGAATGCACGTGACGACCGTCGCGATGGCAGCCATCGCCGCCGCGGGCCTGCTGCTCGCCGGCTGCGGGTCGAATACGAATCCGCTGAACAGTTCGGCGGGATCCAGTTCGTCAGAGTCGAGCGGGGCGCAGTCGAGCGGGGCGGGGTCCGGCGGCGCGTCGAGCACCGCGGGCGGGTCCGGCGGATCGGAGACGTCGCCGGCTACCGGATCCACCGAGGGCGGCGGGGCCGGGCAGACCTCGCCGGGCAGCACCGGCACCGGACAGCAGCAGGTGGTGATCGGGTCGGCGAACTTCACCGAGAGCGAGCTGATCGCGGACATCTACGCAGCCGCACTCAAGGCGGCGGGCGTGCCGGTGACGACGCACCTGAACATCGGCGCGCGCGAGGTCTACCTGCAGGCGATGCACGAGGGTTCGATCAACCTGCTGCCCGAATACACCGGCGGGCTACTCGCCTACTACGACAAGACGTCGCCGGCGCACAGCCCGCAGGACGTCTACGCGGCGCTGCAGAAGGCGCTGCCCGCGGACCTCGAGGTGCTCAAGTACTCGGCGGCGCAGGACCAGGACTCGGTGACCGTCACCAAGGCGACGGCGGACAAGTACCACCTGGTCTCGATCGGTGATCTCGCCCCCGTGGCCGGGCAGATGACGCTCGGCGGCTCGAGCGAGTGGCAGACCCGGGCGGACGGGCCGACCGGGATGGCGAAGCTCTACGGGGTGACGTTCAAGGACTACAAGGTGCTCGATCCGGGCGGCCCGTTGTCGGTGAAAGGGCTGCTGACCGGCCTGGTGCAGGCCACGGACATCTTCACCACGGACCCGGCGATCGAGGAAAACAACTTCGTGGTGCTCAAGGACCCGAAGAACCTGTTCCTCGCGCAGAACGTGGTGCCGCTGATCGCGAAGTCGGTGGCGACGCCGCAGGTGACGGGTGTGCTCGACGCGGTGTCGGCGAAGCTGACCACGACGGACCTGACCGATATGCAGAAGACGATCAACGACACGAAGGCGAACGTGGCGGACGTGGCGTCGACGTGGGTGTCGAAGAACGGGTTGGGGTAGGTTTGCCGGGCGGGTGATCGGGCGTGCGTCGGGGGGCGCCCCGGGGCGGGCTGGCGTCGGGACGGGCGTCCGGAGGTGCGCTGACCGCGTGTGGCAGGCTGCGGATATGGCTCGCTCCTCCGGCGCTGCGGCGACCCCGGCGATCGCGGCGTTGACGCGCGGACGTTGCATCAGCAAACACTCCTGGGATTTCAGCGGCGGGACCGATGTTGCCAGGATCTCGGCTGAGCCAAATCCGGTAGTATTCATGTCTCAGGTAGTCCGATCTGGGTTCCACAGTTTGCGGATCCAACCGGAAGTTGGCATAGTTCGTGTCAAGTACTGGTCATGCAGAGCGCGCACTCCGCGCGAATTGTCTAGTAAGGGGCATAGTGGCGGGCGTAATGGCACGATCCTGGTGGCCAGCAGCAACGCTCGGAGTTGCTAGTGCCGCAGGAGGTACTCTCCTTGCATTCGAGGCACTGATTGGCTTACGGGTCATATCGACGACATCCTTTTTCATCACGCTCCTAATCGCGCATATTCTAGCTTTTGCTATACTGCTCATCATTGTTTACGTGTCGCAATCATGGCGCCCACCGGTACGTCAGACCAACCGGTCTAACCCATTTTGGCAAGGTGTGTGGTATGGATTACTCGTTGCGATAGCAGTACCCATCACGTTTGCCATCCTCATAACGACAACACAGGGCGGTCTCATTCCTGCCATCGGCGCTGCGTTTGCACTGTCGGCATGGACCGTGGAGTTCCCGTTCATCTGCTTGGCTGGCGGGCTGGCCTGGGGCGTGCTTTCACGAAAGGGATAACCCTCGTCTGCGTCGCATGACTCACAGTAGATCAACGGCATGGGCTGGCCCGCGCATCACTATCCCGCCCCTGCGCGAACTACCGGCGAAGGGGCGGGATAGTTGCCGAATAGATTGCCCGCGGCCTTCAGCGGTGCAACGGACGCTTCGCCTGACCCCAACATCTTCAGTCGGACACTTTCACTATTGAATCCTGCCTGAATGTTGAGGCGACGCTTCGACTCGGAATCGTTTAGAAATAGCCACTTCCGGTGAAATTCATAAGGGGGCACATAGACGTCCCCGCCAGGCAATGAAAGCCGGCGTTTGTCGATGTATACACCATGCTAACACGATTGCCGCTGACTGGGTCGGCATCTATATACACCATGTGATTCGGCACGGGGCGATGATTGCCTGAGATAAATGACCAGCTTCCGGTATCCGTAAGATGCATTGAGAATGCATCATCGATGGCACCGAGTTTGCAATACGGATTACTTGCATGCGTCACCAATCTCACGTCGACGAAATTACTTCCGCTGCTCGACTTCTTAGCTGACATGCCTGAATCGTTCGCAAGCCCGACAGCGATGTTCGTACCCGCACTGTTGTACACGTGGGTCGCGGCCACGTCCTTCATACTGGTGACCGCCTTGGTGGCCCAATTGACGGACGCCTGGACGAACGTCCGGTTCGATGCCGCGTACCAGGTAAATCCATGATTGTCCCCGCCGTACTGATATCCAGCCCCGTAAGTGCAGGTCAGGCTCATCAGCAGATTACCGTCGACGCGGGCAGTGGGAATGAATGTCTTCCATACGACGTTCGTAATATTGCTGGCCAGCGTGCCATACACGACTTCTGCCTCTGCCACCGGGTTCGCAGCAAACGAACTCGACGGCGTGCGGATTTCATAGCCCCACGATTCGGCTTGCGAAACGGCATCCATTGGGATGACGGAATAAACGTACCTGTTGTTAGGCCGCACGCTAGTGTCTGTGAAAGTCGCCTCGCCTGGGCTGAGTTCCGCTACCACCTCACCATCACGAGTCACTGCGTAACGTGAAGCTGGTGTAGCAGGGCGCCACGCGAAAGAGACATCTCTATCTGTGTAGCTCGCGATAATTCCACGATCCAGCAGCGAACGATCCAATATCGCAGTCGACCCACTATTGAATCGTACCGGCAAGATGGATTTCTCTGCGGCCAGGCTCGAGTAGTTTCCACCTTTCACTAGATCGAATGAAATGTCTTGGTCGGCAGGATGCGGTCGAAAATCAATAGGGCTGGCGAGCGGATCTTTTGCTGCGCTGGCGAATGGCGCTGAGGCGGTTGTAACAACGATGCATACGATCACGCTCAAGATGCTGATTGACGCGACGCGAAGGCGCGAACGTACTGAACGATACATAGCCAAGTCCTTCCGATAAAGGATGATCCAGTCGAAGCCATCGGGCTGCGGATCTGCTTTCTGATAATTCTTACCTGTCCTGATAGGCACCTCCTGATTCTTTTATTTCCATCTCGTGCGTCCTGGTGAAAGTACGATAGGAGCGTCGACCTAAGTCGATTTTGATGGAAGCGTTCCTTGGAATTCGAGGGGTTGGACACCAGATTTCATTACGGGCTACCATAACACCTACGTTCTGCATTCTGAAAATGCGCATTGGCTAAGATGCTTAATCTGCGCATGCTGTTCACGTGTTACACATGCCACACTATTTCTTTCGAAAACGCAAGCGCGGCTCCGAATATCATCCGATCGGGCACGATTGTAATAACATAAAGTTATGGGCACGGACACCACAAGCGTCATACGCTCGTAATGGACCTATCACGCCTCTTTATACTGACCGTCTAGTAACAGTGCGTTACTCACGCAACCGTGGAGTTGGCGCCGAGACCGTCAGCCGAAATGGCCAAGTCGGTGTCGAAACCCGAGTTGGGCAGCTAGGCGTGCGTCGCACGGACACTACGTCATGGCCGATCGCAGGAGGCGACGGTCGGCGGTGACGTAGCGTTCGGGGCCACGCGCGTGTGGCAGGCTGCGGATATGGCCCGAGCATCCGGCGCTGCGGCGACCCCGGCGATCGCCGCACTGACGCGCGCCAAGATCCCGCACACCCTGCACCCGTACCAGCACGACGCGGCCGCCACTGCGTTCGGCGACGAGGCGGTCGCCGCGCTGGGGCTGGACGCGGCGCGGGTGTTCAAGACCCTGGTCGCCGAGGTGGACGGCGCGCGACTGGTGGTCGGTGTGGTGCCCGTAGCCGGGCATCTGAACCTCAAGGCGCTCGCGGCGGCAGTCGGCGGGAAGAAGGCCGCCATGGCCGCGGTGGCGGACGCCGAACGGTCGAGCGGATACGTGCACGGCGGGATCTCGCCGCTCGGCCAACGGCGCGCGCTGCCCACGGTGATCGACTCCTCGGCGCAGGAGTTCGACACGATCTTCGTGTCCGCCGGCAAGCGCGGGCTGCAAGTGGAACTGGCCCCGGCCGACCTGGCCCAGGCCGCCCGGGCGTCGTTCGCCGACATCGCGGCCGACGGCCACGCCTGACCTGGACCCGATCCACGTTGATACTCGGCCGAGTACCGGGTCGACCTGGGCGGTCCGGATACGGGATCATGGGGGCGTGAATCCGACTGCTTCGACGCGCGAGCCCACGCCGCAGACCTCGCCGGCAACCCAGCCGGAGGCCGCGCCGTGGCACGCGCCGCTCGCGGCCAGACCGATCTCGGCCGAGGTTTCCGTGCCCAGCTCGAAGTCGGAGATGAACCGGGCGCTGATCCTCGCCGCCCAGGCGACCGGCCCGTCGCGCATCGGCCGCCCGTTGCGGTCGCGCGATACCGAGCTCATGGCCGCCGCGCTGCGCGCCCTCGGCGCCCGCGTCGACACCGTCTCGGACGATGCGTGGACCGTCGAGCCGGCGCCGCTCACCGGCCCGGCCACCATCGACTGCGGCCTCGCGGGCACGGTGATGCGCTTCCTCCCGCCGCTCGCCGCGACCGCCACCGGAACAATCACCCTCGACGGCGACGACGCCGCCCGCCGCCGCCCCATGGGCACGATCCTGAATGCGCTCCGGGCTCTCGGCGCGACGATCTCCGGCGATGCGCTGCCGTTCGAGATCGCCGCCACCGGAAGCCTTTCCGGCGGCGAAGTCACCATCGACGCCTCCGCCTCCTCGCAGTTCGTGTCCGGCCTGCTACTCGCCGCACCGTCCTTCGAACGCGGGCTGACGGTCCGGCATCGCGGCGCGCCGGTGCCGTCCCTGCCGCATATCGAGATGACGGTCGCCTGCCTGCGCCGGGTCGGAGCCCGCGTCGACGACTCCACCCCCGACGTGTGGCGCGTCGAACCCGGGCCGGTGGCGCCGTGGACGTGGCCCATCGAGCCCGACCTGTCCAACGCCACCGTGTTCCTGGCGGCTGCGGCGGTCACCGGCGGGTCCGTCACGGTGCCCGGCTGGCCCGAGTCGACCACCCAGGCCGGTGCCGCCTTCTGCTCGATCGCGGAGCAGATGGGTTGCCGCACCGCGCTTTCCGACCGCGGCCTGACCGTCTCCGGCCCGGAAGCGCTCAAGGGCATCGACATCGATCTTCATGACGTAGGCGAACTGACGCCGACCGTCACGGCCATGACGCTGTTCGCAGACGGACCCAGCCACCTCCGGGGAATCGGGCATCTGCGCGGGCACGAGACCGATCGGCTCGCGGCGCTCGCCGCGGATGTGGCCGCGCTCGGAGGCACGGCGATCGCCGATGACGACGCCCTGCACATCACCCCGGGCCCGCTGCACGGCGGTCTGTGGCGGGCGTTCGCCGACCACCGTGTGGCGACCGCAGGGGCGATCATCGGGCTCCGCGTGCGAGGCGTCTCGATCGACGACATCGCCTGCACCGCAAAGACGATGCCGCACTTCGCCGACGATTGGAGTGCGCTGGTCGCGGTGCCTAACGGGCCCGATGTGCCTATCGGGGGCGCGGCATGAACGACGTCATCATCGCTCTCCCGGCCCTGCGACACGGCGGGACACCACGCTGAGCCGCCTCGGCGAGGAATGGGACAACGACGACGTCCGGGTGCGCCCCGGGCGCGGATCGCGGCCGCGCACCAAGCGGCGGCCGGCGCACTCGGATGCGGTTGACGGGTTTGTGACGGCCGTCGATCGTGGCCGCTACACCTGTCTGGTGGGTGAGCCGGGCGGCAGCGGGGCGGACTCGCGGCCGGTGGTCGCGATGCGCGCCCGCGAACTCCATCGCGACGCGATCGTGGTGGGCGACCGGGTCGCGCTGGTGGGCGACACCTCCGGCGCTGCCCATACTCTCGCGCGCATCGTGCGAATTGCCCCGCGCAGTAGCGTTCTTCGCCGCTCCGCGGACGACACCGACACTGCTGAACGGGTTCTGGTGGCGAACGCCGACGCGCTGCTCATCGTGACGGCGGCGGCCGACCCGGAGCCGCGCACCGGATTCATCGACCGGTGCCTGGTCGCCGCGTACACCGGGCACCTGCAGCCGATGCTGCTCGTGACGAAGTCGGACCTGCGCGATCCGGCCGCCCTGCTCGCCGCCTACGCAGACCTCGATCTGCCGGTGCTGATCTCCGGACTCGGCGGCGTCGCCGGCCCCGGCGCGGGCGGGGCATCGAACGATGCGCTGCTGGACGACGCAGCCGTGGCGCAGGTGCGCGCCGCGCTGACCGGCCGCATGACGGCGCTCATCGGCCATTCCGGCGTGGGCAAGTCGACGCTGGTCAACGCTCTCGTCCCGCACGCCGACCGGGCGACCGGCACCGTGACCGATGTCGGCAAGGGGCGGCACACCTCCTCGTCGGCCATCGCGCTGCCGCTGCCCGGCGGCGGATGGATCGTCGACACCCCCGGGGTGCGCTCGTTCGGCCTGGCGCATGTGACGGTGGATGACGTCCTGGAGTCGTTCGACGATCTGCTGCCCGCGAGCGCGAACTGCCCACCGGGCTGCACGCACGACAGCCCCGACATCGGCTGCGCACTAGACGATCTCGTCGCGCGCGGCCAGGCGCGCAGCGGGCGATTGGCGTCGTTCCGCCGGTTGCTTGCCTCGCGCACACAGGGGTTTGACCAGCCGAACGGGTAGGCGACGAGAGACGTCATAGACGTCATACCCGATTCTTGCCGCGGCAGGTTATCCACCTCGCCGATTTCCATCCCCAGCGCGACGAGCGCGGGCCGCGATCCGGCGGCACCGGGGCACACTCGCCCGCGTGGCCCCGTTCGACATCCCGATGACCGTGCGCGTGGAGGATGGCCGGGTTCGGTTGCTGTTGCGCCTGACGCGGCCGCTCGACTGGTCGCGCATGCGGGCGGCGGTGTGCGCGGCGGCGGGGCTGCCCGAGGGAACGACACTGCACTTCGGGGCGGGCGCGATCCCGGACCATTGGACGGTCGGCACGCCGCCGCTCGTCGCTGGTTGCGAGATCGCGACCTTCGCCGATGACGAGGTTCCCGAGCGGCCGCCGGTGGTTCTGACGGTGCTGGCCGGGCCGGACGCCGGGGCGTGTGTCCCGATGGGCACCCGATCCATGCGCGTGGGGCGGGACGCTGCGGCGGATCTCGTGCTGACCGATGCGGCCGTCTCCCTGCGGCACGCGGTGCTCGATCCGACGGCAACCGGCCTGGTGGTGCGCGACATGCGTTCCACCAACGGGGTTTTCGTGGACGGCTCGCCGGTCCGCCACGTTGCCGCGGCAGGGACCGGATCGATCATCCGTATCGGCAACGGGGTGTTGCAGGTGCAGCTGACGGCGGAACCGGTCGGCGCGTTCCGACCGGATGGGGCCGGGCATCTGGTCCGCGACCGCCGCGCCCACCGGGTCGCCGAGACGCCGACGATGCTGCCCACGCCACCATCGGCGCCCGAGCCACGCACCCGGCGCGGCCTGCCGCTGATCTCGGCCCTCGCCGGAGGGGCGGCCGGCGGTGTGTTGGCGCTGGTCCTGCGCAATCCACTATTTCTGGCGTTCGCGGCGTTCGGGCCGCTCACGATGATCGGCACGGCTGTGGGCGATCGTGTGCGCGGTCGGCGCTCCTACCGACGGCAGCGGGTGGAGTACGCGGCTGACCTGGCAGCATGGCGGGCGACGGTCGCGGCGACGGTCACCGCGAATCGCCGCGCTGCGTGGCGGGCATGGCCCGGACCGGCCGAACTCCTGCGGTGCGCCCAGGTCGCCGGCGCACGGCTGTGGGACCGTGCCCCCGGTGATCCCGATTACCTCCGGCTGGTCGTGGGGAGCGGAACCTGCACCGTGCCGGTTCCCGGGGCGTCGGCCGCTGGGCGATCGGCGCCGGAGGGCGGCGGCGAGCCCGGGACGATCGTCATGACCGACATGCCGATCGTCCTCCCGCTCCGCGGCGTGCTGGCGCTGACCGGGCCTACCGGTCGGGGTCTGGCACGGTGGCTGATCGCGCAACTCGCCTGCGCCCACTCGCCGGCTCATGTGGCGCTCAGGATCCTCGATGCGCGCGACGATCTGCTGCCCTGCCTCGACCTGCCGCATGCCATCGAGTCGGTACCAAGCGGCACCGACGCGCGGCACGATGCCGGGGTCGAGGCGGGCCCTGAAACAAGGCCCGCTGCTGGGCACGGGGCCGACCTGGCGGCCCTCGCCGACGCGGCCGGCGGGCGCGACCTCGTGGTGGTCCTCGACGGTCCAGCCGCGATCCGGTCGGAGCTGGGCCGCCGGATGATGGCCGCCGCCAACAGCTCTGCACCACCCGAGTCGACGGCGGGCGAATCTGCCAGACCCGCCGGTGATGCGAGTACGCCCCACATTGCCGCAGTGCTGTGCCTCGCCGAGTCGACCCACGCTCTGCCGCCCGACGCCGCCCCCGTCAGCTCCCGATTCGCTCCGGCCGGCGCGCGGGGGTCTGCGCCGGGCCCGGCGGGCTACCGCCCCGTCACCCCGACCATGATCACGCCCGACCTCCTCCGGCAGATCTGCCGAGCGCTCGCGCCACTGCGTGACGCCACCCAGGGCGGACCGACGACACTGCCGCCGGCCGTCGATCTCACGGCCCTGACCGGCCCGATCGGCGCGGACCTGCTACGGGAGCGCTGGCGTGCGCCGACGCTGCGCGCGCCGATAGGGATCGGGGCGGACGGCCCGGTCGCCGTCGATCTGGCGGCCGACGGTCCGCACCTATTGATCGCCGGAACCACCGGCTCGGGTAAGTCCGAACTGCTACAGACGCTCATCTGTTCGCTCGCATCCGCGGCCCCGCCGACCGCGGTGACGTTCCTGCTCGTCGACTACAAGGGAGGTTCCGCATTCCGGGCCATCGCGGACCTTCCGCACGTGGTCGGCCTGCTGACCGACCTCGACCCGGCCGAGTCGACGCGGGCGCTGACCAGCCTGCGCGCGGAGCTGCGGCAGCGAGAACGCCTCGCGGCGGCGGGCGGCGACACGCCGGAATTGATCGTCGTCATCGACGAGTTCGCCACCCTGGCGGCCGAGCTGCCGGAGTTCTTGACCGGCGTGCTGGACATCGCGCAACGCGGCCGGTCCCTCGGCCTGCACCTGGTACTCGCCACCCAACGCCCGGCGGGTGTCGTGACGCCCGCGATCCGCGCCAACATCTCGACCCGCATCTGCCTGCGCGTCACCGACCCGGCGGATTCGATGGACGTGGTCGGGTCGGCGTCCGCCGCACACATCTCCGCGCGGCATCCCGGTCGGGCCTTCCTGACGACGGGCGGGGCACCGGTTCCGTTCCAGACCGCCTCGGTCTCCTGCTGCGCCCCACCCGACGTGCAGGTGCTGCGGCGTTCGGGCTGCGCCTCGTCCACGGGCCCGTCGAATGCTCCGCCCGAGGACAGGAGCCGTCCCGGCGCCGCCCCGTCCGAGGCCACAGCCGCCGCCCAACCCGCCATCGCAGGCACCGCAACACCGCCGGCGAGTGTGCCCGACGAGTCACGCCTGTCGATCCTCGCCATGGTCGTGGCGGCGGCGCGCAGCGCAGCGGGGGGCGGCCTGCTCGGTCGCCGTCCATGGCTACCGCCGCTGCCCCTCGAGTTCCCGGCGCCGGACGATCGCCCGGCCTGCCTGGCCGTCGCCGACGTGCCGGAGGAGCAGGCGCGCCGACTGCTCGACCTCCCGGAATCGTCAATGCTGGTGACCGGTCCCCCTGGCTCGGGACGCAGTACGGCCCTGCGCCGCGTGGCGCAGATCGCGGCGCACCGCGGCGCGGAGCTCATCGTGATCGACGGCGCCGGAGACCTCGCCGACCTCGCACGGTGGTCCGCCGTCACGTCGTATCTCGACCTCGGGGACCCGCAGCTGCTTCTGCGCGCGCTGGCCCTGCTCGCCGACCCAGCGCGCCGCCCGAGCGATGCGCACGTCCGCTACCTGATCGTGGATCACTACGACCTGGCGGCCGCGGAACTGGAGCGAGCCGACTATCTCACCGGCTCATCGCTTCTCGCCGAACTCACGGCACGCAGCGGCGGCACCGTGCGGATCGCCGCGACCGGACCGGAAGCCCTGGCGCACCAGCGCGCGGCGGGCGCGTTCCGGACGCAGATCGAACTCGGACGGCCGGACCGTGACGCGCCGCCGGGTCGCGGCCGGTGGGACGGAGTCGACGTCCAGCTCACCGCGTGCCCGCCCGATCGGGGCCCCGCCGAGCCGACTGCCGCGAGCGGCATGCGATCCACGCCAGCCTCCTTCGTCGACCCTGTGATTGTCCGCCCCCTCCCGGTGCACGTGACCGCCGCGGGCCTGCGATCGTCCGACCCGGCGCACGTCGCCATCGGGATCGGCGGTGACGAGGCACGACCCATCACCGTCGATCTGACCAGCTCGGGCGGTGGCATCGTGATCGCCGGGCCACGGCGGTCCGGAGTGTCGAGCGCCCTGAACGTGCTCGCCGACCAGGCCGCGGCTGCGGGAATCCCGGTCGTCATCCTCCGGGCCGCGGCGCACGCTGACCCGCCTTCGGCCGCGCATGCTCACCCGCCTTCGGCTGCGCGCACTGACCCGCCCTCGGCGGCGCCCGACGCGCCGGCGCGGCAACCCGTCACACCGGAGCGCCGAGAACCGAACGTGCTCGACATCCGCCGGGGGACCGAGCACCTCCGCACCATGCTCTCCGCCCATGACGGCCCGATACTGCTGGTCGCGGATCACGCCGGTATGGGCGACGAGTACCCCGCGGCCGGGCTCCTCGAGCAGTTCCTCGCGGTGTGCACGCCCGGCCAGAACCTGGCGCTCGGCGCACGAGTCGATGTCCTAACGAGGGCTCGGCGTGGGCACCTGCGCGAAGCCCTCGCCGCGCGGCGCGGTCTGCTGCTGGCACCGGACGCCGCCGACGGTGCCCTGTTCGACGTCGCACTGCCGAAGCGACGCACATCTGTTCCGGGGCGCGGAGTCTGGGTGGAGAGCGGTCAGATCACGCCGATCCAGGTCGCGTCCCCATGAACGCCGGGCACCCGGAATCTGCCGACTTGGGTCTACGCCCGGCAACCGTCTGCCGTCGTGCGACCGAGAGTGTGAACAGCCTCACGGTCCGACAATGTTGACACGTCACTTAGATGTTCATACTCTCAAAGAGAACTACTTGAACGTTCACATAACTCTTCGCAGAAGGGAACTAGTCATGACAGTCACCGACACGGTCGCCGACACAGCAACCGACACGGCCACCGACGCCGTCACCACCCCCGCCCTGACCGGTACGTGGACCGCTGACACCGTTCACTCCGAGCTCGGGTTCAAGGTTCGCCATATGGGCGTCGGCAAGGCGGGCGGCACACTGGCCATGAACCACGCCACGCTCACCTTCGGCGAGCAGGGCATCCCGGACGGATCCGTCACCGTCAGCGTCGACGCGCAGAGCGTGGAGACCAAGAACGAACAGCGCAACAACCACGTGCGCTCCGACGACTTCCTGGATGTGGCGAACCACCCGACGATCGACTTCACGTCCACCGGCGTACGGAACTTCGACGGCGAGACCTTCGAACTCGACGGCGATCTCACCATCCGCGGCATCACCAAGCCGATCACGCTGAATGCCGAGTTCCTCGGCGCGATCGTCGATCCCTACGGTAAGGACCGCGTCGGGTTCGCAGCCACCGCCACGATCAACCGGAAGGACTTCGGCGTGAAGTTCTCGCCGGTGTTCGGCGTGAGTAACGCCGTCGTGTCGGACAAGGTCGAATTGTCGATCGAGGCCGAGTTCATCCGCGACGAAGCCTGATCGCCGCGAATTTCGTCATAAGCGGGACTCCATAGGCGTCAGGGCACACCCTCCTGACAGTCTCCCGACAGCCGAGCGGAATCCCCCAGAACACCGCGGAACTCGCCGTGATCGACCCCGCTACCCGGGCCGGTCACGGCGAGTTCAGTTGCGCGAGCAGGTACCCGATCTCGCTCGGCGCGTACCAGGCGAGGTCGATGTCCTCCGCCTCACCGACCACGACGGCCGCGTCCAGATCCCCCAGGTCCGCGGCGTCGACCGCCTCCCCCGCCGCGCGGATCACCGGCGCGACATCGCCGCCGTCCAGGTGGACCGAAGCGACGGAATCCCACCGCACCACACCGTCCATCGTGACCACGGCGCGGTCGAGGTCACCCCGCTCGGCGACCGGGCGCCCGGCGCCGTCCGATTCGGCCGGGCCGAGGCCGTCGGCGCCGAGACGGCCGGCGCCGAAACGGTCGGGACCGGGTTCGGTCGCGTCGTCGTCGACCGCGAGCACCACGCGAACCGGGTCCGCGCCGCCGGCCGCGATCAGGCGCAGGGACGCCAAGGCGGCGTCATGCATGGCGAGATATTCGAGATCCTCGGTGTCGGCACCCGGGTACTCCGCGGCGAGCCCCCGGGTGACCGCGAAGCCGAGGCCGCCCACCGGCCGGAAGCTCCCGGTCTCCACCGCCTGGCGGAGCATCGGCAATGTCGCCGGCAGATAGATCCTCATCGCGCCTCCGATCGTCCGCCGCCATGCCGCGCGGTCTGGCGCCGCCGACCCCGCGACTCGCCCACCGTGTCCGCGAGTTCTGACGTGGCGTCGGCAATCAGATCAGCGAAGTCGATCACGTCCGGCATGGCGTCACGATCGGCCGTGAACCCGAAATAGACCCGCCCGCGGTACGACGTGCAGCCCACCGCCAGCGCGTGCCCCTTCACCAGCGGCACCACCGGATACATCGCCGCGACCGGATCGCCCGCCGCGTACAGCCGGCGCTGCGGCCCCGGCACGTTCGTCACCAGCAGGTCATAGCTGCGCCGGGAGAGCTGCCCGGCGACCCGCGCGCCCATCGCGTGCAGCGTCGCCGGCGCGAACCGGCCGAGCGCGAGCAGCGCGTCGGCGCCCACCTGGCGCCCCGACTGCGTGTGCGACTCCATCTGGAAAGACACCTGATGCAGCCGCAGCACCGGGCTCGGCTCCGACACCGGCAGGTCGATCAGGTACGAGACCACCCCCGCCGAATCGCCCGGCTCGTCCGGGCGCACCGACATGGGCACCAGCGTCGCGAGCGACGCGCCGCCCGTCACCGGATCGCCGTGGGACAGCATCCACGACCGGACCGCGCCGGCCACGATCGCGAGGATGACGTCGTTCACCGTCCCGCCGTGCGCGGCGCGAATCGACTTCACGGTCGCCAGCGACACGTCGGTCGCCGCGAAGATCCGCGGTCCCGGCGTGGCCGCGCTCATCGAGGACCGGGTGGACCGAAGCATAGATCGCCGCGCCACATCGGCCATGGCCGCGCCGGTGTTCAGCGCACCGGTCACGGTCTGGCGCAGGTTGGCCATCCACAGCCGACCGGCGTCGAACGCCTCGGACGGCCGCGCCGACAGATCGGCGACCGCGTCGACCACCAAGTCGACCTCGCTCGGACCGGGCCCGGGAATCCACGGTGTCACCCGCACCTGCTGCGGGTACGCCGTCTCGTCCAGCACGGCCGCGGCGATGTCGACCGCGCCGATCCGGCTCACCAGCGCCTCGTGCGTCTTGTTCACCAGCGCGACACGCCCGCCCTCGAGCCCCTCGACGATGTACAGCTCCCACAGCGGCCGGCTGCGGTCGAGCGGGCGCGAGATCAGCCGCCCGACCAGTTCGTCGAGCTGCCGCGCCGACCCGGGGTGCGGCAGCGACGAGCGCCGGACGTGGTACGTCAGGTCGAAGTGCGCGTCGTCCACCCACACCGGCCGCGCGAAATGCCCGGGCACCGTTCGCACGACCTGCCGGAATCGCGGCAGCTCGCCGAGCCGCTGAGACACCACGTCGACCACGCGCTGGAAGTCGAAATCCCCCTTCGGCTCAACGATCACCACCCCGCCCACGTGCAGCGGCGTGCTCGGCTCCTCGCCGTACAGGAACGCGGCGTCGGTGGGCGTCAGGCGGTCGGTCACGTCATCATCGTGGCACAGGCTCGGCCGGGCGCACCGATGATCAATTCGCGACCGGGATCGGCAGTTTCAACGAATATGACGATGTTCGCGCCCGCTGGGCGAGGGAGTCGAGTCCGCGAACCAGGGGCGATCTGGGC
>JAFIHI010000148.1 GCA_017848755.1 Nakamurella sp. | reverse complement strand
GCGTCGTCGACGCCGACCATAGCGAGCACCGCTCCGCCCCCGGAGGCGAGCCTGCGCAGCGCCGTGAGCAGGCCGTCCAGGTCATCCACCAGCTCGTCGTCGAGCTGGGAGCAGCGCCAACCGCCGTTCTCGTGTGCGACCGCGATCGCGAACCCTTCGGTGTCCACGGTGGCAACGGTACGGCAGCGGCGCGCGTCCTGCTACGTGCGCACGAATCCTGCCCTGCCGCGCGGGATTCCGGGCGCGCCGATGCTGCACTGGACGGGTGAAACAGGAATGATCGAGGCGCGGCTCACCGCCCAGCGCACCGACCCGCCGGGCGCAGCGCCAACCACCAGCACCCAGACACCCAGACACCCAGACACCCCGCACCACCCACCACGGAGGCACCGAATGTCGGACACACCACTCCCCCCCGCGGTGTGCGTGCTGGGGATGGGCCTGATCGGCGGTTCCCTGATGCGCGCCGCCGCGCCGCACGTCCCGGTCTTCGGCTGGTCGCCCGGCCGGGACACCCGCGCCGCAGCCGCCGCCGACGGGTTCACCGTGGCGGAAGGCCTGGAATCCGCGCTGCGCCGCGCAACCGAGACCGACGCCCTGGTGGTGCTGGCCGCGCCGGTCACGGCCCTCCCGTCGCTGCTGCGTGCGATCGACGAGACGGCGCCGGCCACCAGGCTCACCGACGTCGCCGGCGTGAAAAGCCCTGTGGCAGTGGAGGTTGCGGCCCTCGCGCCGCGCGCACGGTACATCGGCTCGCACCCGATGACGGGCACCGAGCACTCCGGCTGGGCCGCCGGCTCCGCGGGTCTGTTCGCCGACCGGACTTGGGTCACCACCCTCGACGAGGACAGCGACGCCGACCTGTGGGCGCCCATCGCCGGCCTGGCGCTGACGATCGGGTCGCGCGTGGTGCCCTGTGAGGCGGACGCGCACGACGACGCCGCGGCGCGCATCTCGCATCTGCCGCACCTCATGGCCGCCGCGCTCGCGCAGGTCGGCGCGATGGGCGGGCCGCTCGCGCTGTCCCTCGCGGCGGGCTCGTTCGCGGACGGCACCCGGGTCGCTGCCACCCGCCCCGAGCTGGTGCGCGCCATGTGCGAGTCGAACGCCGAGCACCTGATCGAGGCCATGGACGAGGCCCTCGCGCAGTTGGGGGTCGCGCGCGGATCGCTCGCCTCCAGCGGGTCGCTCGCCAAGATCACGTCGCAGGGCTACGAGGCCCGCACGGCACTCGCCCGCCGCTTCGACGACCTCGAACCGTTCACCTTGACCGGAGGCGACCTGGTCGACCAGCTGTTGTCGGTCGGCGCCGTCGGCGGCTACGTGACGGGCGTCTCCGGCGCCGGAGGCCGGCTGTCCGTCGAAGCGATGTACCCACGCGACGAATGATCGAGTATGACGACTTTCGTTGCCCGGGCGCGTGTCTCACCGTGATGGCCCGGCGGGGCGCACTCGGTGGGGGCATGTTCCGGCTCAGCCGATAGGCCCTCCCGGGCCGCGCCCGGACCACGACCACGCATAGCGCCCGTCGTCCGCCGCGAGACCGCCCTCGCCGAGCTCCAGCGGGCGGAAGGTATCGATCATCACGGCCAGCTCGTCGAAGTAATGCTTGCCGATCGCACCCTCCACGGCGCCCGGCTGCGGACCGTGCGAGTGCCCCCCGGGATGCACGCTGATCGACCCTTTGCCGATCCCAGACCCCTTGCGCGCCTCGTAGTCTCCGTCGACGTAGAACATGATCTCGTCCGAGTCGACGTTGGAGTGGTAGTACGGCACCGGGATCGACAGCGGGTGGTAGTCGACCTTCCGCGGCACGAAGTTGCACACCACGAAGCCCCACCCCTCGAACACCTGGTGCACCGGCGGCGGCTGGTGGATCCGCCCAGTGATGGGCTCGAAATCCGCGACGTTGAACGTGTACGGGTAGAGGCAGCCGTCCCAGCCGACCACGTCGAACGGGTGGTGCGGCGACACGACGATCGACCCGACCACGCCGGACGGGCCGTTGCCCCGGTGCTTGACGTACACCTCGGTATCCGACTCGGCGTCCGCCTCCGCCGCGAGCAGCGGCTCGGCAGGCCCGTGCAGATCGCGCTCGCAGTACGGCGAATGTTCCAGCAGCTGGCCGAATCTCGACAGATACCGCTTGGGCGGACCGATATGGCTGTTGCCCTCGATCACGTACAGCCGCAGCGGTCCGACCGCGGGGTCCGAGGTGTCCGGCACCCACCGGTGCACTGTCGCCCGCGGGATCAGCACATAGTCACCCTGCCGCGCGGTCAGCGCGCCGAAGACGGTTTCGACGGTCGCCGCACCAGCCTCGACGAACACGCACTCGTCACCGATCGCGTTGCGGTACAACGGGCTTGGCGTGTCGCACACCACGTAGCCGATGCGCACGTCGCCATTGCCGAGCACCAGCCGGCGACCCGTCACCGCGTCGATTCCGGCACCGGGCGCAGACCCCGGGAACAGGTCGTGCAGCTTGAGGTGCCGTGGCTTCAGCGGATGGTTCGGCGTCGTCGCCAGGTCCGGCAGGTCCCAGACGCGCGCGTCGACCATGGCCGAGGTGTTGCGCCGGTGGTACAGCAGGGAGGAATCGGAGGAGAAGCCCTCCTCCCCCATCAGCTCCTCGGCGTAGAGCGTTCCGTCCGGCGCCCGGAACTGGGTGTGACGTTTCGGCGGGATCTCGCCGACGCTGCGGTAGTAGGCCATGTCGCTCTCCCTCGTCGGGGCGTGCTGCGGTATCTGATCAACTGCGGTATCGCATCAACTGATGTGTTCCCTGTATTGACCATTCGCTACGCTGGGGGACGTGTCAAGACGTCACTAAAAGTGTTCCACGATTGAACAGATCGCCGCGCGAATCCCGGCAGGAGGTGGGCAGAGTGTCCAGTGCGGACGACCCTGCTTCCCGAAGACCGGACAGTAGTGCTCTCTCCCACGTCCTCTTTGACGGGTTGATCGACGACGCGGCGATCTTTCCGCCCGGCCTGGCCCCGCTGGACGTCGCCGTCGCCCGGCACCGCGACATCCGGCGATCGGCGACCAGCCGCTACGTCGGGCCGTTCCTGCTGCGCTCGGCGCTCTGGCGCCAGCTCCCGCCGCTGATCGACCGTGACGCCGAGCCCGACGGCACCTTCGACGTGGTCCTGATCAACCGGCGCGGAGATCGCCTTGCCGACATGCGCGACGCCGTCAGCGGTCTCGCGCACACCGCGGGGTTGCGCGTGGTCGGCGTCGAGATCGCGCTGCCGGCGGGCGCGACCGATGCGACCGGCACCGTTGCCGCGCTCACCGGGACCCTTCCCGCAGCGCAGCACATCTCCGTCGAGATCGACAACACAGCACCAGATCTCGCCTTACGATCGATCGTCGCCGCTCGCGAGGCGACCGGCCGGGACGTCCGCGGGAAGTTCCGCACCGGCGGCACCGGTCCGGCCGACTCCCCGCCCGCCGACGCGCTGGCCGCGGTGATCGCCGCGGCAGCGCGCCTCCGGCTACCCGTCAAGTTCACCGCCGGGCTGCACCACGCTGTCACCGGTCCGCACGGCCCGGGCGGCAGCCGCCAATACGGTGTCCTCAACATCATCGCCGCGGTCCACGCCGCGCTCCGAACACCCGACTATGACGACGTTCCGGGCCGCGCACTTGTCCGCACCCTGATGCGCCGTGACGCCGATCGCCTTGCGGCCGAAGCACTGTCGCTCACGCGAGCCCAAGCACTGGCCGTGCGGTCGGTCTTCGCCTCGTTCGGCTGTTGCGGTGTCCTCGAACCGCTCGCGGAACTCGCCGACCTCGGCGTGATTCCGCGAATCGCGCCGGTGCCGTCGACCGGTCCGACAGCAATACCCACCGAAGGGACGCCGTGATGACAGCCAGTTGGGTGCCGGGCGCCGCCGGGTCCGGGTTCGGTGCAGATCACCTGCCGTTCGGCGTGTTCCGCGCCGAAGGCTCCGAGCCGAGCGTCGGCGTGCGCATCGGCGAGTTCGTGCTCTCCGCGGGGCCTGCCGCCGCGGCCGGGGGCATGAACGTCGCGGGGCTGTGGCACAAACCTTCGCTGGAGCCGTTTCTCGCGGCAGGTCCGCGCGTCTGGGCCTTTGCACGCGACTGGCTTACCACGGTCCTCACCGACCCCGGGCACCGGGCGATGGTCGAGCCGAATCTGCTGCCGATCGATGCCGTCACCATGGAGATGCCGTTCCGGGTCGGCGACTACGTCGACTTCTACGCGAGCGAGCACCACGCCTCGAACCTGGGGCGGCTGTTCCGCCCGGACGCGGAACCGCTGCTGCCGAACTGGAAGCATCTGCCGGTGGGGTACCACGGCCGGTCGCAGACGGTCGTGATCTCCGGGACACCGATCGTCCGGCCGTGCGGACAGCGACGTGGACCCGACGACGACCGGCCCACCTTCGGGCCGACCGCGCGGCTCGACATCGAGGCGGAGCTGGCGTACGTGGTGGGCACCGGCTCGGAGCTCGGGACCCCGGTTCCCGCAGCGGCTTTCGCGGACACCGTGTTCGGCGTCACGCTGCTCAACGACTGGAGCGCGCGGGACATCCAGGCCTGGGAGTACGTGCCGCTGGGGCCATTCCTGGGCAAATCGTTCGCCACGTCGATCTCGCCGTGGATCACCCCGCTGGCCGCCCTGGGGTCGGCGCGCGTCCCGCCCCCGCCGCGCACGGTGGCGCTGCTCGACTATCTCGCCGACGATCCGGAAGAGCCGTGGGGGCTTGATATCTCGCTCGAAATCGAGTGGAACGGCACGGTGGTCTCGAAGCCGCCGTACGCGTCGATGTACTACACCGGCGCGCAGATGCTCGCGCACACCACGATCAACGGCGCCACCGTTCGGCCAGGCGATCTCTACGCGTCGGGCACCATCTCCGGCCCGGCCGCGGACCAGGTGGGCTCGTTCATCGAGCTGTCGCGCGGCGGGCGGGACCCGGTGCGCCTGGCCGACGGATCCACCCGCACATTCCTGGAAGACGGCGACACCGTCACGATTGTCGCGACGGCGCCGTCGATCTCGGGAGGGCGCATCGAGCTGGGCTCCGTCAGCGGCACTGTCCTGCCGGCGCGCGCCGACGCGGGTTTACCGGGGCAAGCACGGCCCGGCCCACGAACATCGTCATAGCCATCATAAACGATTTCAAAGATTCCCGCGGCGCTCCTGCTCCCGCTCGATCGACTCGAACAGCGCCTTGAAATTGCCCTTGCCGAAGCCGAGAGAGCCGTGCCGCTCGATGATCTCGAAGAAAACGGTGGGCCGGTCGCCGATCGGTTTGGTGAAGATCTGCAGCAGATACCCGTCCTCGTCGCGGTCGACCAGGATCTTGCGCTTCTGCAGTTCGGCCACCGGGACGCGGACCGTGCCGATCCGCGCGCGCAGCTCCGGGTCCTCGTAGTAGGTATCCGGCGTGTCCAGGAACTCGACGCCCTCGTCGCGGAGAATGTCGACGGTGCGCAGGATGTCGTTCGTGGCCAGCGCCAGGTGCTGGCACCCCGGCTCGCCGTAGAACTCCAGGTATTCGTCGATCTGGCTCTTGCGTTTGCTGATGGCGGGCTCGTTGAGCGGGAACTTGACGCGGTGATTGCCGTTCGCCACGACCTTGCTCATCAACGCCGAATATTCGGTCGCGATGTCGTCGCCGATGAACTCGGCCATGTTCACGAAACCCATGACCTTGTTGTAGAACTCGACCCAGTAGTCCATCTTGCCGAGTTCCACGTTGCCGACCGCGTGATCCAGCGCCTGGAAGATCCGCTTCGGTGCACCCGCTCGCTTGACGTAGCTGGAGGACGCGGCGACGAAGCCGGGGAGGTACGGGCCGTCGTAGCGGCTGCGGTCGATCAGCGAGTGACGCGTCTCGCCGTAGGTTGCGATCGCTGCCCGGCGCACCGTTCCGTGTTCGTCCGAGATGTCATGCGGCTCTTCGAGAATCGTGGCACCCATGGCGCGGGCGTGGGTGATGCACTTGTCCACGTCGGGCACGTTCAACGCGAGGTCGACGACCCCATCGCCGTGCCGGCGGTGCCGGTCGAGCACCGGCGAATCCGGCGCCACGCCACCGGTGAGCACGAAGCGGGCGGAGCCGGACTTCAGCACGAACGCCTTGTGGTCGCGGTTGCCGGTCTCCGGGCCGGAGTACGCGACGAGTTCCATGCCCCAGGCGGACTGGTAGTAGTGCGCGGCCTGGGTGGCATTCCCGCACACGAAGACGACGGCGTCCATGCCGTTGACCGGGAACGGGTCGCGGCTCTCGTCATAATCGACGAGCCCGACCAGCCGGGCCAATTCGTCGGCGGTCAGGTTGGCGGCCTTCTCGTCGCTGGTCAATGCCGTGTGCGTGGCGGCGGTGTTCGTGGCGGCAGCACTGGTGGCGGCGTCCGGGCTCATGGCGGCCTCCTCGATAGGGTGTGCCCCGTGGTGTGCCCCCAGCGTGCAGCGCGGGCGCGGCCCCGGCAAGTAGCTAGGAGAATTGTCGACACTGTGCACATACTGCGCTGCACATCACGTGGTTTACTAGACAGATTGTCAGGTCATAGGAGGGGTTCGCACATGCCGATCGACAGCTTGGATGTCCGTTTGCTGGACCTGCTCGCCGCCGAGCCACGCGTCGGCGTCCTGGAGGCGTCCCGCCGTTTGCACGTGGCACGCGGCACCGTGCAGGCGCGGCTCGACAAGCTGCAGCGTACCGGCGTGATCCACGACCTCGCACCGCAGATCGATCCGTCCGCCCTCGGCTTCCCGGTGACGGCCTTCCTCTCCCTCGAGATCGCGCAGCATCAGGGCCGCGACGCCGTGGTGTCCCACCTCACCGGCATACCCGAGGTGATCGAGGCGCACACCGTCACCGGCGGCACCGACATCTGGGTGCGGCTGGTCGCCCGCGACAACACCGACCTGCAGCGCGTGATCGACCTGGTGGTGTCGGACGAGTCGGTGCTGCGCACGTCCACCGTCATCTCGCTGACGCAGGAGATCGCCTACCGCACAGGGCCATTGGTGCACGCCGCCGCCCGGGAGCGATGACCGGCCCCGTCCCGGGACTCCGGTAACGCCGCTCGGTGACGCCGCCCCGCGACGCCGCACGAACCCCAGCGAAGATCACCCGATCGCCTAGACTTGGGCCCCATGCAACGCCTGGCCGCATTCCTGCGCACCTACTGGACCCGCGGCGTTCCGGGACGTCCGACGCCCGAGTCCGCTACCGTCCTGATGCTGCGCTGGTGGCTGGTCGCGTTCGCATTCAAGCTGCTGGGCTCCTCCTGGGACGTCTCCTGGCATTTCAAATGGATCCGCGACGACTTCGCCCCGCCGCACCTGCTCAACACCGTCGGCACCGGCATCGCGATCGTTCTCGTGCTCGTGCACACGTTCACCGGGTACGGCGCGGATCGCCGGAGCCTGCGCATCATCCAAACCGGCACCATCGTGTTCGTGATTGCCGGTCCGATCGATGTGATCAACCACCGCATCAACGGATTGGACATCACGTCCTGGTCGCCGTCGCACATGCTGCTCTATACGGGGACGGCGATCATGATCGCCGGCGTGTGGCGCAACTGGTGGATCAACTACCCGCGCGCCGGGCGCTTCGCCTGGCAGTACACGGCCGGCCTCACCGCCTTCGGCGCATTCATGTTCGAGAACGCCTTCTTCCCGAACTACCAGCAGGAGTACGGGATCCTCTCGATCAGCGCCTTCTTCGACGGGAAGCCTTACGCCGAGCCGAGTCTGCTCGCTTTCGCCGCGAAGCAGATCGGCCATCCCGTCGATGCCGTTGCCGTGCAGCATTTCTCGCTGCCCATCCCGGCGTGGGTCTACCCGGTGTGGACCATCGCCCTGTGCGCCGCAGTGCTGGTTCTCACGCGCATCCTCGTCGGCCGGGTCTGGACCGCCACCGTCGTCGCGGGGGCGTACGTCGCCTATCGCATGCTGATCTGGCCGGTGCTCTACTACACGATCTTCCCGCCGTCGTCGGCCCCGTTCTGGCTGCTCGCCATAGGTCTCGCGGTCGATCTCGCGTTCGTGATCCCGGCAAATCCGTATGTGCGCGCGGCCCTGGGTGCTGCGCTCGTCACGGCGGCCGGCTACGGCGCGCTGCTGCTGCAGACCGTCGCGGAGGGCACCCCGATCGATCTCGCGAAGCTGTCGATCGACGAGATGCGAGCCGCTCACGCCGCCGGCGCGAACCTGCACACCCCGCCCGTCGACTGGACCTCGTGGTGGTGGGCCGCACTGCTTCTCGCCGTCACCTGGGCGGGTATGACGATGTTCGCGCAGCGCACGGTCGGATTGACCACACCCCGACCGCCGGCACAGACGGTGGTCTACGCGCCGGAGCCGCGCCGCAATGCACAGGGTTATCTCGCCGGATTCGACGAGCCGGACCGAGTGTCCGCCGAGAATTGACGCCCCGACCGCGCCACGAGCGACCCCACGTCAGCTGGCGCGATGCCGTTTCAGATAGTCGGCCAGCGCTTCCCGCATGATGTCGCTGGGCCTGCGGTGCTGTTCGGTGGCGAGGGCGTCGAGCCGGTCGTTGAGGTCCGTGGTCAGTCTGATGGTGCGGCTGCGCGAATGCTGACCGGGTCTGGCATCCGGGTCGAGCGGCGGGCGACCACCACGAATGGCACGTTCGACCGCGGCTGGCCCGCCGAGCGCCGCCTCCAGCGCGGCGCGGCCCTTGGCCGCAGCTGCGCGGCCGCGGCGTGCCGTAGTCGAGCCCTCTCGCAGCTGCATCTCGTTTTCCGCCCACTCGGCGAGCTCCGCGTAGTCGGTCGTCTTACTCATCGCCATCACCCTTCATCCGTCGCAGGTGATTGTCGCGGGCGATCATCACATGGAAGATCACCAGGTCTCGCGGGTTCAACACTTCGAGCATCACCTCCAGAAGCGGCGCGCCGCCGCGCGCTGGTCCGATATACAGGTCCGGCCGGGCGTGGCCCGGAACACGAGGTTCGTCGAACGCGTACTCCTCGTATACGGCGTTCGCAACGGCGTGCAACGCATCTTCGTGGGGGATCCCGTGCTTGTCGGCGCTGTCGGTCCACCTGATCGCCACGCCAGAAGTGTAAGACACAACTCACTGTTGTGCAAGACATAACAGGCTACGCGAGCCCAAGGGCGCCAGAGCGGCACCGCCTCAGAACGGCGCAACCTCGGCGCGGGTGAGCACCACGGCCACGGCGAACGCCACGGCGAGCACCGTCACCTCCCATCCGCACCACGCGGCGAACGGGGCCCGCCGGCCCGTGGCGAGTGCCGGCATGATCCGCCGGCGGACGTGGATCGCGATGAGCGTGACCGCTGCGAGACACAGAGCCTTCGCGAGAATCAGGACGCCGTAACGCGTTTCCCACAGCGACGACGGCAGTGTCGTGATCGGCGACAGGTACAGCTCGATCAGTCCGTTCGCGATCCCGGACAGCCCGACCACGAACACGCACCAGGTCGCGAGCTTCGAGAACCGTGGCAGCGCCTCGGCGAGCAGATCCCGGTGCCGGGCGAGCAGCAGCACGATCGCGGCCAGACCGCCCGCCCAGGCGGCCGACCCGGTCACGTGCAGCTCCATCGACACCATGGACAGGTCGTGGTAGTACCAGTTCGACGCGTGCCCGGTGAGCGGCAACGGCAGCAGGCCGAAAAGGGCCACGCCGGCACGTAATTCCGCCGGAACCTTCTCCCCATGCCGGACGGACAGCCGCGAAAGCCACCACGAGATCGCGCCGCATACGGCCGACAGCATCAGACCCTTGCCCGCCGCGATCGACCCGATGTAACGCCACACGGCGGCCGGCGTCACGACCTCGCCGGGCGCGAGCTCGGCGGTCAGCAGCACGACAGACGCCAGCGCCGTCACCGTCCAGAGCGCCGAGGCCCACGCCGCGTACCGACGGGCGGGCGCCAACACGGGTTCGGTGCGCTCCGGCCGGTCGAAGCCCAGCAGTTTCGGCACCAGCGCCAAGCCGACCGCGGCCGCGGCGCCGAAATCGAGCAGCACGCGGGCGACCGGGATGCCGTACCGCACCAGCGGGCCGGGGACCAGGCCGGCGATCACCGACGGCTCGGTGATCGCCGACCCCACCACCACGGCCACGACCCCGGCGGCCACCACCAGAGCGACGAACACCCCACCGCGCCGCAACACCCCAGCGAACCGTACCCGCGCATCGCCCTCCGGAGCCGGTGCGGCGCCGAACGACGTCATCTCCGAGGTCGAATCCGGCGGCGGGCAACCGGCCGGGGTCGCGCGATCCGTCATGCCGCCCATCGTCGCATGGACCGGTGCCACGCGGGCCGCCAAAGGGCGCTACCGTAGCCCACGTGACAGAGCCGATGACTGCGAGAATGCTCAGCTACTCCTCCCCCGACGGGAGCACGGTCGAATCCGTCCGAGTCGCCCTGAACGAACTGGCGATGCGGGCGACGGGATACATCGTCTCGACCCGGGAGCCCGCGTTCGGCGCCTCGTATTCGGTGGTCGTCGACAACGAGGGCCGCACACGCCGGATCACGGTCCGTAGCGACGATCTGCACGGAGAGCGATCACTGACCCTCACCCGCAGCCCCGGCGGCCCGTGGATCGCCGAGAGCGTCGCCGGGTCAACCACGCAGCCAGCCCTGCGCGACGCGGTCGACGTGTACGTCGCGGCTTCGGCGTTCTCCGCGTCCCTGCCGGTTCGCCGACTCGGCCTGCAGCGGACGATCGGCGCGGAGGCGGAGGTCACGGTGGCGTCGATCAGCCTGCCGGACCTCACCGTGACGCCGGTCGTCCGCCACGGGCGCACCGAGGCGATCACGGACGACGGCGTGCTCATCGCCTACGCCGGTCCGCACGGCGAGCGTCACATGCTGGTGGACGGCGACGGCCTGTTCGTGCGCAGCGAGGGCCTGACCGAGCGGATAAGCTAGCGGTCCTACATCCGCGGCGCCAAGGAGGCTGACATGGTGGACTTCGACGGGCTGAAGGACAAGGCCGAGGAACTTCAGGACAAGGCCGCCGATTTCGTCGGCGAGCACTCCGAGCAGATCAAGCAGGGTGTCGAGAAGGCCGGTGACTTCGTCGCGGGCAAGATCGGGCACCAGGAGCAGGTCGACAAGGCCGAGAGCGCGATCAGCGGGCTCGTCGACAAGCTCGCGGGCGAGAACAAGTAACCCGGGCGGAGCGCGTTACCCAGGCGCCGCCTACTCGGGCAGAGCCGCGATCGCGGCCCGGATTCGTTTCGCCGAAACGGGTATCGCCGTCTTCATCGGCTGCGCGAAGAGCGCGATCCGATACTCCGCCAGCATCCGACGGAGATGACGAACGTCCTCGTCCGTGCTCCGCTCCGGCCGCAGTGCCGCCACCCGCGCGTCCACGGCGCTGCGCAGCTCGTCGATCTCGGCCGCATGCTGCCGATCCCGCTCCGGGCGCTCCCCCGCGCGCTGCGCCCGGACCGCCAACGCCGCGAGGTAGCGGGCCACGTCCGGCAGGTGTGCGGCACCGACCTGGGTGATAAAGCCGGCGCGTAGCCAACTATCGCGCTCGGCCTTCAGTTCCGCTACTAACGAGTATGACGACCATGACGACGTTCCGGGCGGGGCACCCGCCGGGGAGCCGACGCCCGCCATCGCCGCGATCTCGGCGTCGGCCCGCGCGCCGGCGGACAGCACGTCGGCCGTCGCCGAGAGGATGTCGACCACCGCGTTCTCCAGCTGGCCCGCGATGCGGCCGGTGAGCGCGTCGAACGCGGGCTTGTCCCAGGCCGGCCCGCCCGCCCAGTCGAGCAGGGCGTCGATGGCGGCCGTGGCGGCATCCGTGATGAGCGCCTCGAGGGAGCCGTGCGGGGCGGTGGCCAACCGCATCAGGTCGGCCGGGGCGAGCGCCGGCTTCGTGCCCGGTGCGGACGGGCCGCGTGGGGCGGCGAGTTGCCGGATCCGGCCGGGAAGGGCCGCGATCTGGTCGTGCAGCGCCAGCGCGACGAGACGGCGGGTCCCCGCGCGCATGGCCCGCGTCTGATCGGCCGCATCGGTGAACACTCGCACCGCGACGGTGTCGCCTTCGTCGACCAGGGCCGGATAGCCGGTCACGGTCTGCCCGGCCGCCGTGCCGCCGGTCTGCCGGGGCAGAGCGCCCGGCGGGAATGCGGTGAGGCCGTCACGTTCGAGCGTGGACGAGACCTTGGCGACGGCCTTGCGGGTGTCGGAGCGGAGCGAGCGTTGGATGGAGCCGAGGTCCTTACCGGTGGCGACCGTCCGGCCCCGGTCGTCGACCACCGTGAAGCGCATGCGCAGGTGGTCGGGCACCTTCGAGTAGTCGAAGTCGGCGGCGTGCACCGTGACCCCGGAAAGCTGCGTCAGGGCGCCGGCGAGCCGTTCCGGCAGCGCGCCGACATCGTCGCCGATGCGGTCCAACGCCGCATCGGCAAAATCCGGCGCGGGGACGAAGGACCGGCGGAGCCCCTTCGGCAGTGACTTGATCAGCGCCAGAGCAAGCTCTCGTCGAAGACCGGGGACCTGGGCGGGGAACGACGCCGGGTCGATCGAGGCGAGCGCGGCCAACGGCACGGTCGCGGACACGCCGTCGTCCGCGGCGCCGGGCTCGAACACGTAGGCCAGATTGACCTGTACGCCGTCCGCGATCAGTTGATCGGGATATTCCTCCCGCCGCGCAAGCTCGGCGCCAGCCGCGATCAGCATGTCCGGAGTGAAGGTGAGGGCACTCCGCTCCTCGCGAGACGCCTTGCGCCACCAAGACTCCAGCCGTCGCCCGGACGTGACGTCGGCGGGTATCCGGGCGTCGTAGAGCGAGAACAGGGCATCGTCGTCGATCGCGATGTCGCGCCGACGCACTCGGCTCTCCGCTTCGCCCACCTCGGCCAACGCGGCCTGGTTGTGGGCCAGGAACGGCAACGGCGGGGTCAGTTCGCCGTCTACCAGGCCGTGCCGGATCAGCAGCTCGCGGGAGAGGACCGGGTCGATCCGGTCGTAGCCGACGGTGCGCGCCGCCACCAGCGTCACGCCGAGCAGCATCACCTTCTCGGTGGCCATGGCGGCCTGCCGTTTGGCGCTCCAATGTGGCTCGGAGTGGTTGCGGCGCAGCAGGTCTCCGCCGATCGACTCGATCCATGCGGGGTCGATCGCCGCGACCGTGCGCGCCCACAGCCGGGAAGTCTCGACGAGTTCCGCGGCGAGCACGAACGGCGCACCGCCCTTGGCCAGCACCGGGCCCGGCCAGACGGCGAACGTGGTGCCACGAGTGCCCTGGTACTCGCGCAGGGGCCGGCGGCGATCGCCCGCCGAGCCCCGGCCGGATCGCGGCTCGCGCTCGATACGGGAGCCGATGTGCGAGAGCAACCCGGCGGCCAGCGCGGTGTGGATGGCCTCGTGGTCCACGGTGACGGCGCGCGAACCCCGGCCGCCCTGCGCCGCCCCGCCCGCACCCCGGCTGGGCACTAGTTTTCCCGACCGGGCACTCCCTGCAGCATCTGCTCGGTGCTCAGAACCAGCGCTCGGTCGGGATGGGGACAAGGACGAGACCAGCGCGGACGCGTCGATGGCCATGCCCAGCGAGCCGCAGGCCGACGAGAGTTGCGCGTGCAGGTCCTGCCACTCCCTGATCCGCAGGTAGTGCAGGAATTCGGCCTTGCACATCTTGCGGAACCCGTTGCCGGACAGGGCCTTCGCCTGGTCCTTGAGGTAGTGCCACAGGTTGACCAGGCAGACGAAATCCGATGTCGGATCGATGAAGCGGCTGTGCGCCGCTACGGCCCGATCGCGGTCGTCCAGCGGATATTCCCGCACGTCCCGGATGGCCAGCGCGGCAACGATCACGAGAATCTCGGCAAGGCACCCGCGCCGGTCGCCCTCGACCAGGATCCGCGCGAGCCGTGGGTCGACCGGCAGCGCGGCGATCCGCCGGCCGATGTCGGTGAGCCGCACTACCCTGCCGCGCGCCGCCGACCCGGAGCGGTCCAGCGCTCCCAGCTCGGTGAGAACCGTGATGCCGTCGGTGATCTGCTTCGTGTCGGGTGGCTCGAGGAACGGAAAGCTCTCCACGTCACCCAGGCCGAGCGCGGCCATCCTGAGGATCACCGACGCCAGCGACGTCCGCGCGATCTCCGGGTCGGTGAACTCGGGCCGCGCGTCGAAGTCGCTCTCGGAATAGAGCCGGATGCAGATGCCGTCCGCGACGCGTCCACAGCGACCGGCGCGCTGCCCGGCGGACGCTCGGGAGATCTTCTCGATGGGCAACCGCTGCACCTTGGTGCGCGACGAGTATCGCGAGATCCGTGCGGTGCCCGGGTCGATCACGTATCGGATCCCCGGGACGGTGAGCGACGTCTCCGCCACATTCGTCGCCAGGACGATGCGACGCCTCCCGCTCGGCGCGAAGACCCTATGCTGGTCCGCCATCGATAGCCGGCCGTAGAGCGGGAGCACCTCGATCGTCGCGGCGTGAAACCCGCGGGCCTTCAGGTGCGCGCGGACCGCGTCGGCGGTATCGGTGATCTCTCGCTCACCCGAGAGGAACACGAGGATGTCGCCGTCGCCCGCGGGAAGCAACTCGTCGACGGCGCCGATAATCGCACCGACCTGATCGAGCGCGTCCCTTCCGGTCGGGGTGGGGCCGCGAACAACGTCATAGGCGGTCTTGCGGGTGCTGCCGGACACCGAGCCAGGTCGCGCGGAACCGCCGGTAGCGGCAGTGCCATCGGCCCCCTCGACATCGCCGACGCCGTCATCGACCACCCCGTCATCAGCCACGTCGCCATCAGCCGTCTCGCCCTCGCCAGATTCGTCCATGCCGTAAGGGCGGTAACGGATCTCGACCGGATAGGTGCGTCCGGACACCTCGACCACCGGGGCGCCGCCGAAGTGCCGGGAGAACTTCTCCGGATCGATCGTGGCGGAGGTGACGATGAGTTTGAGGTCGGGCCGGCGCGGCAGCAGGCGCGCGAGGTAGCCGAGCAGGAAATCGATGTTGAGGCTCCGCTCGTGCGCCTCGTCGAGGATGATCGTGTCGTAGCGCAAAAGGTCTGGGTCCGAAGCGATCTCGGCGAGCAGGATGCCGTCGGTCATGAGCTTGACGAGCGTGCGCGGGCCGGTATGGTCGCCGAACCGGATGCTGTACCCGATGGCGCCGCCGACGATGGTCTCGGTCTCCTCGGCGATCCGTTCGGCCAGGGTGCGGGCGGCGATGCGCCGCGGCTGGGTGTGCCCGATGAGCCCGCGGATGCCCCGGCCGAGCCCCAGGCAGATCTTCGGAAGCTGCGTCGACTTCCCCGAGCCGGTCTCGCCGGCCACCACCACGACCTGGTGGTCACGGATCGTCGCCGCGAGTTCCTCGACGCGAGCGGTCACCGGAAGCAGCGGCGGGTAGTGGATCTGCGGCAGCGCACCGCGCCGGAGCTCGATGCGGCGTTCGGCGCGGGCGACGCGATCGGCGAGCTTGGCCAGTTCGCGGCCGCGGGCTCCTCCATCGAGTCCGCGGACCCGGGTCAGCGTGCGGCGCAAGCGATGCGCATCGTCGATCGACACCTGCGCGATCCGCCGCGCCAGGTCGGCCGGCGAGTTGGCCTCCGGCCCGGCGCGGTTCGGCTCGGCGGAGTGCGACCCGTCGCGGTTCCGCCCGGCGCCTTCCGGCCCGGAGGTGTGCAATCCGGCCGAATCGCCTGTCGTGCTGTGATCGCGCTGCCCGTCATAATCGCAAGGCACGGCGGCAACGCTCGCCACGGCAGCATCGTCCGGCGCAGCGGCATCGTCCGGCGCAGCGGGGCCGTCCGGCCCGGGGCGGTCACTCATATCGGTACCAACAATAGGGAGCCCCGGCGGCGCGACAGGTCGTCCGGCGGATCGTTGTTGCGGCAGGAAATTCCACGGTCCGCCCCCTGTCGAACCGGCCGATCTCCCGCCGCGCGATGTGAGAAGATCAATGATGCTGGTCAGAGGCTCTGAACCGGTTCCGAAGCACGGTAAACTCCCGCCCATGACCGAACTCCACCCCGCGCTGCAGTCCGCCTACGATACGGTCCTGTCACGCAACGGCGGCGAGGCGGAGTTCCACCAGGCTGTGCACGAGGTGCTCGAGTCGCTGAACCCCGTCGTCAGACGACACCCGCAATACGCCGACCGCGCCATCCTCGAGCGGATCTGCGAGCCCGAGCGGCAGATCATCTTTCGAGTGCCGTGGTCGGATGATCGGGGCAGGATCCACATCAACCGCGCCTTCCGGGTGGAGTTCAACTCGGCGCTCGGCCCGTACAAGGGAGGCCTGCGGTTCCACCCCTCGGTGTACCTGGGCATCATCAAGTTCCTCGGCTTCGAGCAAACGTTCAAGAACGCTCTCACCGGGCTGCCCATCGGCGGCGGCAAGGGTGGCAGCGACTTCGACCCGAAGGGCCGCTCGGACGGCGAGGTGATGCGCTTCTGCCAGTCCCTGATGACCGAGCTCTACCGCCACATCGGCGAATACACCGACGTTCCGGCCGGTGACATCGGCGTCGGCGGCCGGGAGATCGGCTATCTGTTCGGCCAGTACAAGCGCATCACCAACCGGTACGAGTCCGGCGTCCTCACCGGCAAGGGCATCGGCTGGGGCGGCTCACTCGTCCGCACAGAGGCAACTGGCTACGGGCTCGTCTACTTCCTGCAGCAGATGCTGGGCACGAAGAAGGCGTCGCTGGACGGCCGCCGGGTCGTCGTGTCCGGCTCGGGAAACGTTGCGGTGCATGCGATCGAGAAGGCCCAAGAGCTCGGAGCAACGGTGCTCGCCTGCTCGGACTCGGCCGGATACGTCGTGGACCACAAGGGAATCGACCTGGCCTTGCTCCGGGAGATCAAGGTAGCGAAACGCGGCCGGATCGCGGAGTACGCCGCTCGGCGCGGCGCGGACGCCGAGTACGTACCCGGCGGTTCGATCTGGAACGTCCCGTGCGAGGTGGCGCTGCCCTGCGCCACACAGAACGAACTCACCGAGGCGGATGCCGCGGCCCTCATCCAGAGCGGGGTCATCGCCGTCGCGGAGGGCGCGAACATGCCCTGCACTCCGGATGCGATCCGGGCCTTCCAGTCGGCGGGCGTGCTGTACGCCCCGGGCAAGGCCGCGAACGCCGGCGGCGTGGCGACCAGCGCGCTGGAGATGCAGCAGAACGCCGGCCGGGATTCGTGGTCCTTCGACTACACCGACAAGCGCCTCGGCGAGATCATGGTCGCGGTGCACGAGCGCTGCGCGGCCGCCGCCGCCGACTACGGCCAACCGGGCAACTATGCGATGGGCGCGAACATCTCCGGATTCGTGCATGTGGCCGACGCCATGATGGCCCAAGGACTCATCTGATCCGTCACGGCCCGGCCCGTGAACAGCGTCATAGTCGACTATGACGGTGTTCACGGGTCCTGACCTAAAGCCTTGCTTAATAGCATAAGCTAGCCTTATTGTAGTAAGCATGGCGTTGACGGATCGGGAGCGGCAGATCGTCGGTCTGCTGCGCGGCAATCCGATGATGAGTTCGGATGCGATCGCGGAGCGGCTCGGATCGACGCGGGCGGCGGTGAACGTGCACCTGTCCAACCTCGGCAAGAAGGGCGTGATCCTCGGCCGCGGGTACCTGCTCGCGGAGCAGCCGGGTGTAGTGGTAGTCGGCGGCGCGAACATGGACATCAAGGCGCGCAGCGCCGCCCGCGCGGTGCCGGGCACCAGCAACCCTGGCCGGGCGGCCATGTCCCCCGGCGGAGTCGGGCGCAACATCGCGGAAAACCTTGCGCGGCTGGGCACCCGCGTGTACCTGGTGGCGGCCGTTGGACGAGACCCCTTGGGTGACATGCTGATTCGCGAGACCGCTGACGCGGGAGTGCATCTCGACCATGTATATCGCACCGCGACGGCCACCGGGACGTACACCGCGGTGCTGGATCGGGACGGCGAACTCGTGGTCGCGGTCTCCGATATGGCGGCCACAGCCGAACTCGGCCCGGCTCAGGTGGACGCCGCCCGCGATGTGATCTGCAGCGCGGAGCTGCTGGTGCTGGACGGTAACCTGGCGGCCGAAACCCTCAGCTACGCGCGGAATCTCGCGGCCTCGGCCGGAGTACGGACGGTGATCGAGCCGGTGAGCGTGCCGAAGGCGGCCATGCTCGCTGCGATTCCGGGCCTGTTCGACCGCGCACACCCGGTCTACCTCATCACACCCAATCGCGACGAGGTGACGGCGCTGACGGGGCTGCCGGCGGGGAGCGACACCGAGCTTCGCGCGGCCGCGGCGGCACTGCACGCGAGCGGCGTCACCTACGTCTGGATCCGCCTGGGCGCGGCGGGCTCGCTGCTCAGCGGGCCGAACGGTGCCCACCGCATCCCCGCCGGCCGCGCCGCGGTGGTCGATGTGACGGGCGCCGGCGACGCGCTCCTCGGCGCGTTCTGCCACGCCCTGCTCGGCGGCGCCGACCCAATCGATGCCGCCCGGTTCGGCCACGCCGCGGCCGCGTTGACCATCGCGAGCGAGGAGACCGTGCGCCGCGACCTCACCCCCCGACTGGTGGCGTCCGCCCTGGCATCCGCGCCCGCGGCGCGGCCGGGATCCGCACCCGCGGCTCCGCCGGGATCGGCACCCGCGGCGGCGCCTTCCGCCGTGCCGGCCAGGCCCACCGCGGCTGCCCCGCCGCGCCGGACCACCGCATCGCACCACACGAGCACCCAGGAGAGAACCGCATGAGCACCGCCCGCACCCCGCACCCCGGCCTGGCCATGACCGACGAGGTCGTCGCCGCCCTGGCCGACGGCCGGCCCGTCGTCGCGCTGGAGTCGACGATCATCAGCCACGGGATGCCGTACCCGCAGAACGTGCAGATGGCGACGACGGTGGAGAGAATCATCCGCGACGGCGGGGCTGTCCCGGCGACGATCGCGCTGCTCGGCGGAAAGCCGCACATCGGCCTCGACGCGGATGCGCTGGAACTCTTGGCTAGCGACGAGAACGTGCTCAAGGTATCCGTCCGCGATCTGCCGTACGTGATGGCCCGCGGGCTGCACGGAGCGACCACGGTCGCGGCGACCATGCGGCTCGCCTCGCTCGCGGGGATCACCACGTTCGTCACCGGCGGGCTCGGCGGCGTGCACCGCGGCGCGCAGCAGACCTTCGACACCAGCGCCGATCTCACCGAGCTCTCGCACACCAGCGTGGCGGTGATCTCCGCCGGCGTGAAGTCCATCCTGGACATCGGACTGACCCTGGAAACGCTGGAAACCCTCGAGGTCCCCGTACTCGCCTATGGCACCGACGAGTTCCCTGCGTTCTTCTCGCGCAGCAGCGGCCATGCCGCACCGATGCGGGTGGACACACCTTCCGAGGTGGCCGCAGTCATGAAGGCGAAGTGGGATCTGGGCATCGGCGGAGGCGTGTCCGTCGTCAACCCGATCCCGGAGGCCGACGAGATCCCCGCCGACCAGATCGACGGAATCATCGAGCAGGCCCTCGCGGACATGGAAAAAAACGCGATCCACGGCAAGGACGCGACGCCGTTCCTGCTTGGCCGCATCGTGGAGATCACCGGCGGTGCGTCGCTCACCGCGAACATCGCGCTCGTCGAGAACAACGCGCGGCTCGGCGCCGAGGTCGCCAAGGCCTTCACCGCCCTGACCGCACAGTCGCGCTGACGGCCCAACCCATGGTCGGCGAATGCCCCCGAAATGGGTGCGGGGCCCCTTTTCGAGTATGAGTCGAAAAGAGGCCCCGCTGTGCGCGTTCCCTCGCCTCGCCGACCGGCGTATTCCGCAGCGGCGGCGGGCGCCGGGCTGTGACACCCGGCTCACGCCCTACGTCTCCAGCCGAAGCCGGATCCGCGAGCGCGGGGTACCGCGCAGCCGAACGGCACTTCTTCCGAGCCCTCCCGGTTTCCCGGAGACGACGCGCGTCGCTGCGATCGCCATGACAGGCCGGCCTCGGAGCCATCCGACACACCTCGCGTCCCGACTGCAGATGGTCGAGTCTCCCCGGCTTTCCGCATCGATCCGCGCTGTGTAGGGATATTTCTAGCCGGTCCGCACGCGGGGGGCAAGAGGTCAGCGGCACCAATTCCGAAGCACTCCGGCGTGTTCGTGCGACACGCCGACGAAGGTCCCAGATTCCGCATCCGAGCGCTCCGATACTGGCAGGTGTCCGGTGGGTACCCACTGCGTAGCCGCCGGATTCTTGCCGCTCGACAGCGCGGCGCTTCCGCGTCCCTTCCGGGTATGAGCCGGAAGGGGCGGGGCGCTCGAACCGGCCGTCACCCGATTCCGCTACACCTCACGCCGACCGCCCCCGGATCTGTCGCACTCCGTTTCGATCGTCACGAGTCGTGGCTTTCACTCGTCGCGGTTGTAGTCGTCGTCCTCGTCGCCGACCACTTCCTGCTGCTCTGCCACATCGACGGGGTTTGCCTCACCGGATTCGGCTGATTCGGCTGTAGGCCCTTGCGCGTCGGCATCCGGGGCCAAGGTGTCCGGCTCCTCCGGATCGGCGGGCTCGTCCGGCGCGAACTCCGGCGCCACATCCGCATCCGGCACCTCAGCCGACCAATCGACGGTCGGCGGAATCCTGGTCATCGCGCGGCTCCCTTCGGTTGGCGTCCCTTTCGGCGGACACCGCCGGATCGGGCCGACACACCGGCCTGGCGAGACTGCCTGGTTCTCCAGCGGTGTCTTCCGCCATGATGACCCCGCCGCCCGCCCCGCGCTAGGGGCCACAGCCACCACCTCCGAACGTCTCACTCCCGCGCGGGGGCGGGGCGCGCGGCCGGTGCCGGTGATCTGGCGGCGTGGGCCAGCTCACTCCCGCGCGGGGGCGGGGCGCGCGAGGTCACGCCGTCGGCCGAGTCCGCGTATTCACCAACTCTCGCGCGGGGGCGGGGCGCGCGGAGATGACGCCGTTCACCGCTCGCGGGCGAGCACGTGGCAGGATCGTGCGCGTGACGATCACCGCCGGCGCCGACGGCTCCGCGCTCGGCAACCCCGGGCCAGCCGGGTGGGGCTGGTACATCGATGCCGACCGATGGGCTGCCGGCGGGTGGCCGCACGGCACCAACAACCAGGGCGAGCTCACGGCCGTGCTCGACCTCCTGCGCCAAACATCGCACCTGGCAGAGGATCTCGTCATCTGCTGCGACAGTCAGTACGCCATCAAGTCCATCACGGAATGGATGCCCGGGTGGAAGAGGCGCGGCTGGCGGAAGGCCGACGGGAAGCCGATCGCGAACCTCGAACTGCTGCAGGCCTTGGATGCTGAGATGACGAAGGCTCGCGCCGCGGGGCGGCGGATCGACTTCCGTTGGGTGCGGGGGCACGCGGGGCACGGGCTGAACGAGCAGGCCGACCGGCTGGCCAACGGCGCGGCGTGCGCGTATCAAGCAGGCCGTGCCCCTGACCCGGGCCCTGGCATCGCGGGCGCCGGGCGGACCGGGCGCGACGTGCTCACAGCGGGGCGACCGGCGGAGCAAGCGACGGGACGATCGGTGGGCACGCAGCCCCCCGGCCCAGAGATCAACGAACCCGCCCGCCGCCGAACTGCGTCATACCCGGATCGCGAAACCCCAGAGGCGCCCACGCTTTTCGATTGACCACACCATCGAACTCGAGTGTGTATGTAACCGGGACAAATGCGACACTTTGCTGCAGCACTCACACTCTCAGGCCAGAGGGTGTGCGTCTAGCAGCATTCTGTCCGGAATATCCCGGTTACATTCACACCCCGAGGGAGCCCGGGGCTAGGGCTGACCGGGCGGTCAAATGCCGAGGGCCTGGGCCAGGTCCGCCTTCAGGTCCTCCGCGCTCTCCAGCCCGATCGACAGCCGCACGATGCCGGCACCGGGGCGGGCCTCGGGTGCGACCGGCCGGTGCGTGAGCGCCGCCGGGTGCTGGATGAGCGAGTCCACCCCGCCCAGCGACACCGCGTGCGTGAACAGCCGCACGTTCTTCGTGAGCATGGTCGCCTCCGCGAAACCGCCTGCCAGATCAAGGGAAATCATGGCGCCCGGGCCACGCATCTGCCTGCCCACGAGGCCCTCGGGATCGCACTCGGCAAGGCCCGGATAGAACACCTTCCGCACCGCCGGCACCGAGGTGAGCCACTCGGCGAGCCGGCGTGCGGTCTCCTGCTGGGTGCGCACCCGGACCGGCAGCGTCGCCAGTCCGCGGTGCAGCAGGTAGCCGCCCAACGGGTGCAGGATCGCACCGGTGATGGCGCGGATCGAGCGCAGCCGGCCCGCCCACTCGGCGGGCGCCGCGACGACGCCGCCGAGCACATCACCATGCCCGCCAAGGTATTTCGTCGCGGAGTGCAGCACCAGGTCGACGCCGAAGGCCGCCGGGTTCTGCAGAACCGGTGTGGCGAAGGTGTTGTCGACCATGATCGGAACATCGCCGGCGGCCACTCGCACGGCCCCGAGGTCGACGAGCTCCAGCGTCGGGTTCGCCGGGGTCTCCAAGATCACCAGGCAGGTATCCGGCCGGATCGACTGCGAAACCTCGTGCGCCCCACAGTATGTCACCGTCGTGCCGAGCAGTCCCGTGTCGAGAATGTGGTCGGTGCCGCCGTACAGCGGGCGCACCGCGACGACGTGCCGGCCCGGTCCGGCCTGGGCTGCGGCCAGGATGGTGGCGGTCACGGCGGCCATGCCGGAGGCGAACGCCACCGCCTCGGCGGTACCCTCCAGCGCGGCCAGGCCCTTCTCGAAGCGCGCCACCGTCGGGTTCCACAGCCGCTGGTACACGAACCCGCCATCGGTCGGATGTCCGCCGGTCGCCATCGACTCGTAGGAGAGCCCGCCGGATTCGATATCCGGCAGCGGGTTGGTGGTGGACAGGTCGATCGGCGGAACGTGCACGCCGAGCGCGGCCAGGTCCTCGCGGCCCGCGTGCACCGCCACCGAGTCGATGCCAAGCTCACTGCCATACATGTCACTGCTGGTCACGTCGCCGCTGCTCATGCCACCATGATGGCAGTATCCTGCGTCAAGAATCGAGTATGACGAAGATTCTTCGTCATACTCGATCTATTGACGTTGATTCTGCAGGAGTGGGGGCCGCAGCCATGGCCGAACCGAAGATTCCGCATGTCACTGACGGGCCGGGTGGACTCGATGCTGTCGATCGGGCGCTCGTGCGCGAACTGGTCGCTGACGGGCGCATCACGAACGCGGCGCTTGCAGCGAAGGTGGGCGTTGCGGAGTCGACGTGCCTGGCGCGCGTGCGGGCGCTGCGCGATTCCGGCGTGATCCTCGGTGTGCACGCGCAGGTGGATCCCGCGGCACTCGGCCTGCCGATCCAGGCCATGATCCGGGTGCGGCTGTCCAGCCACGTCCCGGACCAGGTACGGCGGTTCCACACGGCGCTGCGCACGATTCCCGGGCTGCTGACGGCCTTCCATACCGCTGGCGCAGACGACTACCTGCTGCACGTCGCGGTGACGAGCCCGGCCGCGCTGCGCGCGTTGATCCTGGAACACGTGACCGTGCAGCCGGGCGTCTCGCACACCGAAACCCAGTTGCTGTTCGAGGTTATCGCCGGGCCGGGGGTGGTGTAGGGTCCGGCCGCGCGGCCGGCGCGAACCCGCCCATCCGCGACCCTGGTCGCGGCGAACAGCGTCATACCCGGATCCGATCACGCGGACGCAAGCAGGCCGGCGGTATCACGCCGACGGGATCAGGCGCTGTCGACCTCGGCCACGAACATCGTCGCGCCGCCGGTGGCGAAGTTCGGCACGTCCGCGGCGACCACGCGGCCCTCGGGCGTCGCCAAGGCGGCCTCGAGGTCCTCCCGGCTGTCGAACCACGCGGTGAAATTCCGGTGGTAGGCCGCGCTTCCCGTCGGGTGTCCCCACGGCCCGCGCCGCCTCGGCGACCGCCCCGTGCCCGGAATCTTTGCGACCAGCGGCATGTGGTGGTTCGCGTAGTAGGCCTCGAACGCTGCCGGGTCGTCGGGCATGCCGTACAGAACCGTGAGCGTGACCATGGCGTGCCTCCGTGTCCGGGAGATTGCCGTGGCGCCATTGTGGCACCATAGTCGCCAGGGTTGCTCGTGCCACGAGCGCCATGACCTGATAGCATCAATGCTATGGGTTGGGGTGCGATCGAACTTGAGCCCGAGGTGCGAGAGTGGTTGGAGCGACTCAGCACCGCGCAGTTCATGACGGCCGCGTTTTACATCGACCTACTGGCGGACAAGGGCGTGATGCTCGACGAGCCCTACACTCGTCAACTCGACGGCAAACTCCGAGAACTGCGATTCCACCTCGACCGCCAGGCCGCCCGAATCACGTACTTCATCGCATCGGGCAGACGGATCATCCTGCTGACCGCACTCGTGAAGTCCCGAATGCGCGAAGGACGGGAAATCGACCGCGCCAGACGGGCGCTGGCCAAGTGTCTAGCGGAAAAGCACACCACTGAAGGAGACGAGCAATGAGCGACCGAACGAGTTGGAGCGAACTGCGCGACAAGCGCATGGCCGAACCCGGGGCCGCCGACGCCTACCGGGCGGCAGCGATCGCCTACGAGCTCGGCCGGGCGGTCCGAGAACTGCGAGTCGAGCGGGGCTGGAGTCAGCGGGAATTGGCCGAGGCGGCGCATATGACGCAGTCTGCTGTGGCCAGGTTCGAAGCAGGCGGCACGGTTCCGTCCCTGCCGGTGTTGCATCGGATAGCCGACGCGCTCGATGCCGAGCTGACCGTTGCGGTCACGTCGCGGCACCACGCGGCATAGCAGCCGCACGCCACCGGCGGCCGGAAACGAACTGGGACTCCGGCACCATTGCATGGTCGGTTGTCGTCCGTAACATCGGGGATGGCTCACGACGCGCGAGCCGAGAGCATCGCGCTGAACGAGACGCGCGCACTGCAACCCAGTGCCTCGGCTCAGCAGGCGGCGTGCACGACACGAGGGGTGGTCGCGGTCTGTTCCCGCGGAGCGGACGCAGGATCAGCTACACCGTGGTCTCCGTCAGCGCCCGAGTCGCTGTCATCGAATCCGCCGACCGCACCATCGATTATCCGGCTCTGCGCGCCTGGAGGGATTCGAACCCCCAACCTTCTGATCCGTAGTCAGATGCTCTATCCGTTGAGCTACAGGCGCCTGTTCGGTTGTGGTGTGCCAGCCCTCGCAGACTAGCACCGCGGAAGCGGAGGGATTTGAACCCTCGGTGCCCGGTAAGAGCACAACACATTAGCAGTGTGTCCCATTCGGCCGCTCTGGCACGCTTCCCTGCGGGGCCGGTCCCGAAACCACAGGAGACGCCGCCCGGACAGCGTACCCGGTCCGGCGGCCCGGCAGCAAAGCGACAACCGCAGGCGCTAGCGGCGCCGCAGTCACCGCAGCCAGCACCTCGATCCGCTATCGATTCACTGTCAACCCGCTATCGACCCGCCGCCGCGACCACCCCAACCGGCGACGCGACCGGTGACGCGCCGGCCTGCGCCGACAACACAGGTCGCTGCACCATCGCGAACGGCGACATCTGCAGCCAGTCAGGTAGTTCGCGGCGGGCCCAGGCCGGCCCCGCGAGCGTGAGCCCGGCTCGTAGCGCCGACGCCCAGTCGATATCGCCGCGCCACAGCCGGGTCAGGACGCGCAATCCGACCGTCACCGTCACGATCGCCTCGTAGCCGGGATCGGCATCGCAGACGTCGACCTCATCGGGGTTGACCACCAGCCACCACCGAGACGACGACCGCGCAACATCGGTGAACTCGAATGCCAGAACCGTCCGTTCGCGCGGCATCGCCGCGCGATTGAGCCCGCGGTGCATGTCCCAGAGCAACAGGTGTGGGTCGAGATCTGCATCGCCGAGTTCCGGGATCCACCGAGTCCCCCAGCGCCCCAACGCCTCCACCACGGGGAGAAGTTCTCGACCGGCGTCCGTGACGACGTAGCTGATCCGGTTCTCCCGCCCGCGCCGCTCGATGACGCCGGCGTCGCAGAGGCGGCGGAGTCGCCGGGACAGCAGCGCCGGCGACATCCGCGGCACCCCACGACGCAGTTCGTTGAATCGAGTGCTGCCCATAAGCAGCTCCCGGACGACGAGCAGGGTCCAGCGTTCGTCCAGCAGTTCCATTGCCTTGGCAACGGGGCAGAACTGCCCGTAACCAGCCATGGGCGCCTCCGGAATACGGCAATCGACCGGGCGGCTCGCTACAGATCTTGTAGCGGACCGGTACACATCCAGGACTATCCGGAACTGTAGGCCGCGCGCGACGCTCGGTCTATGTGTCATGACGTCAAAAACCTCGGAGGTGCCCCATGACGACAACGCAGACCGCAATCCGACCATCAACCACCCTGGCCGAGCAGGCACCGCTGCTACTGACCCACATCGCCGGGTACGTCGCACACCGCACCGCGGCCATCGGGCTCCGGTCCGGCCTGATCCGCGCGCTCGCGGAAAAAGACGGAAGCACGGCCCGCCAACTGGCCGCCCGGCTTGGCCTCGATCCGTTCCACGTGGGGGTGTGGTGCCGGGCCGCACTCGCCGCCCGGCTGTGCGAGGTATCGACCGACCAGGAAGCGTCCGCCGACGGGCCGGCTGACCCACGTGAAACTCTGTCTGGGCGTGCCTCCGGGACGGCGTGGCCGGACGACACCACCGTCTACCGCCTGGCACCGCACATGGCGACGCTGCTGACCGACCGGGACCATCCCGCGTATCTGGGCGGCGTCGTGCTGGCGCTGGAACAGCCGGAGGTGTTCGATCGGTTCGAGTCGTCGCTCGCGACCGGAAACAGGATGTGGTGGAACGACTGTCGCCCCGAATGGATCGACAGCGTCGCCGACACCGGTGCGCCGTTCTATCGGCGGCTGATCCCGTCCGGCCTGGAACGCATCCCCGGTCTCACCGGGCTTCTTCGTGCGGGCTGCCGGGTCCTGGACTCGGCCTGCGGTGCGGGAGGCGGCCTCGTCGCCCTGGCGCGTGAGTATCCTCGGTGCGAGATCACCGGCGTCGACGGCGACCAGCAGTCGTTGGACCGCGCGCGGCGGAACCTCGGCGAAGCCGGACTGGCCGGATCCGTGCGGCTCGTCCACTCGGCCCTGGAAGACGTCATAGCCGACGAGCCCTTTGCCGTTGTTATCAACAACATCTCGATGCACGAATGCCGCGATATCGACGGCGCGGTCGATCGGATCCGGGCGGTTCTGGCCAGCGACGGGTACTTCGTCATCTCCGACTTCCCGTTCCCGGACACTGTCGAGGCACTGCAGAGCGTTCCCGGTCGGGTGATGAGCGGCATCCAATTCTTCGAGGCGCAGATCGACGACCAGCTGCAACCGCGCGCCGTCTACCCTGACTTGTTGCGGCGCAAGGGGTTCCGCGAGGTGGGGCAGTTCGATATCAGCCCGGTGCACACCGTCACCTTCGGCCGGAAATGACGCTCACCTCAGGCCGGGCAGGCGGCCGGCGACAACCGCGCGGCGGGTGGCACGGCGGACGCGCTGTCCGTCGCCGGCGCACAACCCAGCACGGCGAACCCGTCGCCCGACCAGACGAGGACACGCCAAACGGCCCGGCCCGCCACCGACGCCTGCACGGCGACATCCAGCAGCCCGTCCCCGGTGACGTCGGCCACGGCGCCGATGGGCGTGTCGGAGCGGAATCCGCCGGACGCGGTGACGTCCCGCCAGCTTCCGTCCGAGCCGAGAGCGAATGCGGAGATGACGCTGTTCCCGCCATGCTGCGTCGCGAGAACGAAGCATCTGCCGGACGTGTCGCACGGAAGAACTCCGCCGGCGGGTGCCGGAAAGGTCACGCCGTACGGCACATTCATCGCCCCGACGATGGTGCCGGTGGGCTTCGCCGCGAGTAGCACGGCGCCGCCCGGAGCGGTCGCCAATGCGGCGGAGAGCGACCCTGCGACGTCGGCGTGCGCCGCGATCACGGTGCATCCCGGGCAGCGCGTCAGGTCGACCGTGACGGGATTCGGCGGTCCGGGTTGCGCGGACGGCGGTGCGGACCGCGGGGATGCGGCGGACGTCGGCGGCGGCGGTGGCCGCACCGGCGCCGATCCGCCGACCCCCGCCGTGGACCCAGCAGTGGGAACGGCAGTGAGATCCGTGACGGCGTCGGCTGTTTCGCCCGTCGTATCGGCTGTGGGGGGTGCCGTCGAGCCTGCCGATCCGGGTATGACGGTGTTCCGGTCCGCAGCCGTTCCGGTGTCCGGCGCCCCCGCCGCGGTCAGCTCGGGCACCGTGACGAGCACGGATCCAGGGACAGGGCCTGGCGTGAACCTCGTCATACTCGGTGGCGCCGTGGACGTGACAGGCCCCACCGAACTGGCCGCCTGATCGACCGCGCCGGGAGCCGACCCGCACGCGGATGCGAGAAACGCGGTGAGCAGCGCAGCCACCACGTACGCCCCGCGAACCCCGAGAGCCCGGAACCTCCGCGGCGACGAGCTGCGCGTCATGCGCCCACCCGCGCCGCGTGCGCCGCACGCGCGGCCGCGAGGAACGCGTCGAAGGCAGCCGGGTCGGCGAGCGCATCGCGTGAGATCGCCTGTGCCACATCGGCTCCCGCCAGAATGCGTTTCACGGGGACCTCGCACTTCTTGCCATTCAGGGTGCGCGGGACGGCCGGCACCGGGATCACCTTCCCGGGGACGTGTCGCGGCGAGAGTTCGCTGCGAATGGCGCTTTTCACTTCGGTGGCCGCAGTATCCGCGTCCGCGCCGTCGGCGAGCACGACGAACAGGATCAGGTCGCCCTCCCCGTCGGGCGTCGAGGTGTCGACCACCAGCGAGTCCGTGATGCCGTCCACATCCTCGACGACGCGGTAGAACTCGGCCGTACCCATCCGCACCCCGCCGCGATTGAGCGTCGCATCGGAGCGACCCTCGATCACCACCGACCCCCGATCGGTGATCCGGATCCAGTCGCCGTGCCGCCACACCCCCGGGAAGTATTCGAAATAGGCACTGCGCAAACGGCTTCCGTCGGTGTCGCCCCAGAGGAAGACCGGCATGGACGGCATGGGTGCCGTCAGGACGAGCTCGCCGACCTCGTTCACCACGGGCCGCGCCGCGGCGTCGTACGCTTCGACCTTCGCGCCGAGCGCCCGCACCGAGATCTCGCCGCGCCACACCGGAACCGTGGGCGACGCCGCAACCATCGCGGTGCACAGGTCCGTTCCGCCCGAGACCGATGCGATCTGGACCTGCGGCCCGATGTGTTCCATGATCCAGTCGAAACCCGCTGCGGAGAGCGGGGATCCGGTGGACCCGACCACCCGGACACACGAGACGTCGAGCTCGTCCGAAGGCCCCAACCCCGCCGCCCGGCAGGCGTGGATGAAGGCGGCCGACACGCCGACGGTGCCGATCCGGTGTGTGGCCGCGAGCCGCCAGAGCGTCATCAGGTCGGGCGGGCCGGGGTTGCCGTCGTCCAGCACGACCGTGGCCCCCACCAACAGACCGCCGATCAGGTAGTTCCACATCATCCAGCCGGTGGTGGAGAACCAGAAGAACCGGTCTCCGGGGCCTAGATCCTGGTGCAGCCGAAGCATTTTCACGTGCTCGAGCAGGATCCCGCCGACGGATTGCACGATCGGTTTGGGCAGTCCCGTGGTGCCCGACGAGTACAGCACCCACAGCGGGGCGGAGAACTCGACCGCGGTGAAGCGCGGCTCCGCGGCCTGCGCGGTGAACTCCGCCCAAGAGATCGCCCCGGCCGGCGCGGTGCTGCCGAGCGCAGGGATGTGCACGACTCCGGCTAGGTCCGGCAGCGCCTCCCGCAGCGTCGCCACCGTGGCCGACGTATCGAACTCCTTGCCGCCGTAGACATATCCGTCCACGGCGATCAGCACCTTCGGCGAGATCTGCGTGAACCGGTCGATCACCGACAGCGCCCCGAAATCCGGCGAGCAGGAGGACCAGACCGCCCCGAGCGCTGCCGTCGCCAGGAACGCCACCAGCGCCTCCAGCCGGTTGGGGGCCAGCGCGACGACGCGATCGCCGGCGCCCACCCCCATCCGCACGAGCCCGGTCTGGGCCGCGCGGACCATCGCCCGCAGCTCGCCGATCGAGACCTGTCGCTCGAAACCGGATTCGTCGGTTTCGATCACGGCGATCTCTGCCGGATCCCGATCTCCGCCGAAGGCGAGCGCGTGCTCCGCATAGTTGAGCGTGCCGCCCGGGAACCAGCACGCTCCGGGCATCGACGCATCAGCCAGCACCTCGGTCGGCCGATCGTGCCAGTGCACCCCGGCGTACTCGGCGAGCCCGCCCCAGAACCCGGCGAGGTCGCTCACCGAGAAGTCCCATAGCGAGCCATAATCCGGGAACGAGCGCCCGGTTCGCGACGCGAGAAAGGCGGCGAATTTCGTCATATTCGCCTGCGCGATCTGCTCGGCGGACGGCTGCCAACAGATCTCCGGTGTGCTCATATCCTCGTTCCTCTGCGAGTCGTCCTGGATCGGGCGCGCCGGCGAAAAGGCTATCGAAGGTGCGCGTCGAACCAGCTCAACGCGTGCCCCCAGGCGTCCGCGGCGGAATCGGCCACGTAACTCGGCGACTGCGGATCCAGCGCGAAGGCGTGCCCGGCATTCGCGTAGCGCACGATGCTCGTCGGCAGCCCGGTCGTCCCGACGACAGCGCGGAGCCTTTCGACCTCGTCGACGGTGATGGAGCGGTCCTTGTCGCCGTACAGACCCAGCCAGGGGCAAGTGAGCGCGGCGCCGGATTCGAGCCCGGGCGGCACGCCCTTCCAGCGGGCCTGCGACACCCCGCCGCCGTAGAACGTGACAGACGCAGCGAAGTCGCCGCTGGCGGCCTGCCACAGCGACACCGATCCCCCCATACAGAATCCGACGATGCCCATGTGCGCCGGCTCGATTCCTGCCGCGTCGAGATACCCTCTGGCATCGGCGATATCGTGCGCCATGTCCGGGCCGTTGAGCGATGCCATCAGTGGGCGCGCTTCGTCGAACGTCGTCACCGGCGCCTCGGCGACGCGGTGATACAGGTGTGGCGCCACGGCGAGGTATCCGTCCGCCGCGAGCCTGGCCGTCGCCGCGGCGAGGGCATCGCCGACACCCAGTGCGTCCTGGATCACGACGATCCCGGCGGAAAAGTCCCCGGCCGGCACCGTCGCCGTCAGCGGCACGCCGTGTACTCCGGTAGTTCGCGTTGTCCGTTCATTGCCGGCGTCGGCCGGCCGAATCGAATCACTCATGGCCCCATCCGATCACAGGTCCGCCGCCGGCAACAGGGCGCGCCCGCGCCGAGCAGCGCCCGCGCCGCGCGTCCGGCACGCCAGGATAGCCTCAGCGTGAAGCCGCGGACGACGGAGGTTCTACGCATATGGTCCACACCCGAGAAACGCTCACCCAACTACCCGCCTACACCCCCGGACGCACGGTGCCGGGCGCGGTGAAGCTCGCCTCGAACGAGATGCCTTATCCGCCATTGCCTTCCGTCGCCGAAGCCATCACGGCAGTCGTGGCGGCCGGGCCGAACGGCGGCTTCAACAGATATCCGGACAACGCCGCCGTGTCGCTGTCCGAGGCGCTGGCGGCGCACGTCGGCGCGGATCCGGCGAACATTGCCGTCGGCTGCGGCTCGGTAGCGCTGTGCCAGCAACTGATCCAGGCCACCTGCGATGACGGCGATGCCGTGCTGTTCCCGTGGCGTTCGTTCGAGGCCTACCCCATCGTGACGAAGGTGGTGGGCGCGGTGCCGACGACGGTGCCCGTCGCCGCCGACCACCGCCTGGACCTGGAGGCGCTGGCCGCCGCGGTGACGGACCGCACGCGACTGGTGTTCGTGTGCACGCCGAACAACCCGACGTCCACGGTGGTCACTGCCGCCGAGCTCGCCGCGTTCCTGGACGCGGTGCCGGAGCGCGTGCTGGTCGCGGTCGACGAGGCGTACACGGAGTTCGTCACCGATCCGGACGCGGCGCGCGGTTTGCCGGACGCGTTGTCCCGGCCGAACGTGGTCAGCCTGCGCACGCTATCGAAGGCGTACGGGCTGGCCGGGCTGCGGGTCGGCTACGCGATCGGTGCGCAGGCCGTCGTCGAGGCAATCCGGAAGGTCGGACTTCCGTTCGCCGTCAACGATCTCGCGCAGGCGGCGGGGGTCGCGGCGCTCTCGGCGGAGGCGCGGCCGGAGCTCGATGCGCGGGTCGCCACGGTGGTATCCGAGCGCGGGCGGGTGCTCTCGGCGCTGCGCGCGGCCGGGTACGAGGTGCCGGAATCGCAGGCCAACTTCGTGTGGCTGCCGCTGCGCGAGCGCGCCCGGGAATTCGCGGCGCACTGCGAGGCGAACGGGGTGATCGTCCGGCCGTTCGCCGATTCCACCGGCGGAGCCCGTATCACGATCGGCTCCGTCACCGAGAATGACGCCTTCCTCACCGCGGCCCGTTCGTGGGCGGCGCGCGAGTGATCTGGTGGCACGCGGCGCTGATCTTCGTCGCGGGGGTCGGTGCGGGCACCATCAATACGGTGGTGGGGTCGGGAACGTTGATCACCTTCCCCACCCTGGTGGCGCTCGGGGTGCCGCCGGTGACGGCGAACGTATCGAACACCGTGGGCGTCTTCCCCGGCTCTCTGGTCGGCGCATGGGGCTACCGCCGGGAACTCAAAGGTCAGCGCGACAGGGCGATCAAGCTGCTGGTCGCGTCCACGGTCGGCGCCGCGATCGGAGCGCTGCTACTCCTTACGCTCCCGGCCGATGCGTTCAACGCGATCGTGCCGGTGCTGATCATTCTGGCCATTCTGCTCGTGTTGTTCGGCAAGCGGCTGACGGCATGGGCCGCGCGTCGCGGCCACGCGCCGCGGGCCACGGTCACCCCGCTGTTATGGGTACTGGTGCTGGGCACGGGGGTGTACGGAGGGTATTTCGGCGCGGCGCAGGGCGTGCTGCTGATGGGCCTGTTCGGGCTGCTGCTGGCCGAGCCGATCCAGCGGCAGAACGCACTGAAGAACCTGCTCGCCGGAATGGTGAACGTGGTCGCTGCGGTGGTGTTCGTCGCCAGTGCTCACATCGACTGGACGGCTGCCGGTCTGATCGCGCTCGGGTCCGTCATAGGCGGTTTGATCGGCGCCAAGGTGGGCCGCAAGCTCTCGCCGCCGGTGCTGCGCGCGGTGATCGTGGTCGTCGGCTTGATCGCCGTGGTCAAGCTGCTGGTCTAGCGTCAGCCGAGGACGCTGGCCACCGGGACCGCGGTGATGGAGTGGGCCGCGCCGACAGCGGGGTTGGTCAGGGTTCCCGCGTGGCACTGGAGGCCCGCTGCCAGCGCCGGATCGGCTGTCAGGGCCCGCCGCCACCCGGCGTCCGCCACGGCCGCCACATAGGGGAGCGTCGCGTTCGTCAACGCGAAGGTGGAGGTGCGCGGCACCGCGCCGGGCATGTTGGCCACGCAGTAGAAGACCGTGTCGTGCACCCGGAAGGTCGGGTCGTCGTGCGTGGTCGGATGCGTGTCCTCGAAGCAGCCGCCCTGATCGACGGCGATGTCCACCAGCACGGCACCGGGACGCATCCGCGACACGAGATCGTTGCCGACCAGATGCGGGGCCCGCCCGCCGGGAATCAGCACCGCTCCGATCACCAGGTCCGCCTGCGTCACCTGCTCCGCCACCGCGTGCGCGGTGGATGCCACCGTCGTGACCGCGCCGTCGAACTGCTCGTCGAGATGCCGCAGCGCGGTGGGAGAAATGTCGAGAACCGTGACGTGCGCACGCATTCCGAGCGCGATCTCCGCAGCATGCCGTCCGGAGACCCCGCCGCCGAGCACCACCACCTGCGCCCCGGCCACCCCGGGCACCCCGCCCAGCAGCACGCCGCGCCCGCCGGACCTCGCCATCAGGTGGTAGGCACCGACCTGCGGCGCGAGCCGCCCGGCGATCTCGCTCATGGGCGCCAACAGCGGCAACGATCGGTCCGGGAGTTGGACCGTCTCGTACGCGATCGCGGTGCCCGAGGACTCCAGCAACACCTCCGTGAGCCGGCGATCCGCGGCCAGGTGCAGGTAGGTGAACAGCACCAGATCGTTCCGCAGGTAGCGGTACTCCGCCGCGATCGGCTCCTTGACCTTGACGACGAGTTCCGCGTCGCCCCAGACCTTCTCGGCCTCGGCCACGACGAGCGCACCCGCCTCCGAATAGTCCGCGTCGGAGATGTGCGATCCGGCTCCCGCGCCCGCCTGCACCATCACCCGATGCCCGGCCTGCGTAAGGTGATGGACCCCGGCCGGGGTCATCGCCACCCGGCCCTCGCGGTTCTTGATCTCGGTCGGCACTCCGATACGCATGTTCGGCCTCCTGCATCGACCCGGCCACCGCTCACAAGGCGCTGCTACCGCCCATAAGAATATCTATCGGGCGCGCGTTCCCGTGAAGAATTTTGGGGGGTCGGTCCCCGGGAGCACACGATTTCCGGACGTGTTCGGCCCGCGAACATCGTCATAAACGCTTCGCGGCCGGCGGAGGCGGAGGTCGGGGTGGCGGGATTCGAACCCCGAGGCCGCATTCAGGTCGATTCCGTGCAGCGCTGGCGGTCGATGCCGCCTCGCAGACCATAACCGCACTACAATCGATACATATGATGAGCGTGCGGAGGTGGGACAGGTGATGGTGACGGTGCAGCAGGTGCTGGACCGGTACGCGGCGGGGCTGAGCGAGCAGGACTTCGCCGCTGCCCTGGACGCCGATCTGACCGGTCGGGCCCCGTCGGGGACGGTGATGCTGACCGGTACCGAGCGGGCGTTTCTGACCGAGCGCGGTATCGACCCGGCCGATCTGGCACCTGTCGACCCGGCGTCATCCGTGCGGCACACCGCCGACGAGCTGGTGGAACTAGCCGGCGCCTCGATCGTCGTGACCGACGCAGCACGACGGCTGGGGGTGGACGCCAGCCGGGTCAGGCACCGTGTCGCCGACGGCAGCCTGTATGCGTTCCGGCTCGGCCGCGAGTTGCGGCTGCCGCTGTGGCAATTCGCCGGCGCCGTGGGCGCCACCGCGTCGGCGCCGCTGCCGCATCTGCGTGCCGTGCTGGCCGCCGCGCCGCAGGGGGTCGCCCCGGTGGAGTTGGCCGCCTTCATGACGAGCCCACAGCCAGAGTTGGCGCTGGGCGATACGCCCGTGTCTCCGCAGGATTGGCTGCGCGCCGGTGGCGATCCGGCTCCGGTGTGCGAGATCCTGGCCGGCCTGTACCAGTGGTGAAACTGCCCACCCGGCCGAGTGAGTTGACGATCCGCCGCGGCGACATCGTCACCCTCCCGGGCGGGATGGTGCTGTGGCGCATCCATCCCAGCCTCGGCCCACACCCGCAGCCATGGGATCGGCTACGTTTCTACGGCCCCACTGCCAGCAGATTCGACCCGCACCCGCCACCGCCCCGCGTGCACATCAACTATGCCGTCAGCTACACCGCGCCGGGCCCATACACGCCGTTCGCCGAGGTCTACCAACGCGCCCGCACGATCAACGTCACCGCCGGCGGCCCGTACCTGACGGCATGGCGGATCACCCGGCCGTTGCGGTTGTTGGACCTGACCGGTGTCTGGCCTACCGCCAACGGCGCATCCCACGCTCTGAATACAGGTCGGCACGACTATTGCCGAGCCTGGGCGCACGCCATCCACGACCACCCCGCCCGGGTCGACGGGCTGTGGCACACTTCCGCGATCACCGGCAGCCCGGCCGTGGCCTTGTTCACCCCGGCGGGCGACAGCTTCCCGCCGACCCCCGAGTTCAGCCGCGCCCTGGCCGACCCGGCCATGCGCCCACTGATCCTCGCCGCCGCACGACGGTTCAACTACCGCGTGGCCGGATAGCCGCGATGCCGGCGGAGGCCGCGTTCATCGAACATCGTTTGCCCAGTTCAACCGCGGTACGAACACGGCGGAGGCGGAGGGATTCGAACCCCCGAGGCTTTTGAGCCTGGCCGCTTTCAAGGCGGCTTCCTTCGGCCACTCGGACACGCCTCCGCCGGACAGGCTAGCAGTGTCCGGCGGAGGGGTGCGACCGCGCGACTGCGCGACCCGGATCAGGCAGGCGTCAACTCCTTGGCGCGCGCATCCGCCAACAGCGCGGCGCCCTCGATGTCGACGTTGGGCAGGATCTTCGCCAGCCACGCCGGCAGGTACCAGGCCCGCCGGCCGAGCAGCGTCATGACGGCGGGAACCAGGGTCATCCGGACGACGAACGCGTCGACCAGCACGCCCACGCCGAGCGCGAAACCGACCGAGGCGATGATCGTGTCCGGGGCCATGATGAACCCGCCGAACACGCTCGTCATGATGATCGCTGCCGCCGTCACCACCCGGGAGCTCGCCGAGAACCCATGCCGCACAGACGCTGTCGCGTCTTCCGTGACCACGCCCTCATGCACCCACGACTCCCGCATACCGGACACCAGGAACACCTCGTAGTCCATCGCGAGGCCGAACAGCACCCCGATCATCAGGATCGGCAGAAAGCTGATGATCGGCGCGGGCGTGTGCACCCCGAACAAGGCGCCGAGCCAGCCCCACTGGAAGACGGCGACCACCAATCCGAAACTCACCGCGATGGTCAGCAGGAAGCCGAGCGCGGCCTTGATCGGAACCAGCAGTGACCGGAACACGAGCAGCAGCAGGATCAGCGCCAACCCGACGACGATGGCGAGGTAGACCGGAAGGGCCGCAGCGAGTTTCGCGGACACGTCGATCTGCATGGCGGTCTGGCCGGTGACCGCGATCTCGGCGTGCGTCTTCTCGCCCCAGGCGGGGGCCTCCGCGCGGATGGTGTGCACCAGATCCTCGGTCGCCTTCTCCCCCGGGCCGGTCGCCGGGATCACCTGCAGCATCGCGAGGCTGCCGTCCTTGCTCATGCCGCTGGGCTGCGCGGCGACCACGCCGGGGACGCGAGCGAGTTCGCCGGCGACGGTGTTCACGGCCGTCATCATCGCCATCGGGCTGTCCGAGGTCACCGTCACGATGAGCGGGCCATTGGCGCCCGGCCCGAAGGATTTGGAGATGATGTCGTAGGCGTGCCGCTGCGTGGTGCTGGGGGCCGCGGTCCCGTCGTCCGGCAAGCCCAGTCGGAGCGAGAACGCCGGTATCGCAAGGATTCCCAAGGCAAGCACGCCGGCCATGAGCATCGCGACGGGGCGTCGGGTGACGAGGCGTGCCCAGCGGTTCGATCGCGGCGCGGGCACGGCAACGTCGCTGTCGACGAGCGCGCGGCTCGATCGGCGGAGCACCTTGGTCCCGGCGAAACCGAGGAGCGCCGGCACGAGGGTGACGGCGATGAGCACGGCCATGACGACGGTCGCGGCCGCGGCCACACCCATCACCGTCAGGAACGGGATCCCGACCACCGACAGCGCGGCGAGCGCGATCACCACCGTGAGCCCGGCGAAAACCACTGCAGAGCCGGCGGTTCCGACCGCCCGTCCGATGGAGTCCTCGACGTCCACGCCCGCGCGCAGTTGCCATCGGTGTCGGTTGACGATGAAGAGCGCGTAGTCGATGCCGACGGCAAGCCCCAGCATGAGCGCGAGAATCGGTGCAGTGGTAGACATCTGCACGAAACCGGACACGATGAGGATGCCCGCCATGCCGACGCCGACTCCGATCAGAGCAGTGAGCAGGGGGAGTCCCGCCGCGACAACGGATCCGAACGTGATGAGCAGCACGATCAGCGCGATAACGACGCCGAGCCCTTCCGTCGAGCCGACCGACGGCATCTGCTTGACGGCCGCACCGGACAGGTCGACCGTCATCCCGTCGACGGAATACCGTGTCGCCAGCCGGGCCAGTTCATTCTGGGTGCCGACGGGAACCTCGGTGACCTGCCCCTTGAACATGATCTGCGCCATCGCGACCCTGCCGTCCGGAGAGATCGCCTTCGCCTTCGTCGGATCGACGACCGTCACCACCGAGGGCAGATCCGCGGACCTCGCGAGCATGGACGAGATTGCTTGGCTGTACTGCGGTTCGGTGATGGTATGGCCCTGCGGTGCGGCGAACACGATGCGGCCGGTGGCGCCGCCCACGGTGGGGATCTTCGCGGAGAGCTGGTCCATGGCCCGCTGCGCGGACGTG
>JAFIHI010000147.1 GCA_017848755.1 Nakamurella sp. | reverse complement strand
CGCACACCACCTCGGCGAGGATGTCGAACGACCCGGCGGTGACCACCACGTAGTCCACCTCGTCCATATCGCACAACTGTTTGACGATCGGGTCCAGGTTCCCCTCGGCGCGGACGCCGATCATCGCCTGGCGGGAGAAGCCGACCTGGACGGGATCGGTCACCGCGACGATCTGCACCATGCCCGACCCGATCAGCCGCTGCACCCGCTGGCGGACCGCCGCCTCCGATAGGCCGACCGCGGCGCCGATCGTGGCGTACGGCCGTCGCCCGTCCTCCTGCAACTGCTCGATGATCGCCTTGGATACATCGTCGATGGCCGGAGCGCCGAGGCGAGTCCGCGCCCGGCTAGGCCGCAGTCGCGCGCCCGCAGTCGGTGTAGCCATGCGCCTATCATGACGGGCTTGCAGTCACAAACGCAAGCGATATCGTGCCTCCGAACGGAGAGAACCTGCGTAATCAGTCGTTGTGACCGCGGTATGCAACGGATTAGGTAGCAATGTTCCCGGCCTGCCGACGCCGTGCCCATCGCATCGGGATTCGTTCCCGATCACCCGTCCGGCCTGGGCAGATGTGGCTCGGCCGCGCGATGGCCGCACCATACACCTGATCACCGTCGCATGTCATTTTCGTTGCGAATTTGCGAGTTGACGACGAAATCCCTTGCCATCGGGCCCCTAGTGGTGTCAGGATCGCCGCTAATCCCAGTTGTCATCCGCGGAGGTCGCACGTGAACGAGCAGAACCCCATCATCCCACCCGCCCTCGCCGGCCGCGCGGGGCTGACACGCCGGAACCTCCTCCGCGGAGCGGGTCTGGCCAGCACAGCGGCATTCCTCGCGGCGTGCGGCATCAAGGGGACGAACACCGGTGGAACCAGCGGATCGCCGTCCGGATCGTCGAGTTCCTCGTCGTCCGGGTCTTCGGAATCCTCGGGAACGCCGGGCTCGAGTTCGTCATCGTCGGCCGAGGTCGCGGACCTGTCGGACACCGACAAGACGGTGACGTGGTCGAGCTGGCCGGAGTACCTCGACGTCGATCCGAAGGACGCGAACAAGCACCCGTCCATCGATCAGTTCGAGAAGGCCACGGGTATCAAGGTCACCTACGTCGAAGACGTGAACGACAACAACCAGTACTTCGCCAAGATCCAGCCCGTGCTCGCGGCCGGCCAGAGCATCGCCGCGGATGTCTTCGTGGTGACGGACTGGATGGTGGCGAAGCTGATGCGGCTGGGCTATCTGCAGGATATCGACCACTCGCTGATCCCGAACTTCAAGAACCTGAATCCGGAATTGCTCAACGTCAGTTTCGACCCGGGGCGCAAGCAGTCCATCACCTGGCAGTCCGGGTTCGCGGGCATCGCCTACAACCCGAAGGTCACCAAACCCGTCGAGAGCATGGATCAGCTGCTGACCGATCCGGCGCTCAAGGGCAAGGTCACGCTGCTCACCGAGATGCGCGACACGATGGGCCTGGTGCTCCTCGACCTGGGCTATGACTGCAGCAATTTCACGGACGCCCAGTTCGACGAGGCGGTCGCCAAGGTGCAGAAGGCCGTCAGCGCCGGCCAGATCCGGCAGTTCACCGGGAACGACTACGCCCAGGGCCTGGTGTCCGGCGACATCGCTGCCTGCGCCGCGTGGACCGGCGACGTGGTTCAGCTCCAGGCCGACAACCCGTTCCTGAAGTATGTGCTCCCCGAAAAGGGCTGCACGCTGTGGAGCGACAACTTCGTCATCCCGAAGGGCTCGAAGCACAAGAAGAACGCGGAATTGCTGATCAACTTCTACTACCAGCCGGATATCGCCGCTGAGGTCGCGGACTATGTCAACTACATCTCGCCGGTGGTCGGGGCGAAGGAGGCCCTGCTGAAGAGCGATCCCAGCGTTGCGAACAACCCGCTGATCTTCCCGTCGGAAGACGTCATGAAGCGGGCGCACGTCTTCATGGCGTTGACCGAGGATCAGGAGAATCGGTACAATGCCGCGTTTTCCAAGCTGATGGGCTCATGACGACGGCTACTGCACCGGGGTTGGAGGCCTCCGCCACGGTGACCGGAACGGGCCTGCAGGTCCGCGGTCTGGTCAAGAAGTACGGCACGTTCACCGCTGTCGACGGTATCGACCTGGATGTCCCGGAGGGTTCGTTCTTCGCGCTGCTCGGCCCGTCTGGTTGCGGCAAGACGACGACGCTGCGGATGGTCGCCGGCCTGGAGGATCCGACCGCCGGTGCGATCTACATCGACGGTGACGACGTGTCGCGGCGACGCGCGTACCAGCGGCCGGTGAACACGGTCTTCCAGAACTACGCGCTCTTCCCGCACCTGTCGATCTTCGAGAACGTGGCGTTCGGGCTGCGGCGTCGCCGGCAGCAGAACATTAAGAAGAGCGTCATGGAGATGCTCGAGCTCGTCGAGCTCGCACACCTCGCCGAACGCAAACCGACGCAGCTGTCGGGCGGGCAGCAGCAGCGGGTCGCCGTGGTGCGTGCGCTGGTCAACAAGCCGCAGGTGCTGCTCCTCGACGAACCGCTCGGCGCGCTGGACCTGAAACTGCGCCGGCAGATGCAGCTGGAGCTCAAGAAGATCCAGACCGAGGTCGGCATCACCTTCATCCACGTCACCCACGATCAGGAAGAGGCCATGACGATGGCCGACACGATCGCGGTGATGAACGCCGGGCACGTGGAGCAACTGGGGGAGCCCGCGCAGCTCTATGAGAACCCGGTGTCGGTGTTCGTGGCGAACTTCCTCGGTCAGTCGAATCTCTTGCGCGGCACCGTGTCCGGTCGTGACGGTGACTGGATCACGGCGGCCACCTCCGCCGGGACGGTCCGCATCCCGGCAGGCCGGTGCAGCGCGAGCGGTGCCGACTGTCTGGTCGGTGTGCGGCCGGAGAAGATCCAGGTCGAAGAGATCGGCGCGCCGGCGGCGACGGTGCCGAGCGGTCACAACTCGGTGACCGGGCGGGTGAGCGACGCTTCCTTCATCGGCGTGTCGACGCAGTACCAGGTAACGGTGGCCGGCGGCCAGGAGCTCACGGTGTTCAGCCAGAACACCGGCACGGCGCTGGTCCGGCCGGGTGCGGAAGTTGTGTTGCACTGGGACGCGCTGCACACCTTCGCTCTGGACGGCTCGCAGGACGTCCGGTCAGGCATGGACGACCCGGAGGCCCAGTAGCCATGGGCACCGCAGTGATCCGCACCGCAGCGATCTCCGGCGCAGCGATCTCTGGCGCAGCGATCGGCATGACGCGAGGCGGCGGTCGATGAGCATCGCCGCGGCGCTTCCGGCCGGCGGCCACCACGCGCCGAGCGCCGGGCCCACACCGTCCAGCCGCAGCAAGTTCACCCCCTACTTCCTGCTCCTGCCGGCGGGGCTGGCGCTCATCGTCTTCTACGTCCTGCCGACGCTCACCCTGGCCACCACGTCATTGCAGACCGGTTCGCTCGAACAGGGCTACACGCTGACCTGGCACTGGCCCACCTACGGCGAGGTGCTGTCGCAGTACTGGCCGCAGTTCGCGCGTTCCTTCGGATATGCCGCCGGCGCAACGGTTCTCGCCCTTCTCATCGCGTACCCGCTGGCCTATACGATCGCGTTCAAGGCCGGTCGCTTCCGGACGCTGATGCTCACGCTGGTCGTCGCGCCGTTCTTCACGTCGTTCCTGATCCGCACCCTCGCCTGGCGGCAGATCCTCGCCGACGAAGGCCCCGTGGTGTCCTTCATGAAGGCCACCGGCCTGATGCACCTGACGGATGCCCTCGGCATGACGCAGGGCCGCGTGTTGGCAACGGGGTTAGCCGTCGTCATCGGTCTCGCCTACAACTTCCTGCCGTTTATGACGCTGCCGCTGTACAACTCGCTGGAGAAGATCGACCGGGGGCTGCTGAAGGCGTCGGAGGACCTGTATGCGAATTCCTGGACGACGTTCTGGAAGGTGACCTGGCCGTTGTCGCTGCCCGGCGTGGTCGGGGGCACACTGCTCACCTTCATCCCAGCGGCCGGCGACTATGTCAACCAGCAGTTCCTCGGCACAATCTCCAACACGATGGCGGGCAATGCCATCGACAGCCTCTTCCTGCAGCAGCGCCAGTATCCGCAGGCGGCGGCGCTCTCGCTGGTGCTGATGGTGGCCATCATCGTGCTGGTCTCGGTCTACGTGAAGCGGGCCGGAACCGAGGAGCTGGTCTAGATGACGACGATGACGGCCGGCGTGCACCGGCCCACGACCCCGCGGCAGCACAGCGGCGCCGGGCGATGGATCCGCGAACATCTCGTGACCATGTTCGGGATCCTCGCCCTGATCTACCTTTTCGTGCCGATTTTCGTGGTCGTCCTGTTCTCGTTCAACGATCCCACCGGGCGGTTCAACTACACCTGGGTTCGGTTTTCGTTCAGCGCATGGGCCGATCCGTGCGGCATATCGGGCATGTGCGATGCGCTGCTCGTCAGCCTCAAGATCGGCGTCCTCGCCACGATTGTCGCCACGATCCTCGGCACGCTCGCGGCATTTGCCATGGCACGGCATCGTTTTCGCGGCCGGGCGGTCGCCAATCTGCTGGTGTTCCTGCCGATGGCGACGCCCGAGGTGGTCGCCGGCTCCAGTCTGCTGACCCTGTTCATCAACCTGGGCATGCCGCTCGGGCAGACCACGATCTTCATCGCGCATGTCATGTTCTGCGTGAGCTTCGTGATCGTCACTGTGAAGGCGCGCCTTGCGGGCATGGACCCGCGACTCGAACAGGCCGCCATGGACTTGTACGCGAATCGGGTTCAAACTTTCACGAAAGTGACGTGGCCGCTGGTTCTGCCGGGCATCGTGTCGGGTGCGATGCTGTCGTTCTCGCTCAGCTTCGACGATTTCATCATCACCAACTTCAATGCCGGCCAGACCGTCACCTTCCCGATGTTCGTCTGGGGCGCCTACCAGCGGGCGCTCCCCGTGCAGATTAACGTCGTCGGCACGGCCATGCTGCTGGTCGCCCTCATCCTGGTCGTGCTGGGCCGGCTGATCGGTAAGCTCCGGGCGAGGTGAGAGGCTGATCCATGACAACCCGGCGGGTGACGTGCCAGCCGCCGGTCCGGATCTGCATCTGGCACACCTCTGACTCGAAGGAGCATCATGGCACCGCACCCGGCCCGGGATCCCCGGGCCGCAGCGGCATTGGCTGACGCCGAACCCACCTGCTGGTGGCTGGACGACAACGACCGGCCCGAAGCATCAGCGCCGCTCACCGGCACCATCCGAACCGACCTCGCCGTGGTGGGGGGTGGATACTCCGGCCTGTGGACCGCGCTGCTCGCCAAGCAGCGGGATCCGTCCCGTCACGTTGTTCTGTTGGAGGGCCGCACCATCGGATGGGCGGCATCCGGGCGGAACGGCGGATTCTGTTCCGCCTCACTGACGCACGGTCAGGCCAACGGCATGGACTGGTACCCGCGCGACGTTCCGCGACTGGAACGGCTGGGCCGTGAGAACCTAGCCGGCGTCATCGAGACGGTCGAGAAGTTCGACATCGACTGCAAACTCGAGAAGACCGGGGAACTGCTCGTCGCGACCCAGCCCTACCAGGTGGAGGACATCGAAGCGGACTACAAGCGCCAGCTCGACTTCGGCGACGATGTGGTCCTGCTCGATCGTGACGGCATCCGGGCCGAACTGAACTCGCCGACCTACCTGGGCGGCACCTGGCGCAAGGACGGCACGGTCCTAGTGGACCCGGCGCGGCTGGCCTGGGGCCTTGCGGACGCCTGCCGGTCGCTCGGCGTGGAGATATACGAGCACTCGCACGTCGACGCGCTGTATGCGGACGGCAACCAGATGGTGCTCACCACCTCCGCGGGCACGGTCCGGGCGGACCGAGTTGCGCTGGGCACCAACGCGTTTCCCTCGTTGCTCAAACGGGTGCGGCCGTACATCATCCCGGTGTACGACTACGTCATGGCGACCGAACCGCTGTCGCCGGCGCAGCTCGAATCGATCGGCTGGAGGCACCGGCAGGGGGTGGGCGATGCCGGAAACCAGTTCCACTACTACCGGCTCACCGACGACAACTGCATCATCTGGGGCGGTTACGACGCGATCTACCACTTTGCCGGCCGGATCGATTCCGCCCTCACCCAACGCCCGGCGACGTTCCAACGGCTGGCCGAGCACTTCTTCGACACCTTCCCGCAACTCGACGGGATCCGCTTCACCAACACCTGGGGCGGCGTGATCGACACGTGTTCCCGGTTCTTCCCCTTCTTCGGATCCGCCTACGGCGGCCGGGTCGCCCATGCCACCGGATATACCGGTCTCGGCGTCGGCGCGACGCGTTTCGGTGCGCAGGTGATGCTGGACCTGCTCTCCGGCCAGGAGACCGAGCTCACCAGCCTGAAAACCGTTCGGTCCAAACCGATCCCGTTCCCGCCGGAACCGCTGCGGTCCGCCGTCGTGCAGCTGACGCGGTGGTCCATCGCGCGTGCCGACGCGAACCAGGGGAAGCGCAACCTGTGGCTGCGAACTCTGGACCGCTTCGGCCTCGGCTTTGATTCTTAACTAGATTCCTCACTGGAGGCTCGCGCCATGTCCGATCGGATCATGTTCGGCCCGGACTACACCTTCCTCGGCGTGCCGCGCTGCGACCTCGGCGACCCCGGGACGCTTCCCGCCGGGGGCGCCGTAGTGCTCGGTGCGCCGTTCGACTCCGGGGTGTCCTACCGCTCCGGCGCGCGTTTCGGCCCAGGTGCGATCCGCGCTGCGTGCTATCTGCCGCACGACGGCGCTCGCCCGCACCTGGCGCTGCGCGTCGATCCGCTGACCGATCTCCCGGTGTGCGATGCCGGCGACGTCACCATGCCGCCCGGCGAGATCCACCGCGCGCTGGCCGCCTTGCGCGGCGCCGTGACGACCGTCCTCGGCGCGGGTGCTATCCCGGTGGTGCTCGGTGGGGACCACACCACGGCGATGGCCGATGTGCAGGCGCTCGCGGAACACTATGGGTCCGGCCGCATCTCGGTGATCCACTTCGACGCCCACGCAGACACCGGCGATGTGGAGTTCGGTTCGCTGTACGGGCACGGGCAGCCCTTCCGGCGGCTCATCGAATCGGGTGCCTTGGCCGGCGAGCGGTTCGTGCAGGTGGGCCTGCGCGGGTATTGGCCGGAGCCGCAGACGCTGGCATGGATGGCGCGGCAAGGCATCCGCTCCTTCGAGATGGCCGAGATCGGGGCCCGGGGGCTGGACGATGTGCTGGCCGAGGCCCTCGAGGTCGCCGGTCGTGACTCCGACGGTGTGTTCCTGTCCGTCGATATCGATGTGGTCGATCCCGGCACCGCCCCCGGAACCGGTACGCCGGAGCCCGGTGGGCTGACCTCCCGGCAGTTGCTCGACGCGGTCCGCCGGATCGGGCGGGATTCGAACCTGGTCGGCATGGAGATCGTCGAGGTCGCCCCGTCCTACGACCACTCCGATGTCACCGCCCTGCTGGCGAACCGGGTCGTCGTCGAGACGCTATCCGGAGTCGCCCGCCGGCGGGTCGATGCGGCTAACGGAACACGTTGGGATGAAACAGTTCCCGTTTTGTCGGGCCGATCCGGTATGGGGTCGGGTAAGACCTCGGGGATGACGCAGTCCGCGGCCGGCAAGCCGTCCGGGAAACTCCGTGTGCTGCTGGTCGGGGCCGGGGGAGTCGGTTCGGCGATCGCGGTCACGGCGGCGCGCCGCGACTACCTGGATGCCATGGTCGTCGCGGACTACAACCTCGGCCGGGCCCAGCACTGCGTGGACCGCGTGGCCGACGGCCGGTTCGTCGCCGCACAGGTCGATGCGACCGATATCGACGCCGTCGCAGGGCTTCTCAAGCGGTACGAGTGCGATGTGCTGCTCAACGCCACGGACCCGCGGTTCGTCATGCCGCTCTTCACGGCGGCCCTCGACTGCGGTGTGCACTACTTGGACATGGCGATGTCGCTGTCCCAGCCGCATCCCACCGATCCCTACCACGTTCCCGGTGTGAAGCTCGGCGACGAGCAGTTCGCGATGGCCGACGCCTGGGAGAAGTCCGGCCGGCTCGCCCTGGTCGGAATGGGCGTCGAGCCGGGCCTATCGGATGTGTTCGCGAGATATGCTGCGGATCACCTGTTCTCGCGCATTGACGAGATCGGCGTGCGCGACGGCGGCAACCTGGAGGTCGAGGGTTATTCGTTCGCGCCGACGTTCTCCATCTGGACGACGATCGAGGAATGCCTCAATCCACCAGTGATCTTCGAGAAGGGCCGCGGGCATTTCACCACGGCGCCGTTCAGCGAGCCAGAGGTATTCGACTTCCCGGAGGGCATCGGCGAAGTCGAGTGCGTCAACGTGGAACACGAAGAGGTGCTGCTGATCCCACGCTGGATCGACGTGGGCCGGGTGACGTTCAAGTACGGGCTCGGCCGCGAATTCATCGAGATGCTCAAGATGCAGCACACTCTCGGCATCGACAAGGTTGAGAAGGTTCAGGTCGGCGACGTGGCCGTGTCCCCGCGCGACGTCATCGCCGCCTTGCTGCCGGACCCCGCGACCCTCGGCGACAAGATGCACGGCAAAACCTGCGCTGGCACCTGGGTCCGCGGCCTCGGCACCGACAGCGAACCCCGCGAGGTGTACCTCTATCACGTGGTGGACAACGACTGGTCCATGCGCGAATACGGCTCGCAGGCGGTGGTGTGGCAGACGGCGGTGTGCCCGGTGATCGCACTCGAGCTCATCGCGAACGGGACCTGGTCCGGCGCGGGCGTTCTCGGACCAGAGGCCTTCCCAGCCCAGCCGTTCCTCGGCCTCCTCGCCGAGCACGGCTCCCCCTGGGGCATCCGCGAGGAATCCCCGCGCCCCGCGGTGTGAATCCTGCAGGAAGGTGTGAGTAAAACCGGGCCATTTCGGACAGAATGCTGCAGCATTCACACTCTTCGAAATCACTCTTCGAAAATGGGGTGTGCATCCTGCAGGAAGGTGTGAGTAAAACCGGGCCATTTCGGACAGAATGCTGCAGTACTCACAGCCCACCGCACACCCCACGGCGCCATTCACGGCGCCGATGCCGCACCGGCGTGAGAACCGGTGCGGCATCGGACGATCCGTCAACGAACGGTGATCGTGGCGCTGATCACCTGGTGACTCGTGGATAGGAACCACAGCCGGTGTTGTCCGCGCGAAACGGTCTTCGGCAGTTGGACCTTCACCGTGGCCTTGCCGTCGAGGCCGGTCAGCGCGAGACCGATCAGGTACGGCTTGCTGTCCAGTGCGATCACGATGGGTGACAGCGGCCGGAACTTGGACAGCTTGACCGTGATCGTGCCGCCCGGTGACGCCACCGGATTGTCGATTGTGCAGGCGGCCGGCGTCCGCGTACCGGTGCACGTCGCCGCCGACGATTCAACCGTGATCCCCACCGATGTCACGGTCCCGGTGTTGTTCCCCGCGACGGTGAGCGTCGCCGGACCGGCGGGTGTGCCGGCGGGCACCGTCACCGTCACATGGGCGGTGCCGTACTCGTCCATCGGCGAGCTGCCGTTGGCGTTGTCGACCGGGAACGTGCCCAACGTCGTGCCGCCCAGCTTGACCGTGACGGTCGTGTCCTGCACGGTGCCGGTCGTCATCGCCAGCGACGACAGATCGAACTGCACCGACTGACCGTCCTGCACGGTGCTTCCGGCCGGGAAGTGCACCCCGACCGATCGTTGCGAATTGTCCACCGGCAGCGCCGCGGACGTCGTCATCGCCGCCATGTAGTCGACCATGCCCTGCAGGTCGGTCTGGCCGGTGTCCTTCTTGCTCGCGCCGTTCGCGAGTTCCAAGAAGTTGTCGCCGCCCGCAGCGAGGAACGAGTTCACCGTCACCGAGTATGACGCGGTCGGGCTGATCGGGGTGCCGTTCAGCCACATGTGCGTGACGTGGTCCCCGGTGGCCGCCCCCGGATCGTAGGTGTAGCTGAAACCCTTCGAGATGCCCAATTTCAGGAACGGCCGGGAGGCGCCGGCCGGCTGCCACTGCTGTTCCAGCACGGTCTTGATCTGCGCACCGGTGAGCTTCATGTTCACGAGGGTGTTCGCGAAGGGCTGTACCGTAGCGGCCTGCTTATAGGTCAGCACGGCCGGATACCCGCTCGCATTATTGCCGACCATATCGGCGCGCAAGCCGCCCGGGTTCATGAACGCGATCTGCGCCCCGCCGGTGGTCGTGTCCCGGGTCGCCCAGCGCTGCGCCTCGGCCACCAGATTGCCCAAAGTGGATTCGCCGCCGCGATTCTCGGTGCCGTCCGCCAGCTTCGCACGGTTGAACGGCCCCGCGATCTGGCCCAGTGGCTGCGCACCGAGTACTGCCGCGTCGGCGACAGCCCTCGATACGATCTGCCCGACGGTGCCGTCGGCCGAGTACTGGGCCGTCCATGTGCCGCCCACCTGCTTGGTCAGCGCGATGGTGTTGGACTCAATCTTCGTCACCTGATGGGTGGCAGAGACCGTGAAGAGCAACTGGTCGAGGTTGTAGCCGTACTGGCCCGCCGACACCACCGGCCGTTGGGTAATCGGACGGTTCTCGGTCTGCCACTGCGGCACGTCGACCATGCAGTTGTACGTCAGATGCGTGTGACCGGAGATGACGGCATCGACGTTCTCGTCCAATGCGTTGACGATCTTTCCGAAGTCGTTCGAACCGTCGGTCACCGACGAGCAGCTCGTGTTCGGCGCTCCCTCGTGCACCAGCAGGACGACAATGCTTGCGCCTTCGGCCTTCAGCGCGTCGGCCTCCTTGTTCGCGGCCGCCGCGATGTCCGTCACCGTGATGTCCGCGATACCGGCCGGCGAGACCAACTCGTCCAGATGCTCGGTCACCGCACCGACGAAACCGACGGTGACGCCGTTCATCTTCTTGGTCCACACGGTCGGCAGCGCCGGATTTCCGGTTGCCTTGAACTTCACGTTTGCGCCGAGGTATGTCCACTCCGCGCCGCCGTACGGGTTGGTGGTCGCGTTGTACGGGGCCATCACCCGGTTCACCAGATCGTTGTAGCCCTGGTCGAACTCGTGATTGCCCACGGCGGAGACCTCCAGGCCCGCCGCGTTGAGCGCGTCGATCGTGGGCTTGTCGTGGGCGATGAACGACTCGAACGTCGAGGCGCCGATCAGGTCGCCCGCCGCCGAGAACACTGTGTTCGGATTCTCCGCGCGCAACGACTTCACCGCACCCGCGAGGACGGCCGCGCCGGCCTCCTGCCCGTTGGCTTGGATGCGACCGTGGAAGTCGTTGATTCCCAGGATCTGCACGGTGGTCGCCGGGGCGCTGGCCGTCAGACCCACGACGACCGGGTCGTGGTCGGACGAGGCGTACGGGTCAGGTTGGTAGAAGTTCGTGCCGGAATAGTTGTACCGGCTGTATTCCAGGGCGATGGACTCCGGAGAGTTGATGTTCCAGACGTCCGCACCGGTGGCCCGCGCCAGCGCCGCCGAGTTCAAGAGCGCGTGGTCGAGCGACCCGGATAGTCCGGAGTACGAGTAGGAGTACTTGCCCAGTTCGAAGTGCTTCTCGGCGTCGACGTAACCCGCCTGGTACAGCACCTGCATCGGGTCTTCCTGCCCGTAGGAGTTGTAGTCGCCCACGGAGACCACGGCCTGCACGCCAGTTGTCGTCTTGAGGGAGTCGAGCCAGGTGACGAGGGCCTTCGCCTGTTCGATGCGGTCCGCGTTCGATGCGCCCTGCCCGTCGCCGGTGTCGGTGTTGCCCGGTCCGCTGCCCGAACCCTTCGATTTGAAGTGGTTGACCGCGAAGATGAAGGGATCACCGCCGGCCTTCGGTGTGAAGACCTGGGCGATCGGCTCGCGCGCGTTGCCGAACGCCTGTCCCGGGGCGCTCTGATCGGACAACATCATGGCGGCGCCGTCGGGTGTGACGATCGCGGGCTGATAGATGATGGCGCAGTTGATCACGTCCATGTTTTCGAGCGCCGGCAGCGCCGATTGCGGCGGCGACGTGTAGGCCCAGACGGTCGACCCGGCCTTGGCGTTGAGCTGATCCACCAGGAACTTCACCGTGGCGTCCTTCGCCTCACCGAGCACCGCCGAGTTCTCCACCTCCATCAGGCCGATCACGTTCGCGCCGGAGGCACTGATCGCGGCGACGGTCTTGTCGTACTGGCGCTGGAAGTTCGCGTCATCCCAAGCGCCGCGCGGGCCCTGCCCGGGGCAGGTGTTGACGGTGATCGGGTTGCCGTCACGGTCCTTGTACGACGTGCACGTGACGCCGTGGGTGCTCTGGTACAGCGCGCCCGTCATCGTGAAGAAGTTGAGCACGTTGAAGGAGGCGACCTTGATGTCCGGGGTGCCGTTCTTGGCGAGGGACGCCGCGTCGGGCGTGTCCGCCCGGTTGTTGGTCCAGATCGCTGGGTATGCGTCGGGATGAGCAGCGGTGACTGTGCTGGTCGGCTGCAGCTTCCACGTGTTGTTCCGGAAGTCGACGACCACCGGGCTGGTGAAGGTGACGGTTTCGCCGACGCGGACCGGCTTGCTCTGGGAGACGTACGGCGGGGTCAGGTTCTGGTTCGCGGCCGACAGGAAGTTGGTGCTGGCGCCGTCGTCGAGAGTGACTGCGCGGGCGGCATTGTCGGCTTGGATGGCCGCGGCCTCGGGACTGCCCGGCCTGGCCTCGTCGGTCCACTGGATCAACGGCTTGTCGCCGAACGCGAGGCCGACCTCCCCGTATTGATTCGTGGAGTAGGTGTTCGTGATCGTGTAATTGCCGGATCCGGCGAACAGCATCGATTCGATGGACTCGCGCTGCGCATCGGTGCGCGGCCAACCGGTGGTGATCGGCTTCGGCTCGGCGACGGCCTCGGTGAGCCTGGTCAGCTTGCCGGCGGCGACGGTCAGTTCGGTCAGTCCCTGGTACTCGGAGACGCTCCCGGTGACCTGCACGTAGTCGCCGATCGACACGGAGCCGACGGTGCCAGGGGAGAACACGAAGATGCCATCGGATGCCGTGTGCGTGGCGAAGTCGACATCGCCGCCCGTGCCGGGGGTCTGGATCACGTACCCGTTGAAGCCGCCGGTCGGGTAGGTCGCGGTCACGACGCCCCGCGTGGTGACCGTGTCACCGGCGATCGGCGAGGTGTCGCCCGTACCCTGGATCTCCGCGATGGTCTTGGTGCCCTGATCCGTCGGCGGCGGTGCGGCGCAGGCGACGCCACAGGCTGTCGGCGTGGGAGCGCCGGCGGTGAAGTCTGCCGCGTTGTCGGCGGTGTTGGTGTGAGAAGCGTTGCGGGACACGGAAGTGCTATTCGTCGTCCCGGGAGCCGGCTTGGTGCCCGCGAAGCTGGAGGCGGTGGATCCGTAGCCCACCAGATCGACGACGGCGTCGAGGGCCGCGCAGCCGGTGGCGCAGGTCAGTGGCACAGTGCTGTTGACCAGCGCAACCTTGCCAGCGGCAGCGGACAGGTTCAGGGTGCCCCCGGCAATGTCCGGTGTCGGCAGATCCGCGCCCGTGGCGCCGCCCGCCTCGGCGATCAAGAACGTCGAATGCGGCGCGATCTGTCCGCTCAGGGCCGTGGGGTTGGACCAAGAACTCCCCGCCGCTGAGGCGTACTGAACCGACCAGCCTTCCAGGGGTACGGCGGCATCCCCCGGGTTGTACAGCTCGATGAAGTCGTTCTTGTACGGTGCGCCGGAGTTGCCGCCGCCGCCATACACCTCGTTGATCACCACTGGCGCGTCGGTGCTCACCGCGGCGTTGGCTGCCAGCGGCACCGTGAGGACCACCCCGGCCGTCAGCGTCAGTGCGCCGACGACGGTGGTCGCCTTTCGAATGGAGCGTTTCACCGTCACCCGTCCTCGTGAGGTATGCGACCCGCTCCGCACCCAACGGACATCTCGCCGCGCGTTGCAGGGGGGTCGGCGTGGAAAAAGGAAATGCCGAGAACCTTATGTGAGGAACATTTGAAAAACAAATGTGACGTAGATCATATACTTCCAAATCGGGATTCCGTACCTCAATCGGTGCGGTCAGAGGTGGCTCGTCGTGCTCAGCTGTTGGATTCCCACAACATGACACGATACGCATGGCAACAGGTGCCGATGCGCTCCTCACGAATTGATTGCGCAGGTGGGAAGGCTGCGCGCTGTCGAATGTATTGCCGCGGATGGCGTCGAAATGATGGGTGCCAAATGCCTGGCAGGAGGCGAAATACGCCGTCGCATTGCATGGCAGCAGTCGGCAAATGGGTGGCCGACGTATTCCGCGATAGTGTGAATCCTCGAGTTCTCGTCGCGAAAGGTAGTCGGTCCATATGAGCCACCCGGCGCGAATGACGTTTCCCGAGACCGCTTCCAGGGTGTGAATGGAACTGGGACATTCCGGACAGAACGCTGCAGGACTCACATCCTCAACAACGAGGTGTGAATCCTGCAGAATCCTGCACAAGAGTGTGAATGAAACCGGGACAAATGCGACACTTTCCTGCTGGATTCACACCTTACGGCGCCATCAACTCCGCGAGGCAGGCGTCGAACATGGCCGTGTGCGCATCGACGTCGGCCTCGGTGGTCGCCGGGCTCATCAGCGCCATGTTGTGGAACGGGGTGAGCAGGATCCCGCGATTCAGCGCGTAGAGGTGCAGGAACTGCTGCAGCTCGAAGTCGTCCGCGGCGGCCGCCTCAGCGCCGTCGTGCGGAAGCTCCGGCGAGAACCCGTACTCCGCACGGCATCCCAGTCGCGTCACATGCCAAGGCAGGCCGTGCCGCTCGATGCCGGCCGCGACCCCGTCCGCCCAGCGTTCGCCGAGTGGGATCATGCGCTCGAACGCCGCCGGGGTGAGCACTTCGCGCAGCGTCGCCGCCATTGCCGTCATCGACAGCGTGTTGCCTGCGAGCGTGCCGCCGATGCCACCGACGTCGATATCCTCCAGGGCCACGACCTTCTCGACGCGCGCGGCCACCTCGGCGGACATTCCGAAGGTGCCACACGGGATTCCGCCGCCGATCGCCTTCCCGATCACCAGCAGGTCAGGCGAAAGTGCGTGCGCCGCAGTGTATCCGCCCGGACCGGTGCAGATCGTGTGGGTCTCGTCGATGATGAGCAGCGTTCCGAATCGGGTGCACAGTTCACGAACGGCGTCATGGTAGCCGGCATCCGGCAGCACGATGCCGATGTTGGTGAGTGCGGGCTCGATGAGGACGGCCGCCACGTCGCCGGTCGCCAAAGCGGTTCGTAGCGCGCCGATGTCGTTGAACGGGACCACGATCGTGGTCTCCGCGGTGTCGACCGGCGGGCCGATGTTCGAGCGGCGATTGACGGTGCGCCCGCTCTCGTCGCGCGTGGCGAACGCCTCGTCGACGGACCCGTGGTAGCAGAAGTCGTGCACCACGATCTTGCCCCGGCCGGTGAGCGCCCGCGCGTAGCGGATCGCGTGCCGGTTCGCGTCCGTCGCGCTCAGCGTGAACTGCCAGAACGGCAGGCCGAATCGCGCGGACAGCTCGTCGGAGACCTCGATGGCCGCCGCTCCGGGGAGCATGGTAGTGACGCCGTGCGGCAGGGACTTCGTCACCGCCGCAACGGTTTCCGCGGGCGAATGCCCAGCCATTGCGCCGGTATCGCCGAGGCAGAGATCGACGTAATCGATGCCGTCCGCGTCGGTGAAATGCGCACCCGAGGCGCTCTCGACGAACACCGGGAAATCGCCGGGCCATTTCGCCATCCAGCTCATCGGCACACCGTGTGGCATGTGCTCGGCGGCCCGGGCGAAGAGCTCCGCGGACCGCGGATGGTTGGTGACGAACTGTTCGCGTTCGCGGGCGTGCAGACGGCGGAGGCGTTCCCGATCGACCATTCGGTTATCCTGCCAGACGGGCAGGCGTGCGATCAGGAGGGTGCGGCGGGAGGCCGCGCCGGTTCCTACCGGTCGGGCTTTGTCCCATCGCTGCTGCTACAGGTACTGCCCGGTTCCGCGCGTGGGTTGGCCCTCGGTGGGCGCGCTCATCCCGGGCGGAAGTTGCCCGCGCCGCATCTGCTCGAGCTGGACCCGGGCGGCCATCTGCTGGGCGAACAACGCCGTCTGCAGGCCGTGGAAGACGCCTTCCAGCCAGCCGACGAGCTGCGCCTGGGCGATCCGAAGCTCGCCCTCGGACGGAACCGAATCGTCGGTGAACGGAAGGGAGAGCCGTTCCAGCTCATCGCGCAACTCCGGCGACAACCCGGATTCGAGCTCCGCGATCGACTTCGCGTGGATCTCCCTGAGCCGCACCCGACTCGCCTCGTCCAGCGGGGCCGCGCGAACCTCCTCGAGCAACTGTTTGATCATGGTCCCGATGCGCATGACCTTGGCGGGTTCGCCGATGGCGCTGGCGGATTCGTCGTCCGAATCGCCCGAGGGGATGGGCGCGACGGCCACCGGTTGCCCGTCCGGGCCGATGACGACCACCTGCCGCGGGCCCTGCTCCGCTTCCGGTCGCCCCTTGTCGTCCATACTGTCGTCCGCGCCTTCGCCCATCGCACCCATCCTCGATCTACCCGAAAACCGTTGCTGTCCTGCCGCTATTCTTCCGCATCGGTATCAGGCCGGTCGAGTGAGGACGATCTTCCCCACCACACCGCCCGTCTCGAGCAAGCGATGCGCAGCGCTCGCGCGGTCCATAGGGAAACGCGCGCCGATCACCGGCCGTACCGCGCCCGACGCAAGGAGCGGCCACACGTGGTCGCGAACGGCCGCCACCACCTCGGCCTTCGACCCGGGTCCATTCGCGGGGCGGGTGCGCAGTTGCGTCCCGATGACGCCGGCTCGGCGCGCCATGAGCGCGGAAAGGTCCAGTTCGCCGGTGGCGCCGCCCAGTAGGCCGATGATGACGAGCCGGCCGCCGTCGGCCAGCGCCCGCACGTTGCGCGCCAGGTAGGGGCCGCCAACCACGTCGAGGATCACATCCGCGCCGCGCCCGCCCGTCGCCTGTAGCGTCCGCTCGACGAAATCGTCAGTGCGGTAGTCGATCAACACGTCGGCGCCGAGTTCGCGGCACGCGTCGAGCTTGCCGGTGCTCGACGCAGTCACGCCGACCCGGGCGCCGATGGCATGCGCGATCTGCACGGCTGCGGTGCCGACGCCCGAACTGCCGCCATGAACGAGGACGAAGTGCCTGGGTGAGAGGCCAGCAGTGAGCACGAGATTCGACCACACCGTGCAGACCGCCTCCGGCAGGGCGGCGGCATCCGTGAGCGAAACCCCTTGCGGCAGCGGCAGTACCTGCGTCGCGGGAACTGCGACTCGCTCCGCGTACCCGCCGCCGGCGAGCAAGGCGCACACCTGCTGCCCGACGGCGACGCCGCGAACGTCGTCATGGGCGGCGATGATCGTTCCGGAACACTCCAGACCGAGGATGTCGGACTCGCCGGGCGGTGGGTCGTAACGGCCGAGCCGCTGCAGCAGGTCGGCCCGGTTCACGCCGGCGGCGGCGACGTCGATCAGGACCTCGCCGGGCCGAAGCCGCGGATCCGGGACCTCCCCCCAGCCCAGCAGCTCTGGGCCGCCGGGCACAGAGATCCGGGCTGCATGCATGGTCTTACCGTAATGCCCGTGCCTTTCTTCCCCCGCCGCGTGGTGCGAAATGCAGCGGTTCCTGTCTGTTTTGCCCGTATCTCGCACCGCTCGGCGGCAGGGTGCGGAGGGGTGGGGGGCGCGCGTCAGTCCCGCTGCAGCATCGAGGTGATCGTGACCTTCGCGCTGTCGATCCACACATCGGAGTATTCGATGGCGGTCCCACCTTCCGTGAAGCTGACCTGCTCCAGGTACAGCACCGCCGTTCCGGGCGGCACGCCCAGCGCCGAGGCGACCTCACCGGATGCGGCCTGCGCGCTGATCGTGCGTCGGCCGTGGTCGATGCGAACGCCGAAAGTCGTTGTGAGCGCGTCGAACAGCGACACGCGGGTGAAGTCCACGTCGACGAGCGACGGACAACCGTCCGTACGTACATAGTTGACGAGATACGCGAGCGGGCCTTGCGCGGCTTCGAATACCCGCTCCAACCGCATTCCCGGTGTACTCGGCGACGCCCCGAGCACGGCACGTACCGGCAGCGGCAGTCGGCCCGCCGTCAGCGAGCGAACGTGCCGGGTGAATGTGAAGCCTTGCGCCGCAAAGTCTTCCGACAGTGATCGGAAGCGCTGCGCGATCGAGGCGTCGCCTGCGGTCGGCGCGACGAAGGTGCCGCGGCCGCGGTGCGCGATGACGAGCCCCTGTGCGATCAGCGCGGCGAGCGCGCGGCGGAACGTGCCGCGGTTGACGCCCAGCAGCGTGGCGCACTCCGGTTCCGGGGGCAGCTGGCGGTGCGCGGGCCAGCGCCCAGTCACGATCCGGTCGCGGATGGCCTGCTCGATCTGCACGTGCAGAGGGTCGGGGCCGTTCCGCCGCAGGTCGAACCGGGCGAGATCCCGATCGAGATCGCTGGTTCCGTCCTGCCGGGGGGTGGGTCGCATGTCGTGCGGGTGATCAGTATCCCGATACGCCGGCGGCCGCCCGCGTGCCGCCGGTGACGATGTCCACCCCGGAACTGGTGCCGAGCAGCACGGCTCCCGCGTCCAGCAGCGAGACGGCCTGCGCCAGGCTAGTGATCTTTCCGGATGCCTTGACGCGCACGCCCTCTCGCGCGCGGCCGACGAGGTAGCGGATCGAGTCGGGGTTCGCGACCTCGACCGCGCCGCTTGACGCGTTCTTCAGGTAGGCGGCACCGGAATCCATCGCAAGGTCCACCGCGCGGTCGCGCTCGGCCGGCGTCAGCAGCGGAAGCTCGAGCATCACCTTGACGGGGATGCCGGCGGCCACCACACCAGCGATATCGCCGGCGAACTCGTCGTCCATGCCGCTTTTGAGCCAACCGATCTGCACGCCCATGTCGAGCTGATCCGCCCCGGCATCGGCGATCGCGCGGGCCTCGGCGGCCTTGCCGGCGGACGTCATCACGCCGACCGTCGGGAAGTCGAGCGCGGACGCGACCTTGACACCGGTGCCGCGCAGCACGTCGACCGCGAGCGGCACCCAGCTGGCGGGCACCATGGCGGCGTCGAACCCGAACTCGGCGGCTTCATGGCAATGCGCGATGAGGTTGTCACGGGTCATCCCCACCGCGATGCGGGTGTGCTGGATATAGGGTGCGAGCGATCTGGGATCTGTTGCGCTGTAGGACATGTCGATTTCCTCTGTCATCGGGCGGGTGAGAGTGTCATGCGTATGGGCGAGGAGTGCCGGCCGGCACCTGCTACCGGACGGAGCTGTCCTGGGACAGGAGTTCGGCGATGTCCGCGGGGCGACCGAGCCCCGGGATCACCTCATGCCTGCTGACAGCGAACGCTCCGGCGGCCGAGGCTCGCGCGGCCGCATCGACGGGCGACGCGCCCTGGCACAGAGCGACGGCGAGGGCAGCATTGAACGCATCGCCGGCACCGGTCGTGTCCACGACGCGCGGCGGCGCGATTGCCGGGACGTGCGTGCGCGCGCCGGTTCGCGGGTCATCGACGTAGGCGCCGTCACGACCGGCGGTGAGCACGATGGTGGCGCTGAAGAGCTGTCGCAGGCGATCGAGAATCTCGTCTACACCGGCGGTCTCGTCCAAGCCAGCGAGCACGCGGGCTTCGCCGAAATTCGGTGTGAGGTAGTCGACCAAGCTGCGCGCGTCGGCCGGGATATCCCGCGCCGGTGCCGGGTTGAACAGGGTCCGCACCCCGTGGTGGCGCGCCGTGCGCAGTGCCGCCACCACGGTCGCTGCCGGGATCTCGTTGCACACCATCATCAGATCCGCGGTGGCGATCGCGTTGGCGAACGCGTCCACGTGGTGCGGTGAGAGCACGTCGAGCGCGCCGGGCGCGATGACGATGCGGTTCTCGCCGTCGGGCTCTACGAGGATCACGCCCACCATCGTGGCGGCGTCCACGGTGACGACGCCGGAGTCGTCGACGCCTTCCTCCTGCCAGAGCCGGTGCGCCGCAGCGCCGAACTCGTCGTCGCCGACGGCGGTCAGAAGGCTCGTGCGGGCACCGAGTCGGGCCGTACCGATGGCCTGGTTCGATCCCTTGCCACCGGGGCCGGCGGAAAACGAGGCTTCGGCGAGCGTCTCGCCTCGCTCCGGGACGCGCGCCAGGCGCATCGTCATGCCGACGCCGTAGCTGCCGACGACCGCGATCCGAGGTGCGACGGACACCGCACCTCCGGACGACGTCATGGGGTAACCCGTCGCGCACTAGACATGAACTCAACATATACGGGGCATCGATCCCCTGCAAGGCACCGTCACGCGGTAGTACGGCCGTTATGCGCGGGACTTCGGTGCTGAGTGGGTCGGCCGCTTCTCGACAAAGGTGCAAACATGCAGTAGACATGACGGCGACACCCCGACTGCGAGAACATCGTCATACCCGTTCGTGGAGGCCCACATGCCCGTCCCGCTGGTGATAGACACCGACACCGCACAGGACGACTGCGTCGCCATCCTGACCGGCCTGCTCGACTCGGCCGCGGACCTCAAGGCGATCACCATGGTCGCCGGCAACGTCGGGTTCGACCAGCAGGTGCGTAACGCTTTCCTCACGATGTCGGTCGCCGGCGAGCTCGGCACCGTGCCCGTGTACCTCGGCGCTCGGCAACCGATCCTGCGCCCGTGGGTGAGCGCCGAGAACGTACATGGGGACGGTGTCGGGGGTCTTGCGATCGACATGTCTGGCCTGGCGCCGGAAACGGAACATGCGGTCGACGCGCTTATCCGTATCGCGGCCGAGAATGCGGGCGAGCTCTGCATTGTCGCGATCGGCCCGCTCACCAACATCGCGTTGGCGGCCGCGAAGGATCGCGAATTCGTTCATAACGTCAAGGCCCTGTACGTCATGGGCGGGTCGAACAACGGCCGCGGGAACATCACGGCAGCCGCCGAATTCAACTTCTATGTCGATCCGGAGGCCGCGAAAGCTGTGCTGGCCGCCGGTTTCACCACCGTCATCGTCCCGTGGGACCGACTCACCTTGCGGGACGCCGTGTTCGACCAAGCCCATCTCGATGAGATCGCTGCCATCGGCACCCCGATCGCGGACTTCTTCACCACGATCGTTGCCGCCACCCTCGATTTCGACCGGAGCGTCGGGATCGACGGATCGACGCACCCGGACTCACTCACCGTTGCCGTGCTGTTGCATCCCGAACTGATCACGGCGAGCGCGCCGTATCACGTGGACGTCGAGACAGGCTCGGACCTCACCCGCGGCTATTCCGCGATGTCTTGGGGGGTCCACGGACTCGCGCCGAACGCGAAGGTGATCGAAGCAGTCGACGCAGACGCGTTCTTCCGGCACATCAAGGCCCTCGTTGCGCACCCGACCGTGCCTTCGCGCCCCATCCGACGCCCGACAGCCTGATATGTAACATTGTACCGGTGGGGAGGTTGCCGTGCGGCCTCGCGGACGTGTTCGGAGGTGACGATGGCGCGTGTCGTCGTGGTCGGAGCCGGCATGGTGGGCGCGGCGTGCGCCTACTCACTCGCGCGGGACGGGCACGAGGTGACTGTCGTCGACCGTGGCCCCGTCGGTGGGGGGACGACCAGCCGCGGTGAGGGCAACATTCTCGTTTCGGATAAGTCGGCCGGCCCCGAACTCGCGCTCGCGCTTCGGTCCGTCGAACTCTGGCGCCGGATCGCCGAGCGTCTCGGTGCGGATACGCTCGAATGGGAGCCGAAGGGCGGGCTCGTCGTCGCGACGACGGATGAAACGCTGGGCGCGCTGCGCGAGTTCGCCACGCAGCAGGCCGCGGCAGGTGTCTCGTGCGAGCCGGTTGAACCCGGCGACTTATCAGGCTACGAACCGAATCTCGCGCCGGACCTGCCCGGCGGTGTGTTCTATCCGGGCGATCAACAGGTGCAGCCGGTTCGCGCTACTGCGGCGCTGCTGTACGCGGCCCGAATCGACGGCGCGACGGTGCGCCATGGCGTGGAGGTGCTCGGCGTCAGGACGCGTTCCGACGGTCAGGTGTGGAGCGTCGAATGCCGCGTCGATGGCGCCGTGGTCGAGATCGACGCCGACGCGGTGGTCAACGCGACCGGCACGTGGGCAGGCGACGTGTCGGCCCGGATCGGTGCCCCGGTGCCTGTGCTGCCGCGCCGGGGGTTCATTCTGGTGACGGAACCGTTGCCCCGCGTTGTGCGGCACAAGGTGTACACGGCCGACTACGTGTCGAACGTCGCGTCCGGAGCGGCCGGCTTGGAGACGTCCGTCGTGGTCGAGGGCACGCGCGGCGGCACGGTGTTGATCGGCGCCAGCCGCGAACGGGTCGGATTCGATACGACCATCTCCTATGCGGTGGTGAGAACCATGGCGGCACAGGCTGTTCGGATCTTCCCGTTCCTGGATCGGGTGTCGCTGCTGCGGGTCTACACAGGGTTTCGCCCGTACTGTCCGGACCACCTTCCGGTGATCGGCGCGGACTCCCGGATCGGTGGCGTCTACCACGCCTGCGGACACGAGGGTGCAGGTATCGGTCTGGCGCCCGCCACCGGCGAGATGATCGCGGACCTGGTCTCCGGACGATCGACATTCGTTCCGGCCGAGCCGTTCTCGCCGGATCGGTTCGTCTTCGAGGCGGCGTGACGATGCCCACATTCACCTTCGACGGTCAGCCGATCCCGTTCCGGCCGGGGCAGAGTGTGGGGGCCGCCCTGATCGCCGCGGGCATCTACTCCTGGCGCGTCACCCGCGTGGACGCCAGACCGCGAGGCCTGTTCTGCGGCATCGGGGTCTGTTTCGACTGCCTCGTCACGATAGACGGCGCGCCGAACCAGCGGGCCTGTCGCGCGCCGGCCGCCGACGGGATCTCGGTGACGACACAACGAGGAACGGGCCATGACGATCTCGCCGTCTGAGCGCGACCAGGTATGGGACGTGGCCGTCATCGGTGCGGGGCCGGCCGGACTGGCCGCCACCGTCGCCGCGGCGGACCGGGGCGCGCGCGTCGCGGTGATCGATGCCGAACCTGCGGTCGGCGGGCAGTTCTGGCGCCATCCGGCGCCCAGACACGAACCGAACCGGGTCCGCGATGCCGAAATTGCGCCCTACCACCACAGTCTCGCGCGCTACTGGCGCCTGCGCGATCGTCTCGCCCAGCACGTGGCGGCCGGACGCGCGGCGCACCTGAGCAGGTACGAGGTGTGGGCGGTGCAGCCGGCCGAAGCTGGTGCTGCCGAGCCCGCGCCAGGTGCTGCCGAGCCCGCACCAGGTGCTGCGGGGTCCGCGCGGGGCTCAGCCGGCTCCGAAGGGGGTGCGGCGGGCACGACGTCATCGACGTTTTTCGACGTACTTGCGATCGACGCGGCCACACCGCAGCGGCACGAGTCGATGGTGCGGGCGCGCACGCTGGTGCTCGCGCCGGGCGCGTTCGATCTGCAGATCCCCTTCCCCGGTTGGGACCTCCCGGGCGTGCTGACCGCCGGGGGCGTCCAGTCGTTGATCAAGGGCCATGGAGTGCTCGCGGGCAAGCGGGTCGTCGTGGCCGGGACGGGGCCGTTCCTGTTGTCCGTCGGCGCGGGGCTGGTGCGCCGTGGGGCCACCGTTCCCGCGATCGTGGAAGCCGCGTCGCCCGCGTCCTGGCTGCGCCACCCAGGCAGGCTCTTCAGCGCTACAAGCAAACTCGCGGAGGGCGCCGCGTACGCGAATACGCTGACGCGCCATGGCGTCTCGATCCTCACCAAGTGGAGTGTGCTGCGCGCGGACGGACGGGGGAGGGTCGAAAGCGTGACCGTGGCGCCGATCGACGGGACCGGCGAACTCGATCCGGATCGGGCTCGCCGGATTCCGGTGGATGTGCTCGCCGTCGGGTGGGGATTCGTGCCGCAATTGGAACTGCCGTTGGCCCTCGGCTGTGCGACCCGTGCGGGCGCGTCGGGTCTGCCGGTTACCGTGGTCGACGCCGACCAGCGCTCGACCGTGCCAGGGGTGTACTTGGCCGGGGAGGTGTGCGGCGTGGGCGGCGCCGCCCTCGCGCTCGTGGAGGGCGAGATCGCTGGCCTCGCGGCAGTGCGGGCCGTGGGTGCCACTGGGCCCGCCGGCGCCGCCCGAGCCGTAAGCCGCCCAGACGAGCCCGAAATCGCCGATATGCAGGGCGATCTCGCGATGAGGCGGCGGCGTATCCGGCTCGCTCGGCGCCGTGAGAGGTTGCGCACGTTTGCCGACGCCCTCGCCGCCGTGTATCAGATCCCCGGCTCGTGGCTCGGCGCGCTCACCGATGACACGGTGGTGTGTCGATGTGAGGAGGTCACGGCCGGGGCGATTCGCGAGATCGCGCGCGACCACCGTGCTGCTGACGCCCGCACCGTCAAACTCCTCGCGAGGCCCGGCATGGGCCATTGCCAGGGGCGAATTTGCGGCTATGCCGCGGAATGTGTTGCGGCGCACGAACTCGGCACGCCCGCCGCTCATCGGCCGGTGACGCGTCCGGTCGCCGCGCCGCTCTCGCTCGGCACGCTGGCCGCCGGCTGGCCGGCCGCGATAGCACCGGTTTGCCGTCACCAGAGTAATGTGTAACATTGCACTGAGCCTTGATACGTGGATGCGACGACCGGATAGGAAACGTGATGAATGCGGATAAGCCTTGGCGGGGTGTGATCGTGGCGACGGCACTGCCGCTCAACGACGACCTGTCCATCGACTATGACGGCTACGCCGAGCATGTCGCATGGTTGGCGTCGCAGGGTGTAGACGGCGTCGCGCCGAACGGCTCTCTCGGCGAGTACCAGAATCTCACCCCCGAGGAACGCGCGAAGGTCGTCGAGGTCGCCGTGCAGGCCTCACCGGAGGGCTTCGTCGTGATGCCCGGCACCGGCGCGTACGGCGCGATGGAAGCCCGCCGGTTCGCGGAGCAGGCCGCCGAGGCCGGGGCACAGGTGCTGATGTCGTTGCCGCCCAACACGTATCCCGCAGACGAACGGGGCGTTCTGGAGCACTACCGTGAGATCGCGAAGGCCGGGCTCCCGGTGTCCGCGTACAACAACCCGTTCGACACGAAGGTCGACCTCAAGCCAGCGCTGCTGGCCAAGCTGTACGACGAAGGCTTGATCGTCGCTGTCAAGGAATTCTCCGGCGACGTGCGCCGGATCTACGAGATTGCAGAACTGGCACCGGGTCTGGATCCGATGATTGGCACCGACGATACCGTGCTGGAGGTCGCACTCGCTGGCGGCAAGGGCTGGATCGCCGGCTACACGAACGTGTTCCCGGTGTCCTCCATGGAACTGTTCCGGGCCTGCATGGCGCGCGATCTGGACACGGCACTGCCGCTCTACCGGCTGATGCATCCGCTGCTGCGGTGGGATTCCAAGCCGGAGTTCATCCAGGCAATCAAGCTGTCGATGGACATGGTCGGCCGCAAGGGTGGCCGGTGCCGCCCGCCTCGGCAGGTGCTCACTCCGGAGCAGGAGAAGGTCGTGCGCACCGCGACCGAAACGGCCATCGCTGCCGGCCTGCACTGACATCACCTGGGGTACGGTCGGTCTCATGCGGACGAGCAAGGTACTGTACGCCGTCGATTCGCACACCGAGGGCATGCCGACGCGGGTGATCACCGGCGGCGTCGGGGTGCTGCCCGGAGCCACCATGGCGGAGCGCCGCCGGTGGTTCCTCGCGAACTCCGACAGCCTGCGGACGCTCCTCATGTATGAGCCGCGCGGGCATGCCTCCATGTCCGGCGCCATCCTGCAACCGCCGACCCGTCCGGACGCGGACTATGGTGTGCTGTACATTGAAGTCTCTGGCTGCCTACCGATGTGCGGCCACGGAACCATAGGCGTCGCAACGGTTCTCGTAGAGACCGGAATGGTGCCGGTGACCGAACCGGTGACGACGATACGTCTGGACACGCCCGCCGGGCTGGTCGTCGCCGAGGTGGCGGTGACCGACGGCCACGCCGACGCCGTCACCATCCGCAACGTCCCGTCGTTCTCCGTGGGCCTGGACCGGCACGTCGACGTGCCGGGTCTCGGCGACGTGCGCTACGACATCGCGTACGGTGGAAACTTCTACGCCATGGTCGAACTCGCCGAGATCGGGCTGCCGTTCGACCGTTCCGCGAAAGGCGAACTGCTCGACGCCGGCCTGAAGATCATGGACGCGATCAACGAGGCGGACGAGCCCGTGCATCCGCAGGACCCGACGATCCGCGGCTGCCATCACGTCGCGCTGATCGCGCCGGGCTCCGATGCCAGGCACTCCCGCCACGCGATGGCGATCCATCCCGGCTGGTTCGACCGCTCGCCGTGCGGCACCGGCACCAGCGCCCGGATGGCGCAACTCCATGCGCGCGGCCAACTCTCGCTCGACACCGACTTCGTCAACGAATCCTTCATCGGCACACACTTCGTCGGCCGATTGATCGATACCGATCGCGTCGGCACCTATGACGCCGTCGTGCCGACGATCACCGGTCGCGCCTGGGTCACCGGCACCGCGCAGTACATGCTCGATCCGTCCGATCCGTTCCCCGCCGGTTTCCTGTTGTAGCGAGCCTGTTGTAGCGAATATGACGTTGTTCGCCGGCACGGCCGGCCGTGCCGGTGCCGCCGGCCCTGCCGCTAGAGTCGATGCGTTGGACCTGACTTGGTTCCGGATGCTGCCGAGAAAGGGTCCCGATGATCGAGTCTCGCTCACCGCAACGCCCTTCCGATGTCGAGACGGGTCAGGCGTTAGTCGAGGCAGCGGACGTCGTGTCCTTCACCGGGCCCGTCTCTGCCGGCCTGGCCGCGGCCGTCTACACGTCGAACCTTGCTGCGGCACCGGACATCTCGAACTGCCTTGAGGTCGGCGTCATCAAGGTCAACGCGCCAACGTCCGGGGTTGACTTCTATCTGCCGTTCGGCGGCGAGGAGGATTCCAGCCTCGCCCCCCGCGAACAGGGCAAGGCGGCACAGGAGATGTACACGTCCGTCCACACCGTGGCGGTCGCGCCGTAGCGTCCTTGCGTTGGTCGCCGGGCTGTGGCGCCGACCGCGCGGTTGATCCGTTGCTATTGTCCGGCGCGCGGCACCAGCCGTTCGAGTTGAGTGACGTGCCGTGGTTCGAGTTCGGCAATGCTGGGCACCTGGAGCAGTTTCATCGTGCGTGTGATCTCTTCGGTGAGGATCTCGATGGTGCGGTCGACGCCGGCCCGGCCGCCGGCCATCAGGCCGTACAGGTAGGCGCGACCGATCAGCGTGAACTTCGCCCCCATGGCGAGCGCGGCGACAATGTCGGCCCCGTTCATGATGCCGGTGTCCATCACGACCTCGACGTCGCGGCCGACCTCGCGGACCACCGCCGGCAGCAGATGGAACGGGATCGGCGCACGGTCGAGTTGACGACCGCCGTGGTTGGAGAGCACCACGCCGTCCACGCCGAGATCTGCCAGGTGTTTCGCGTCTTCGACGGTCTGCACGCCCTTCACGGCGATCTTTCCCGGCCACATGCCGCGGATCACCTTGAGGTCCTCGAAGCTGATGGTCGGATCCATCGCCGAGTTGAGCAGCTCGGCCACGGTTCCGCCGGTGGAGGTGAGCGACGCGAACTCGAGCTTGGGGGTGGTGAGGAAGTCGATCCACCACCACGGCCGCCACATCGCGTCGACCACCGTCCGGACGGTGAGCTGGGGCGGGATCGAGAAGCCGTTACGCGTGTCCCGCAGGCGCGCCCCGCCGATCGGCGCGTCCACGGTGAAGAAGAGCGTGTCGAACCCGCTCGCCGCGGCGCGGCGCACCAGGTCATATGACGTTTCTCGCTCGCGCATCACGTAGAGCTGGAACCAGTTGCGCCCGTTCGGGTTTGCGGCCTTCACAGCCTCGATCGAGGTGGTGCCGAGCGTGGAGAGGGTGAACGGGATTCCGGCGGCACCCGCCGCGGACGCCCCGGCCACCTCACCCTCGGTCTGCATGAGCCTGGTGAACCCGGTCGGCGCGATGCCGAACGGCAGCGCCGACGGCCCGCCGAAGATGCTGGTGGAGGTGTCGACGTGCGACACGTCCCGCAGGATCGACGGGTGGAACTCGACGTCCTCGAAGGCGCGTCGGGCGCGGGCCAGGCTGAGTTCCCCGTCGGCCGCGCCGTCCGTGTAGTCGAACGCGGCGCGCGGGGTGCGCCGGCGCGCGATCGCGCGCAGGTCGTAGATGGTCAGCGCGCGCCGCAGGCGCCGGCGCTTCAGGTTGAAGTCCGGCTTGCGGAACTTCATCAGCTCGAAGACCTCGGACGGGCGGGGTACCTGACGAGAAACCATGACCACCTACTGCGGTTCGCTGGATGACGGACACTACCGACCGACACGCCGGCACCACAAGTATGACGAATCCTGCCCAAGCGCAACGACCGGCCGGTGTCGTGCGCCCGTGACGGGTTCCCGCTGACCCATGGAGCTGTGATGAGGAAGCACCGTGGTCTCGATTGACCTCACCGGTATCTTCCTGTGCGCGCGCCACTGTCGCGGCGATGCGTTGATCTACGAGATGACGATCAGACGACGGCTATGCCGCTCGTCGGCCGTCAACCCCTGCCGGGCATGACGAGTGTCGCCAGGCCCGCACCGGCGACCACCACACACGAGATGTGCGGCGAGGTCCGTCACGCCGGTTCACGGGTCCTAGAACGAATATCCGCTGCGACAGCGTGCCGACGCTGAACATCTGATGACCGTCGGCCGACCAGGCGAGGCGGTTGGACAGGGTGAGGTCGGTGTCGAGAACCGTGATGCCGCCGCGGTTAGAGTGCGTGTTCACCAGTCGCCGACCGCACCGTCGGGGTAGAACACCCGCTGCAGTAGTTCCGGCTGGAACGGGTGCTTGGCGACCTCCTTCTCGTTGATCTCGATGCCCAGACCGGGGCGATCGTGCGGCTTGGCGTACCGGCCGTCATGGACGATCTCGTGAGAGTCCGTGACGACATCGACACGCCATGGCACGTCCGCGTGCACGGATTCGCAGATGACGTAGTTCGGCTGGCTGAACCCGAACTCCAGGGATGCGGCAGTACTCACCGGCCCTTGTGGATTGTGCGGCGCGATCGCGATGCGGTAGGTATCGGCCATGGCGGCGACCCGGCGGGCCTCGGTCAGCCCGCCGACGTGGGTGATGTCGAACTGGCACACATCGATCGCGGCCGCCTCGAACAGTGCCCGGAATTGTTGCTGCCCGATCACCCGCTCGCCGCTGGCGATCGGCGTCTTCGTGGCTGCGTTGATGCGCGCCAGCCCCTGGACCGATTCCGGCCAGCACGGCTCCTCGAAGAACAGCAGGCCGTAGTCGTCGACGGCCTGTGCGAACCGCAGCCCCATGGCGGGCGACGGCCGTGCGTGGCAGTCGACCATCAGATCGATGTCATCGCCGACGGCTTCTCGCATCGCGGCCACGCACCCTTCCGCATGTCGCACGGCTGCGGTGCCCTCGATCGGCATGGTGGACGGCACGGCCATGGATTTCATCGCGGTAAAGCCGTCGTCGACCGCGGCGGCCGCGAGGTCTCCGAATGCCTGATAGTCGGTCACCGAGGTCTCGTAGAACTTCTCCATCGACCCGCCGCCGAGGTGGCAGTAGAGCCGGACGTGGTCGCGCACTCGCCCGCCCCACAACTCGTGGCACGGAACGCCGAGCCGCTTGCCGGCGATGTCCCACAGTGCGATATCGATGCCGCTGATGGCGGTGGACCGGACCACGCCGTTGCCGTGCCAGAAGTGTTGCCGGTACATCATCTGCCATAGGTATTCGATACGGGTCGGGTCCTCGCCGATCAAGAGGTCCGCGATGTCCTGGATCGCACCGACGACGCTGCGGGTGTGCCATTCCAGTGTCGCCTCACCCCAACCGATAAGGCCCGGCTCGTCGGTGACGACCTTGACGAAGATCCAATTGCGCATGCGGGCATGGCAGACGATTGCTTGGATATCGGTGATCTTCACACGACATTCCTTTCCTGGTAACGAATCTGGTCGGCGCTTGGGGGAGGTTTCCGCCGCGACGCAGCATCGCCCATCGGAGGTGTTACGCCTGCCGGCGGGCGGACTCGTCCGGCGCGTCGCGCGCGAGCACGGCGGACCACCCGCCATCGACTGTGAGGACCGTGCCCGAGATGTAACTCGCCCGGTCGGAGATAACGAACGCCACGGCATCGGCAACCTCGGTCGCCAGACCGATCCGTTCCAGGGGCGGAAACATCGTCAGGCGCTGCTCGGCCGCTTCCGGGTCGGGCGCCGATTGAAGCGATCGGCGCAGCGCGGGCGTCTCGATCGCGCCCGGTGCGACGGCGACGGCGCGAATCCCGGCGCGACCGTAGGTCACGGCGATGCTTCTGATGAGCGCCTCGGCTGCAGCCTTCGTCATCTCATAAATCGGATGGCGTTCGGCGGCGTGCCTGGCGTGGACCGACGAGATCGCAACGGCCACACCCGTTTCGCCGTTCGCCACCCACTCGGCCACCGCCTCGCTCGCACCCCAGAGCAGGCCGATCTGGTTGATATCGACGACCTCCCGCACGGCGGTCTCGTCCAGGTCGGCGAGATCATGCAGCCGGGTGATCCCGGCGCAACCGACCCACGCGCGCAACGGCCCGTGCGTGCGTGCGGCCTTGCGAGCTTGCCGGTGCGTCTTGCGGTCGCGGACATCGCCGGCGACCGCCGTCGCCGATAGCCCCGCATCGCCCAGCGCGCCGACGGCCGCGTCCAAGTCGGTGGCCGTGCGGTCGACGGCCACCACGTGGAAGCCGTCCGCGGCAAGCCTTCCGGCCACCGCACGCCCGATCCCGGACGCGGCGCCGGTGACGATCACGCTTCCGGATGCTGGCATCTCACGCGCCTTCTGCTCGTTTGCCGTTGGTGCGGGCGGCGGTGGCCGGGTGCGGCGCGAATCCGAGAGCCGTGGAAATCTCGGCAGCGCCGCCGACCAAGGAAGTGCCGAGGGTCGCGAGGTGCTCCGCGGTGAGGCCCGCCTTCAACGTCGTGACGCTCAGGGCCGCAGTCGCCCGATCCGTGTGGTCCCGGATCGCGGCGCCGATACAGATGATGCCTTCGTAATCCTCCTCGTCATCGACGGCGTAGCCGCGCGCTCGGATGGTATCGAGATGCGCCAGGAGCGCGTCGATGTCGGTAATGCTGTTCGGGGTGCGCCGTATCAGGGCACGAGAACCGAGCATCGCTTTAGCCTCCTGGTCGGTGCCGGCCGCGAGGATCGCCTTGCCGACCGCCGTCGTGTGCAGCAGCTCGCGGTCGCCCATGCGCAGATCGATGCGCAACCCGCCCGGTGCGTCCACGCGTTCGATCACCGCGACGCCGTCCTCCAAAAGCACGCCCAGACGCACAGACAACCGCAGCTCCTCCGCCAGCCGACGGAGTACGGGGAGTGCGATTTCCCGCAGCGGGGTCTGGCTGCGGGCGCGATCCCCGAGCCGGGTCAGCGCCCGCCCCAGGTGGTAGCGGCGCTGCTGACCGGTGCCGCTGTCGGCCACGTAGCCACCGTCCAGCAGGGTCTGCAGGACAGCGAAGGCCGCGCTCTTGGACAGCCCGGTTGCGTCGGCGATCTCTGTCACGCCGAGCCCATCGTCGCCGGGTGGTTCGGCCAACAACTCCAGCATGTGCAGCGCGCGTGCCACGCTCTGGACCTTGTATCGATCGCTCGCGTCGCCGTTCCGGTCGGGCACCGACGTCCCACCTCCTCTGCATCCGAGAATCAGGATCCTTGCACAGGTATCGGAAGGCGGGCCAGGGGATGGCACGCACCGAAGTCTTGTCAGCGCTCTCCTGCCGTTATACACTGCCGTACAGCGTTCTGTCCAGCCGAACAGATACTGACACTCGCATCGTTGAGACCCCCATCGGAGGAGGCCACATGTCGGAGACCAACGACCGCACATCGTTGCCGGATCTGGCCAAGTCCCTCATTCCCGGGGGTGTGAACAGCGGCCAGCGGTTGGTGCCCGGGCTGGAGGATCTCGTCATCACCTCGGCGAAGGGCGGCACCTTTACCGACGCCGACGGGCGGGTGTTCACCGACTTCCACGCGGCCTTCGGGCCGCCGTTGCTCGGTCACAACGATCCGGATGTGGTGGCCGCCATTGTCTCCTCAGTGCACAACACCGACCTTCCCGGCGTCGGCGTTACGCCGGGTGAGGTCCGCCTGGCAGAGCAACTTGTGGAGCTCGTGCCCTCGATCGAGAAGGTGCTGCTCACCTCGACCGGCTCCGAGGCGACCTATCACGCGTTGCGGGTGGCCCGCGCCGCCACCGGGCGTCGTTACATCGTGAAGTTCCAGGGCTGTTACCACGGCTGGCACGACGCGGTCAGCTTGAACGTCATCTCGGCGCCGGACCGCATCGGCCGTCCCGATCCGATCTCCGCCGGGTCGCTACCGGACACCCTGGCCGCCACGCTGGTGTTGGAGTTCAACGACGTGGCCGCGCTGCGGGAACTGTTCGCCGAGCGCGGTGACGAGATCGCGGCCGTCATACTGGAACCGATCCCACACAACATCGGCACGGTGCTGCCGGACGCCGAGTTCCTTCAGGTGGCGCGAGAGATGTGCACCCGTCACGGCGCGGTGCTGATCTTCGACGAGGTCATCACCGG